>DATKAY010000161.1:0-3119 GCA_035514495.1 Sphingomicrobium sp. | reverse complement strand
TGCACAGGCGACGGTCACGAAGGCCGGCGAGCCGGCGACTGCCCAGCCCCGGAATTTTTCGGCCGCCGACATCCCCCACGACCGGATGCGGCTGAAGATCGCCGAGAATATGGCGCGCGCGGTTTCCGAGCAGCCGCACGTCACCGCGGTCTTCGAGGCGGATTTCTCGGCCGTCGCGGCTCACAAGGCGGAACAGGCCGAAGGCGGCACCAGGCTCAGCTACACCGCCTATATCGTCAAGGCGGCGGCGGAAGCGATGGCGGTTGCGCCGGCGATCAACGGGCGCTGGGAAGAGGATAGGATCGCAATTTCGCCGACCATCGACATCGGCGTCGGGACCGCTTTGGGCGAGAAGGGCCTGGTCGTCCCGGTGGTCAAGGACGCCGGTTCGCTGACGCTCGAGCAGATCGGCTCGAAGCTCGACGATCTCACTCGGCGCGCCCGCGAGGGAAAGCTCACCGGCGCCGATGTCTCGGGAGGGAGCTTCACCATCTCCAACCATGGAGTCTCCGGCTCGCTGCTCGCCGCGCCGATCATCCTCCACTCCGGCCAGGCGGCGATCCTTGGAATAGGCAAGCTGGAGAAGCGCGCGGTGGTGCGCGAGATCGACGGACAGGACGCGATCCTGATCCGGCCGATGGCCTATGTCACCCTGACCATCGACCACCGGGTCGTCGACGGGCACCAGACCAACGCCTGGCTCACCTGCTTCGTCGACATCCTCGAAAATTGGGGGAGTGCGGCCGCCTGAATCCTTGGGGCACCGGAACAGTTGCTGGCGCCAAGCACTTTTAGGGGAACGCAGCAGGGCTGGAGCACGAGATTGCAGAGGAACGCGCAGAGCAAAGATGACGCTCGGGGATTCGTCGGCCGCGCGCTGATCGTCATCACGCTCGCTTCGTGCGCCTTCCTGATCTGGCATTTGCGGTTCGTTCTGGTTCTGCTGTTCGGCGCGGTGGTGGTTGGAACCATCCTTCGGGCCATCGCCGGGCCGTTCAAGCAATGGCTTCGCTTCCCCGATTCGCTTGCAGTCCTGACGGCGGTCCTCGTGCTCTTTGCGTTACTCGCCGGGACGGGCTGGATCCTGGGCGCGCAGATCGTCGCGCAAACGCAGACGCTGACCGGCTCGCTTCCGCGGGCAGTGGAAACGGTCGACCAATGGCTCGCCGGCTTTGGCCTGGCCGGCACGTTCCAGCAATTGCTCGCCGACCTCCGGGCGAGCGCCGGCGCCATCGTGAGCAATGTCGGCGGGTGGCTGTCGAGCTTCGGGACCGCGATAACCCATTTCCTGCTCGTGCTGTTCGGCGGCATCTTCCTTGCCGCGTCTCCGAATTTCTATCGAACCGGGGTCATCAAGCTGATCCCGCCGACCCGTCGGTCGCTGGTTGCCGAGGCGATGGAAGATTCCGATCAAGCGCTCCGGCTCTGGCTCAAGGGCCAATTGATCTCGATGACCCTCATCGGCTCGCTGATCGGCTTCGGGCTGTGGATGCTGGGAATCGAATCCTGGCTGGTTCTCGGGCTGCTCGCCGGGCTGCTCGAATTCATTCCCTTCGCAGGCCCGGTTATCGCGGCGATCCCGGGAATCCTGTTTGCGCTGGTCGTCAGCCCCCAGCTCGCGCTGTGGACCTTGCTGCTCTACATCGGGGTGCAGCAGGTCGAATCCTATTTGATCCAGCCCCTTGTGCAGCAATATGCGGTCCACATTCCGCCCGTGGTCCTGCTGTTTTCGCTGCTCGCCTTCGCGATGATCTTCGGCGTGATCGGAATCCTGTTCGCGGCGCCGCTGGCGGTCGTCACCTACATCCTCGTCAAGCGCCTTTACGTCATGGAAGCGCTTCACACCGACACCCCGATCCCGGGCGACGAGCGCGACTAGGAGCCGGGGTCGCCAGCGACGGGCGTTTTGAAGGCATCGGCTGAAGTGGCGCGCCCGGCAGGACTCGAACCTGCAACCCTCGGGTTCGAAGCCCGATACTCTATCCGGTTGAGCTACGGACGCCTCTCTGCCTGTTCCCGTATCGAACATATGGCGCACCCAGCAAGATTCGAACTTGCGACCTCTGCCTTCGGAGGGCAGCGCTCTATCCAGCTGAGCTATGGGTGCATTGCGGCTGCGACTTAGCGATGGCGGTGGCTGCGGACAAGGTCGGCGACAAGGCGGGCTTTCGGCCCGGCGGCGCGCTTGCTAGTGGTAGCGCTACCAAGCGTTTGCCGGATCACGGCCAAGGCCCGCAGGAAGGACTTAAAAGAATGTTTCGACTGAACTGGACTGGACGGGCCTTCGCCCCGGCGGCGCTCCTGGCGACTGCCGGATGCGCCACGAACCTTTATCCGCCGCCCGTCGCGCAGCCGGTCGCGGCAGTTCCAGGCGCGGTTGGCAACGAGCGCGTGCGATGGCCGGACGTCGAGAGCCGGGTTCCAGGCGATCCGGCGATGGAGGCGCGGATCGACCGGATCCTCGCCGCCATGCCTCTCGAGGAAAAGGTCGCCCAGATCATCCAGCCGGACATTTCGAGCGTCACCCCCGAGGACGTGCAACGCTACAAGTTCGGATCGATCCTGGCCGGCGGCAACAGCTCTCCCGGAGGGAATGAAAAGGCTCCCGCGGCCGAATGGCTCAAGCTGGCCGATGCCTTTTGGACCGCGTCGAGCCGGGCCGACTGGGTTGGAGACCCGATCCCGCTGATCTGGGGAATCGACGCCGTCCACGGCCATGCGAATATCGTCGGAGCGACCATTTTCCCGCAGAACATCGGCCTTGGCGCCGCCCGCAACCCCGAGCTCATCCGTCAAATCGGCGAGGTTACCGCTCGCGAGATGGTGGTTACCGGCTTCGACTGGGACTTCTCGCCGACTCTCGCGGTGGTTCGCGACGACCGCTGGGGCCGAACCTATGAGGGCTTTTCGGAAGACCCCGAAATCGTGGCCGCCTATGCCGGCAAGATGGTCGAGGGGCTTCAGGGCCCGGCCGGAACTCGCGAATTCCTCGGGCCGGGCCGGGTCATCGCCACCGCCAAGCATTTCGTCGGCGACGGAGGCACCCAAGGCAAGGACCAGGGCGACAATCCGTCATCGCCCCGCGAAATCCGCGACATTCACGGCGCCGGCTATCCGCC
>DATKAY010000160.1:0-4199 GCA_035514495.1 Sphingomicrobium sp. | reverse complement strand
TGTGATCGAGGGTGCACAATTACTTATTCAACAAACTCCGCATCTTCCGACTCCGGCTCAGATGCTTCCGCGCCTAATCGCAACAAGTAACCGAGCCCTCCCGAACTGAATTGTCCTTCGGCCAGCTTCGCTTCCGTGAGGTGAGCTTCGCTCAGCTTCGGTTGACCTCCGGTCGCCTGCGGCCCCGAACGGGTTCGCTCGGCTTAGGCCTCGCGCCCCGCCGGCCGAATCTCGCAGCAGCCGGTCCACCATGCCCCCGGCATGGCAGCATGCGGCTGCTCTACGACATAAACTCCCGTGTGCTACGCAAACGCTCCCTTATGCTCGGCGGCTCTACCCCGCCTCCGCATCCTCCCGATCAAAATAAATCGTCACCCCCACCCCCTCGCCCGGCGCCGTGTTCACCTCAAATCGCGCGCCGGCGTTCTGGACGAGGGAGCGGACGATGAGGGCCGCCATCTTTCCGTCGGTCGGCCATTTTACGCCTTTGCCAAGGCCGATGCCGTCGTCGGAGACGTCGACCCGGCAGCCGTTTTCCTGGACCGTGCAGTGGAGGGTGATGGTGCCGCCGTCGCGGCCCTTGAACGCATGCTTGATCGAATTGGTCAAAAGCTCGTTGACGACCAGCCCGGCGGGCATGGCGACGTTGAGCGAGACCGGCCAGCTGTCGACCTTCAAATCGAGGCTTATGCCTTCGACCGCATGGGCGCGCATCACCGCCGCGGCGACTTCGCTGAGATAGGTGCCAAGGTCGACATTCTCGTCCTGAGCGCCCTCGGACAGCGAGCGGTAGAGAAGGGCGAGCGCCTCGATCCTTCCGGCCAGCCGGTCGAAGCGGGTGACGATCGCCTCGTCCGGAAGCGCGCGGGCTTCCAATCGGATGAGGGCGGTGATCATCTGCAGATTGTTCTTCACCCGGTGCTGGAGCTCGCGAAGGAGCGTGTCCTTCTGGCCGATCAATTGTTCGAGCCGGGCCTCATCGCTTTCGCTGCGTTTTCCGGCTTCGGACAGAGCGACGAGGCGGAAGACGGCGGCGCCGCTATCGTCGCGAATGACGTTGGACCAGGCGTTCAGGCTCGCAGGCGAGGATTGGGCGATGGTGAAGGCGCCGATATAGTCCTGGTCGTCGGCGATCGCGTCGCTGAGCTCGCGGTCGTCGCTGGCGGCAGTCGCGCTTCCGGTGAGCGCTCCCCAGATTTCTCCGATCAAGTCGGATTCGGCCTGGCCCGAGAGGCGCTCGAACTCCTCGTTGACGTAGACGATGCGCTCCGACGGGGACAATTCCGACACCGCGATCGCCACCGGCACATGGTCGAGGAAGGACTTGAAATGCTCGCTTTCGAGAACGCCGGCGAGGTGCGGCGTTTCCAGCAAATTCTCGTTGCGCTCGGGGGGGGCGGGGTCGGTCACGCCTATTGATCGAGGAACGACCTCATCTTCCGCGACCGGCTCGGATGTTTGAGCTTGCGAAGCGCCTTAGCCTCGATCTGCCGGATCCGCTCGCGGGTGACGGAGAACTGCTGGCCGACTTCCTCCAGCGTATGATCGGTGTTCATCCCGATCCCGAAGCGCATGCGCAGCACGCGCTCCTCGCGGGGGGTCAGGCTGGCCAGCACCCGCGTCACGGTTTCCTTGAGGTTGGCCTGGATCGCCGCATCGACCGGGATCACCGCATTCTTGTCCTCGATGAAATCGCCCAGATGGCTGTCTTCCTCGTCGCCGATCGGGGTTTCGAGGCTGATCGGCTCCTTGGCGATCTTCATCACCTTGCGGACTTTTTCGAGCGGCATGGAGAGGCGCTCGGCAAGCTCTTCGGGGGTGGCTTCCTTGCCGTGCTCGTGGAGGAACTGGCGGCCGGTGCGGACCAGCTTGTTGATCGTCTCGATCATGTGGACCGGGATCCGGATGGTGCGCGCCTGGTCGGCGATGCTGCGGGTGATCGCCTGGCGGATCCACCAGGTCGCATAGGTCGAGAATTTGTAGCCGCGGCGGTATTCGAATTTATCGACCGCCTTCATCAGGCCGATATTGCCCTCCTGGATCAGGTCGAGGAACTGCAGGCCGCGGTTGGTGTATTTCTTGGCGATCGAGATGACGAGGCGAAGATTGGCCTCGACCATTTCCTTCTTGGCAATGCGGGCTTCGCGCTCGGCCTTCTGGACCTGGTTGACGATCCGCCGGTATTCGGGAAGCGAGGTTCCGACGCCCAAAGCGATCTCGGAGATCTCGCCGCGAATCCGATCGACGCTGTCGCGCTCGGTCGTGGCGAAGCTCGTCCATTTCTTGTCGGTCTTGCCGACCTCGTCGAGCCAGTTCTCGTCGAGCTCATGGCCCGAATAGGCCTCCAGGAAGGCGCGGCGCGGCACCCGGTGGCGCTCGGCAAGGCGGAGCATCTGGCCGCCAAGCGCCATCAGCCTCCGGTTGTAGGAATAGAGCTGGTCGACGAGATATTCGATCTTGGCCGCATGGAACTGGACGCTCTCGACCTCGGCGGTGAGCTGCTCGCGAAGTTTCTGGTATTTCTTCTCGTTGGAAGCCGGATATTCCTCGCCGGCGGCAAAGGCGTCGAGCCGCGCCGACTGGAGCTTGCTGAACCTTTTGAACAGGCTCGTGATGGTCGCGAACTTCTCGAGCGCCTGGGGCTTTAGCGCCTCCTCCATCTGGGCGAGCGACAAGGCATTGTCCTCGTCGTCGTCATCGTCGCTGGCGACCGGCTTGGTGCGCCGCTCGACCATGTCTTCTTCTTCGTCCTCGCCGTCGGCGCTGGCTTCCTCGGGCTCCTCCTCGTCTTCCTTGATGGTCGGCCCGGCGGTCTTGGCGCTGATTTCGCCTTCGCTGCCGCCTTCCTCGTCCTCGTTGATCTGCTCAGGGGTAGGGCCCTTGGACAGCATCGCCTCGAGATCGAGGATCTCGCGAAGCTGCATCGTGCCTTCGTTGAGGTTCTTCGACCATTCAATGATCGCGTTGAAGGTCATCGGGCTTTCGCAAAGCCCCCAGATCATCGTGTCGCGGCCGGCCTCGATTCTTTTGGCGATGGCGATTTCGCCCTCGCGGGAGAGCAATTCGACCGCCCCCATCTCGCGAAGGTACATGCGCACCGGGTCGTCGGTCCGGTCGACCGGCTCCTTCTTGGTGGCAGCGGCGGGCTTGGGGCCGCCGTCGTCGAGCGGATCGACCTCGTCTTCGGGCGCCGCCTCCTTCTCGTCCTCCTCGGCCTCTTCCTCATTCTCGACCACGTTGATGCCCATCTCGTTGATCGCGGACATGATGTCCTCGATCTGCTCGGAGTTCATCTGGTCCTGGGGAAGGGCGGCGTTGAGTTCGCCATAGGTGACGAAGCCGCGCTTCTTGGCGCGGGCGATCAATTTCTTGATCGATGCGTCGTTGAGGTCGATCAGCGGCGCATCGCCGTTGTCGGGGGCCTCGGTCTCTGCTGCTTCGTTCTTCGCCATTCAAATCGCCGCTTACCCGGAGCCGACGAGTGCCGCCAGCCGTTGCTTAATTTCCTCGCGAGCGTCGTGCAGCCTTCGCTGCTCGTCGAACGCGTCCGACTCACCGGCTTGCAAACGCTCGGTGGCCCGGATGAGGGCCGCACCGATCTCTTCTTCCGCAGCGAGCGCGTCGATCGCGACCCCCAGATCGCGCACCGCCCGCTCGGGGTCGGTGTCGCTGCGGGTGAAGGAAAAGCCGATTCCACCGGCCAGCCGCGCCCGTTCCAGGGCCGCGCCCGCTCCGGCAGTTTCCAATATGGTGGCAAGCTTCTGCCTATCAAGCGCCTCGCCCGCAAGGGCGGTGTCCACGATTCGGTCGCGAAGCGCCGAAAGCGGGCGCTCGTTGATGGGAAGATGGGCGAGCTGCTCGAGATGGTCGTGGAGCGCTTGCGGGTAGAGCGCGAAGCCCAGAACGAGGGCGCGGGCGGTCGAGGTGTCGATGCCGCAGCTTGCGATCCTTCGGGCCGTGTCGCTGGCCGGCTGGGCGGGCGGCACCCAGCGGCCGGTCTTCCTGTCGAAGCGGTTTGGCTGCCGGCCCCGGTACTGCTGATGGCGCCGCGCCGCGCCGAATTCCTCGTTGAACCTCGTCAGCCACTGGTCGCGGTAGAGCCGGCGAAGCTCGGGATCGCCGATCGCCTGGGCATGCTCGACGAGGCGCTGGCGAAACCCGGCGCGGGCTTCCGGGGTGGCCAGCGGAGCTGCGTCGCG
>DATKAY010000159.1:0-2151 GCA_035514495.1 Sphingomicrobium sp. | reverse complement strand
ACCGAGCCCGACGCCGGATCGGATCCGGGGGGAATGCGGACCCGGGCGAAGAAGATCGACGGCGGTTATCTGCTGACCGGCAACAAGATGTGGATCACCAATTCGCCGATCGCCGACGTCTTCGTGGTCTGGGCGAAGTCGGACGCGCATGACGGAAAGATCCGCGGCTTCCTGCTCGACCAGGGCAGCCCCGGCCTGTCCGCCCCGAAGATCGGCGAGAAGTTGAGCCTTCGCGCCTCGATCACCGGCGAGATCGTGATGGACGAGGTCGAAGTCGGCGAGGATTCGCTGCTTCCCAACGTGGAAGGCCTCAAAGGGCCGTTCGGCTGCCTCAACCGCGCCCGCTACGGAATCGGCTGGGGCACGATGGGCGCCGCCGAATTCTGCTACCACGCCGCCCGCCAGTACACGCTCGACCGCAAGCAATTCGACCGGCCGCTCGCTGCCAACCAGATCGTCCAGCTCAAGCTCGCCAACATGGTGACCGAGATCACTTTGGGACTGCAGGCGGCGCTTCGCGTCGGGCGGCGACTGGAAGCCGGCGAGCTGATTCCCGAAACCATCAGCCTGCTCAAGCGCAACAATTGCGGCAAGGCGCTGGAGATCGCCCGGGTTGCCCGTGACATGCACGGCGGCAACGGCATTTCCGCCGAATTCCAGGTGATGCGTCATGCCGCCAATTTGGAAACGGTGAATACCTACGAGGGAACGCATGACGTCCATGCGCTCATCCTCGGCCGGGCGATCACCGGAATTCCCGCCTTCTAGCGAAGCGCCCGAAATCTACTTATGCTCGAAGCGGGGCATCAAGGGGGCAATCACATGGACATTACCGGCTGGATCATCCTGGGCATCATCGTCCTGGTGCTGCTCTACGCGGTGTCGGTCTATAACAAACTGGTTCGGCTGCGGGCGCTGGTGCGCGAAGGCTTCAGCGGAATCACCGTCCAGCTTCGAAGGCGCGCCGATTTGATCCCCAACCTGGTCGAGGCGGTCAAAGGCTATGCGTCTCACGAGCGCGAGGTGCTCGACGATGTGACCGCCCACCGCTCCGACGCGGTGAAGGCGGCAAGCGTCGAGGGAACTGCTTTGGCCGACGCCCGGATGACCGGCCTGCTCGGCCGGCTGATGGCCGTCGCGGAAGCCTATCCCGATCTCAAGGCGAACGAGAATTTCCTCGACCTGCAGCAGCAGCTCGCGGCTATCGAGACCGAGCTCCAGGGTGCGCGCCGGTATTACAATGCGACCGTTCGCGACCTCAATTCGACCGTCCAGCGCTTTCCCGACATGCTGGTCGCCCGCCCCGCCGGTTTTTCGGAAGAGTCGTTCTACCAGGACGCGGACGAGTCCATCCAATCCGCGCCCCAGGTGTCGTTCGCACGCCCGGCGGCGTGACCATGCTCACCATTCGCGCCGCACTGGCCGCGCTTCTCGTCCTGGCCGCCGCACCGGCCGTGGCCGAGGAGCGGATCACCAGCTTCACCAGCGATGTGGCGGTGCAGGAAGATTCGTCGCTCGAAGTCACCGAGACGATAGAAATCGTCGCCGAGGGCAAGCGGATCCGCCGCGGCATCTACCGCGATTTCCCGACCCGCTATCGCGGCCTCAACGGGAGCCAGGTCCGAGTCGGCTTCGATTTCCAGGGTGCAGAGCGCAACGGCCGGCCCGAGCCGGCGGTGGTGCAGCCCTTGTCGAACGGGGTCAGGATCAGGATCGGAAGCGCCGACAGGCTGATCGATCCCGGCAAGCACCGTTACGTGATTCGATACCGGACCACTCGCCAGATCGGCCGCTTCGCCGAGTTTGACGAGCTCTACTGGAACGCGACCGGCAATGGCTGGGATTTCCCGATCGAGGTCGCCGAGGCGCGGATCCAGCTGCCCTCCCCCGCCCCGTTCACGAGGCACGCCGCCTATACCGGGCCCGAGGGTTCGACCGACAGCAATGCGCGGGTTGTCAGCGAGCAGCCCGGCGAGATCGTCTTCAGGACGACCTGGCCGCTGGGCTCCCGCGAAGGACTGACGGTCGCCGCCGCCTGGCCCAAGGGCGTGGTCGCCGAGCCTGACGAGGAAACTCGGCTCGGCTGGTGGATCGCCGACAATGGCCCGCCGATCGTGGGGGCCGCCGGGCTGCTGATGATCCTGGCCTTCT
>DATKAY010000158.1:0-11117 GCA_035514495.1 Sphingomicrobium sp. | reverse complement strand
CTCCCGCTGCGGCGGTAGGCGTGGCCTTCGGCAGCGGCTTGTCGAGCTCCTTCAGAGCTTCGCCTGCCTGACGCTGATTGAGGAAGTGCATCGCCCGGTAATTGCGAAGCCGCCGAGCATCGATGGGATCTGCCCTGACCTCGGCCGCCGCCCGGTCGAACAGCGCATCGGCCTCCGCATAGCGTCCCAGGTTCGATTTTTGCAGCGCCTCGTTGACCAGAGCCTCGGCACGGCCGATCGGCGCATCTCCGGCGCTTCTTACCGACGCGAAGAATTCGGCGGCGTCGGCATAGTTGCCGACATTGTTTCGGCGGTAAGCTTCGGCGAGTGCACGGCTCGGATCCAGCGTTCCCGCCTGGACCCGGGCAAAAGCGGCGGGGTCACCCGCACCCGTCGTAGCAATCGAGACTTCGCCGTCGACCGGCTTGTCGGCGACGATGCTCCTCAGGCCAAGCTGGAGTGCGCTGTCGTACCCCGCGAGGCCCTCGGCGCTGAACAATTGGCTGCCCTTGCGGTAATGGTAGACGCGGTAGCCGACGTCGGCATCGTTGAGCTTGCACTCGATGATTTCGACATCGCCGAGACCCTCGATCGAGCCGGGCTTGGAAACGGAGCAGGTCGCCCGCTCCCGGCGGGCGTTGCTGAGCCTTGCCGCGGCATCGTCGCCCCGAAGCACGTACAGCTTCCCGACCGGAAGGGCGGCGTCGCGGCAAGTCACCGAGTAGCCGGCGTCGAACATCCCGGAGAGCGCCGGGTCCCTGGCGACCGGCTGTGCCGAACAGAAGGTCGAGCCGCTGCTACCGATCCTGAAGCTGTCGCTGACACTCAGCGGCGCCGTCGGTCCCGGCGGCGACAGAGTCACCGAAAGGGCCAGGGCAACCAGGGCAGTTCCGGTCTTGCGCATCGGATTCTCCATTTAATTCGGCCTGGCGGGGTTGTCGCTGCCGCTGGTGACTGGTTCGTCGATGATCGTGTCGAGCTGCAGCGGCCCTGTGTCGATCAAACACGTCCTGAATCTTGATCTTGTATCGGCGGCGCAATCGGTGCCGGAGTTGCTGTCGGCGCCCTCCTCTTCCCCAGATTCCTCGGCCGGGTCGGTCGTGCTTTCCATGAGTCCGGCCGGACCGAGAACCGATTCCGCTGACAGCGGCGGAGGCGGCGGTGGCGGCGGCGGCGGTGGCGGCGGAGCAAAGTTGTAGATGAGGCTCAGCAGCAGGCTGTGCGAACGCCAGCGGGTGTCGATCTCATAAGGGATTCTTCCGATGCCCGCGACATCCCCCTCGGCCGAGTAGTTGAGGTTCGTAACATTGAAGAAACGGTACTTCACGCCAACGTCCAAGGTCGGAGTGATCGCGGTGCGAACGCCGGCAATTGCCTGCCATGCGATCCGCCCCCGCTCGCCGTCGAAGAAACGGCCGAGCGCAGGAATATCGAAGTCGGTAGTTACCCGCGCGGCACCGACGCCGGCGCCGACATAACCGCTCCAGCTGTCCTCATCGCCGAAGTCGAGGAGCGCATTCACCATCATCGCCACGACGCTCCGGTGACCGTCAGCTTCAAACGCCAGGAACGGGCCGGCACCGCTCACGCTGTTGTTCACCTCGGACTCGTGGATGGATGCGCGCTTGTAGGAGAGCTCCGCCTCCGTCCGGACCATGCCGAAATCGTATCCGGCGATCAGGCCCACGTCGAAGCCGGGCTTGTGCCGAAGGACGTAGGCACGGTCGATCGCGCCGAACGTTCCGTCGTCATCATAGTCGAGAACGGCATCCTCGACGAGCATTCCGCCGCCTTCGATGCCAAGATAAAAACTGTTGTCACGGGCGAGCGCTGGTCCGGCGAGCGCCGTTGAAACCATTGCCAATGCCACTACGAGCTTGCGCATGTTTGATCGTCCCCTGTCTTGAATCCGGAAGTACAGTATCACGTTACAATAGTTTGCGCCCGCTTTGGCTGCAACCACTGCGAATAAGGAAACGCTGTGGCTTTTACGCCACGGTTTACGTCCCTCGGCCAGCATAGAGCCTGGCGTTCCAAAAACAAACTGGCCTGGCGAAATGTCCGCCGGGCCGGTCTGTTTTGCAGTCTGTCAGCCTGGGAATTTTTGATCAAGTCGAGATTAGTCCATGTTGGCGAAGCACCGCCAGGAGCTGAGCAATCGCCGCCCTGGCCTCATCGTCGATCGTGATGCCGCCTGTCGGGTCCGGAACCGCGGCTCCCTGCGCCCCGACCACCTGCACTCCGTCCACCAGCATTCTCTCGCCCCGAATTATTCCCGCTTCCCAACCGTTCGACCCAAATGAGGCAAGAATCCCCTCGGACTTCACCAGGACCGACATTCCGACCACGGGTTGGATGAACCTCCAGCCGCCGGTCGTGAACGCGGCGAGATGATCCGCATGCTGATCCCAGGCGGCGGTGGGGGCGGAGCCGACGAGATAACAGGTTCCGACGAGCGGCGGGTCGGGAGGATCGTTGCGGGGCGGCTCCTCTACGGCCCCCGCCACAAGCGTATCGAGCGTCAGCAGCGCCTCGTTGTGGAAGAGCTCTTTCTGCGCCTGGCCTGCGACAAGCAGCGGAAGAGAAAAACGGTCTGTGGATTCCATGTCCGTCCCTCAGGTGAGAGTGAAAAGGGTTGATGCCGGGCGCGACGCCGCCAGGTCGCCGACCTGGACCACGCTGAGTTCGGCTTCGCCGGGTCCGATGCTCGACAGCTCGGCTGCCGAGAATTGCGCATCCGGCGTGCCCGTCTCGATTTCGAGCGTGGCAACCGGCGTCTTGAGCAGCACCCGGTATTTTTCGACCGAGCACGCAAGCGGCACTTCGACCTGATCGAGCCAGGCCCAGCCCAAGCTGCTCCTTCGAACCCAGCTGCAATGGAGGCTCCCGTCCGAACCCTGCATGGCTTCAAGATGCACCGGGCTTGGCGGCCGAAGCGCCTCGCCCGTCACGATCGCCTCGATGCCCAAATGCCCTCCGTCTGCCAGTCCGGAAGGCGTGACCTGCAATAAAGCGCCTGCCTGGCTGCTGGTGACCGGCACTCGCGCCAGCCGGGCCGCGTCCAGGATCACGAAGAGATCGCCCAGGCCGTGGAGGCTCATCGCCCATTCGGTGCCGCGGCGCGCCCGCAACAGGCGACTCAAGCGAAACCGCCGGCCGCCGAGGGCGACGACGTCGCCGAACTGCAAGAGCTCGCTACCGAGCAGCGCGAGATTCTCCCCGGCGGCAAGAGCGTCGTCGTCGCGGCTCTCGAGCCACGCCTCGGGGTCATCGAGCTCCACCTCGACGGTATTGAACAGGTCGAAGACCGCCGACTGTCCTTTCGGCAGCACGCTTGCCGCCGTTCCCTTGATGGCGGGTGCACTCGCGCTGCGGATGGAAAATTCCAGCCCGGCGACCTGCACCTGCAACGGGATCGATCGCCTCGTTGTCCCGTTTCCGCCCGCGGCGACAAGGATGACAGGGCTTGTAGCCTGGCCGGTCCCGTCGTCCGGAAGCTCGACGAGGGCGATGTTGGTGGTCGAAGGCCGGACTTCCGACGACGGGAGCACTCGTCCGGAATCCGCGGGAACGGCACCGATGATCGAATGAAGCGGACGAAGCTCTGCCTGGACGACGAGGCCGTCCAGAATCACTCGCTCGACTCGCCACGATCCGGCACCGACAGGCGGCCGCACGAGCGATCCGGGCCGGAGAGGCAGGTGGGCGGCAGGAACCCGGAGCGTCAGTCGGTCCCGCTGCGCCCAACGACGAGCAAGGCTCGTCTCTGCGAGCGCCTTGGCGGCATCGGCGTTCAGCGCTGCCGGCAATTCCACGCGGTCGACCGCCCTGCCCCGGCCGTCGATCGAAGCTCTGGACACCCCCGCCTGATAGTCCCGCTCCGGATCGTAATAGCTTAGCGACAGCGCCGCCGGCAGGCTCGACGCCGACACCTGGGTTCGCTCCAGCCGGGGTACGGGGTCAAGGTCGGCACTGCAGCCGGTCTGGCCGTCGGAGATGATGTTGAGCTGAGAGGACGGCGACGCCAGTGTCGAACCGTCGTCGAACAGCTCCACTCCACACAGCTTCACGATCGGCTCAACGGCTGCCGCAACCGAAGCCCCGTGTGCCGCATAGCCGATGACTTCTGCCGACGCCGAGCTGTTGATTGCCCCGTCGCTGACCTCCGCCAGGATCGTCCCGACTGCCACCGGCGCAGGATCGGCTTCCACCTCGAAGGTAAAGAAAGGAATCCTGTTGCCAAACTCGGCAAGCTCGATGTTTTCGAAGACAGCCAGCGAGAGGCCACGGTACGCCGGCGTGGAATCCATGCCTTCGATCGACGAGATCAGTGGGTCGGCAGACTGGTCCTGCGACCCATTCCAGACCCTAAAGCCGGTGCTGACCGCGAACTCCCCGTCAGCTGTGCGGATCAGCTTGCCGTCGGCCCAGATTCGTCCGATTCCGCTTATCGGCCGCGACGACAAGGCGACGGCAAAGCTTGCCGAGTAGCTGTAGGTCACGGTGTCGGGCTGCCCCTTGGCGCCCTCGGACTCGCTGGATTCCTGCAAGTCGGTGGACCAGATGATGCTTCCCGCCACCCGCATCTTTCCAAAGATTTGCGGGATGGCCGTGCCGTAACTCGAGGTCTGGACGGAAAGATCGCCCAGCCTGGGCCCGTGACGAGGGCCAGGGCCGAAAAGCTGCTGGTCGATGCTCTGGCCAAGGAGGCTCCCGACCGCACCGCCGATAGGTCCGCCAAGAAGCGTCCCGACGGTGCTCAATACCAAGGTTGCCATGGCCTAGTTCGATCTTCGCTTGAGGGAGCGGGTCCGGAAGGCGGCGACTATCGTCCACTCCGGCCGACCCGGCGTCTCGACGACTCGACGAATGCGCGCATCCGCGTGGATGAAGCTTTCGCCGCAATTGATTGCCAGGTGGGTCTGGTCGGCCGAGATCCTGCACAAGAAGATGTCGGCGGCGCGGCTTCGCCTCGCGCTGACCCGCCTGAACCTTTGCGCCAGGGCCTCTTCGACCTCGCGCAGATGAGCCCCGCGCAACCTGTAATCCTTGCGGAATTCACCGGCGCCGAGGTCGAAGGCGCAGAGCACCAGTCCGATGCAATCCAGGCCCGTCCGTGGGTCTCGCCCCTGCGGCCTGAATCGGGTTCCGACGAGGGAGCGAGCCCGCCGGATGATCTCGCCCGGTGCGCTGCTCATCCGCCTGGATACCGGGTGAGAAGGTCGGTCCCGGGAAGGTGCGGTTCACCGCGGAAATTCGCACCGTTCTGGAATCGCGAGACGCAGGTCGTGAATCTCTTGTCGCATCCCTCGCGCAGCTGGACCAAGGTTCCAGGCTCCAATGCGCCGCGGGGCCGCTCACGGAGCGAGACTTGCGACCCGTTCACCCCGAGAATGACGCTCGCCACCCCGCAATTCTCGCCTCCCAGGTAACGCAGGCGCCCGAACAGGAACTTCTCGTCCACCAGATCCTCGAGGTCGAGAAGGTTATCGGTCGCCGATGTCACTTTCGTCCGAATCGTCCGGCCCGCGAGATCGACCCGGCATCGCTTGTCGCCGAACGACGCTCGGCATTCCGACGAGGTGCTTGGGCACGGCGCCTTCGACAGTCGCGCCGCAGCGCCCTGCAACTCGGCCGAAAAGCTGTCGCCCTCGATCGCGACCTCCCCGAGCTCGCCCGTGAGCAGCAAGATCCTTTCCAGGTCGGGTCCGGTCCAGTCGACGGCGAAGAGACTCACCCGTGCCGAGTTCCAGCGCCCCAGTGCCAGATCGACCTCGGTGAGCGCGTCGGCGGTGAGCGCCCCCGCGACTTCGCCGGAGTCCGGCTCCAGCCCAAGGCTCCAGCTGATTGCCGCTGGAGTAACTCCCGGTGTCGAACGATATTGCAGACCGTCGACGACGATGTCGCGGTCGCTGCTGGTCAGCGCGATTCCCACTCCATCGGGGCGCTCGAGGCGCCAGCAGAATGCCAGGGAGGTCAGCGGCCCTTCCGCGATCGACCCCATCAGCCTTCCCGGATCTCGACCAGCGGAACGCTCGGCGCCTCGCCGGCCAAAAACGTCGCCCGGTTCACTTCTATCCGATCTTCGGCGAAGCGAACCGCCACGTCGAACAGATATCCCGCAGTAATCGCCGCGCCCGCGGCTGGCGGTGTTTCAAACAGGATCTGGCCGGGTTCTTCGAGACTCCAGCCGGTCACCTGTTCGACCCCGCCAACGGCAATTTGCACCGATCCGGGCACCGGCCGGGTGATCCGCCGGCTCTCGCCGTCCGAGTAGTTCTTGGTCAATTCGAAGCGCGAAATCGCACCGTCGCCCGTCCCGATCATTTGGTCGAGGGGGGTCGGGGTTCCCGTCATCCCGTTCGAGCTGAAGTCGTACGGGTCACGGAATCGGAAACCGACCGCCGGTCCCCGCCGAGCCCGGAAGAAGGAAAGCAGGGTCTCGATATCCGAATCGCTGCGAATTCCCGGACCGGCATCGAATCGCAGCCTGGCCTGTTGCCAGTTCGAATTCCGATATTCGTTGCCGCTCGCGCTCGTCACGACGTTGGTCGAAAAGGCGGGGGCAACGCTTGCCTCGGCGCCGATCGCAATCGGAAAGCTCACATCGTCGAAGGAATCCATTCGAGTCTCTCCAAACACAGCCAGGCCGTCGCGGAGCACCTGCGGAAGCGCCCACAGGAAAACTTCGGCGACTCCGCGCTCCTGCGCTTCCAGCGCTGCCGACAGGATCTCCCGCCAGCTCTCGCGCTCGCTTGCAGATGCAACGAAACCCGACAGGTAATGCTGGTCGCCGGGGCCGTAGCCGAGGCGCTCCTGGGCCTCGGCATAGGCGGCATTGCGAAGCCTTGCCCTGCCCTCGGTGACCCATTCATAGTCCTCCAGCTGCAGGACATCGAAAGCAGGAGATGCCCAGCCGAGCGGAAAATTGGCCCGCTTCAGCTCCGGCGCTCCAGGATCGAGCAGGCTCGGCAGATAGGCCAGCAGCAGCGCCTTTGCCTGGGGCAGCGCGACCTTGACCGCCTCGGATATCGTCGCCGTTGACGTGGCAAGCAGCGCCCCGGCCTCGTCGAGCAGCGCGATCTGCGCCGAGGACAAGGGCGCTCGGACGTCCGCGATTTCGACCGGATCGCCCCCAAAGGCCGCTTTCGCCGAATCGTCGTAAAGGCAGATCTGGCCGGCCGGCATGACCCACCACCAGGGTTCGCCGATCTGGACCTGGGGATCGAGCCCGAACTCGACCGAGATGCCGGCGAAAGTGACCGCAACGCCGCTCAGGAAAGCAATCGCATCGCTGTTCGCGGGCGACACCAGGGCCGATGGCGGCTCCCAGCCCGTTAGCCCGACGCTTCCGTCGAACGCCCGCTGCTTCCAGCTTGCCGGGCAGAACATGTCGAGGATCTCGTAGGAAATCGACCAGATCAGTTGATATCCGCGGCCGGCCGCCGCACGGGCGAAATCGCGGTGCCATTCGAGCGCGGCCGAATTCATCGGGCGGGCCGGATCAAGAAGCCCCGACCCGTCCAGCGCGAAATAGTGGCTCATCCCGACATAATGAATAATCGGCCCTCGAAACCCGAGCCGCTCGATGGCATCGACGATGCGCTCCGGCGCAAGGTTGTACAGGTCGTCATAGGCGGTCGCTATTCGAAGGCCGTGCTCGGGAAGGACCGAATCCTTCACCGACAGGACGCTTTTGGATCCGCTGCACACGACTTGGCTCAGCGTGACGCTCGCAGCTGCCGGAGCGGCTCGGATTTCGGCCGATCCCTGCAGGTAATCGGGGGGAACGATGCTGATGAACATCCGGTCAATGTCGCCCGCGAACACCGGGTCCGAATCAGCAGGCAGCCCATAGCCGCCCTCGAGCGCGTCGAAATCCAGCGTGATCAGGGCGTCCTCGCCCGATCCCTGCGCATAGTTCCACAGCCGAACGAACCATGTGCGTGCGATTCCGGCGGCGTCGCGCCCCTCGATCGTCAAGGTCGGCCCGTTTATCTGGTCGAGTGCGATCGCGCCGCTCGATTGCCATCGGAACGACAGCTTCGTGCGCGAATAGTCCCGGCTCGTCTCCCGCGCGTGAGCGGGATGGGCGTGACTGTCCTCGCTGTCGTAGATGAGCCCGACGAGATCGCCCTTGCGAAGGAATTCTGCCTCGACCTTCAGCCCATGCCCATCGGCGCTCGTCACCGTGCTGGCGATCGTCCCGCGCGGGAAATCGACCGACCAGTGGAGCGGGTCGAAGCGCTTGACCGAAGTTTCGATGACCGGCGCGTCCGGGCTCGTGAACCAGTGGTTCAAGTCCGGTCCTTCCTGATCGCCGACCGAACAGCCCTGGCGACCTGCCGAGAGGATTGGCGCAGCGCCTGCGGCTCACCCAGGCTTGCCGTCGTGACCGATATCGCAACGTTGACGTTTCGAGACCCTTGCTGAAGCGTCTCGATCCGGCCTCCGCTCGACGGTACGAACAACTCCGGCCCGCGCTCTCCAACCATATAGGCTCGTCCGCCGCTTACCGAGCCGCCCGTTGCGCGGCCAGGCGAACCAACCAGGCCCGCAACCAGGCTTGCCAGGCCGTTGAGCAGGCCTGCCCCGACGCTCCCTCCGCCGGCCGGCCTGAACAGCGCCCGGATCGATGCCGAGGCGATTTCGGACATGGCCGCAAGCGCCACTTTTTTCAGGTCGTCGAAGCCAACCTTCCCGGTGGTGATCGCGCGCGCGAGGGCCGAATCGATCATCCGGCCCGCACGCCCGGCTCCGCTGACGAGCGGCCCTTCCAGCTCTGCGCGCATCGTCGCAACGTCGCGAGCGAAGGCGGCGGTGTCGGCGCGCACGCTGATCACCATGCGTTCGACTTCTTGGTCCATCAGTTTTTCCGATCATCCGGAAGCTGGCTGAGCAGCTGTTCCAGTTCTGCCCGGCCCATCTGCGCGGGTGGATTGCGGTCCATTCCGACAGCAGTCGCGAGCTCGGCGGGCGTCGAATCCCAGAAGTCGCCGGGCCGCCAGCCGAGCAGCGCCGCGGCATATTCGGAAAGCTCTAGGGCACTCTCGCCGAAGGTCATCGGCCTTTGAGGATTTGCCCGAGCAGGAGGCTCAACGTCGGGCTGATTGCAGCCAGTCCCGTTTCGACGATCGCCTCGCCGATCCGCTCGCGGGTAATTGCCGGCGGACGCCCTGCCGAGAGGTGGTCGAACAGCGCCGCGATCTCCTGCAGCGCCAGCTTTCCTTCGCTCGCCCGCTCGACCAAAGCGAACAAGGGCCCGAGCTCCTGTTCCGCCGCGACCAGCGCCGAAAAGCTGGGCCGAAGGACGAGCGTCTCGCCGCCGACCTTGAAACCGGCTTCTCCCCGATGCGGGTTCGCCGAGTTCACAGCGCAATGACCTCGCCCGAGCTTTCCAGCGCCAGCGTGTAATTGCGTTCGCCATTGAAGTCGCCGGCATATTCGAGCCGGCTGACCAGGAAGGCTCCCTGCATCCGTTCGCCGCTTTCGAAGCTGAGCTCGTAATCTTCGAGCTCTCCGGTCAGCGCGAGCGACCGCATTTGCGATTCCGCGCTGCTGCCGGTGAATATCCCGCTTGCCGCCACCGACACCGATCGCACGCCCGCGCCGGAAAGAAGCTCCCGCCAGCCGCCGCTGCCCTTGTTGGTGATTGCCACAGCATCGCCGTTGATCGACAGCTGGGTGGTTTTCAGGCCTGCAACCGTGACGAAGCCCGGCGGGCTTGCGCCGTCGCCGATCTTCAGCAGGAATGCGCTGCCGCGTTCCGCCGCCATATCTTTCTCCTTCGATTGTGTTGATTAGGCGGCCAGAAGTCGCGCCCTAAAGTCGATTGCCGCCGCCCAGGGACCCGCGACGTCGCGGATGGTCCTCCTGCGAATGAGCCGCAGCGTCACCAGCTGCCACTCCCCAGCCACGGCGACTGACAGCACCGTGCCTTCGGCCAGGTCGGCAAGCTTCTGCAGCCGCACCGGCTGGTCGTCCCAGACGGTCACCGCGACCATGACCTCGCGGCCTGTCCCGCTCTTGTGGCTCCAGTCGCTCTCCAGCGACGCGTCGATTGCCGCATAGGGAAAGGCCGCCCGGGCCGGCGGTCCGTCATAGACCCCGGTGAGCTCTTCGATTCCCGCAAGGGCTTGCGCGATTGCGGCCTGCAATTCCCTTCCGGCGCTCACGCTCCCCTTCTCCCGGCGAACCGCAGAAGCGGATCGCTCAGCCAGGCTTGAAGCAGGTTCCTGCCGCGACTGACGACCGCATTGGCTTCGACTTGCGCGACGAAGCCGCGGGCGCGGACCGCTGCCGCGACCTCCTCCAGCCGCCGGCGCTCGGCGAGACGAGCAATCGCCTGCGCCTTTTGCTCGAGCGCACGCATCATGACCGCACCTCCTCGCATCGAAGCACCAGCCGGTCGGGAAATCGCGGATCGTCGATCAGCTGCCGTATCATCAGGGTCCGGCTGCCCCATCGGATTCGTTGGTCGATCGCGATTCCGGGTCTCCGGCGGATCGTCACTCGGAGCTTCGGCATGGCGCTCAGCGCCATTGCCTCGCTTTCCGGCCCGACGCCCTCCAGCTGGATTGCCGCGAAACAGCGCGCGACCGGCTCCCAGCCGGCCCCCTGCAACCCCGTCGATGTTCGCAATGCAACCGGCCGTTCGATGTTGACTCGCTGACGGAGCGCTCCCGCGAACTCCGTCATCTCAGGCGCATCCGCCGGTATGGTCGCCACAGCGCCGTGACCGCTGCCGGAATTTCGCCGCGGTCGCCATCGCGCGATCCGAACAGATGCGCGACCAGGCGAAGAACGCCCTGCCGTATCGGCTCCGGAACAGCGTTTTGGGAGGCGGCTATCCCGGCGGTGCCGCTCACCTCCACGATCCCGGCAATCGCGGGGTCCGTTATCCGGACCCATCCGTGGCCGCTCGAATCTATATCGGTGGCGTATGCCGAAAGCGGGACGGGGATGCCGCCGCTGGTGACCTCGGCAATCGACCGAACCGGCAGTGCTTCGAGGCGCTGCCACTGAGAGCTCGCCGGGATGACTTCGTTGAACCGTCTTTCGATGACCATCTGGCCTAAAAAGGCTTCGCACAGCGCGCTCGCGGTGCGGATGAGGCC
>DATKAY010000157.1:0-3605 GCA_035514495.1 Sphingomicrobium sp. | reverse complement strand
GGGCGGCTGGCTCGATCAGACCCTGCACATGCTCGACGAGCTGGTCGATGGGCCGGTGATCCTCATCGGCTCGTCGATGGGCGGCTGGCTGGCGCTGCTGGCAGCCGCGAAGCGGCCCAAGCGGGTCGCGGCAATAGTCGGGATCGCAGCTGCTCCGGACTTCACCGATTGGGGCTTTGGCGAGGCCGAAAAGTCGGAATTGCGCCGTTCCGGAAAGCTCGAGCAGCCCAACCCCTATGGGCCCGAGCCTTACGTCACCTTTTTGGGTTTCTGGGAGTCCGGCCAATCGCTCCGGCTGCTGGGCGGGAGAATCGCCGTCGATTGCCCGGTTCGCCTGGTGCACGGCGATTGCGATGTTGAGGTCCCGGTCGAAATCGCCACTCGAACCCTGGGCTGTCTGCGTTCAGGCGATGTCCAGCTGCTGGTCGTCAAGGGCGGCGGTCACCGATTGTCCGAGCCGCGCGAGATCGACGCGATCGTGCGGATGGTCGGCGCCCTTGTGGAGAATCCCGAATGATCCTCGCTATCGCCCTTGCGCTTGCCGCCGCCCAGGCCGCCCCCTGCCCCGAGGTTGTGACCGCCGAAGCCTTCGTCTGCCGAGCTATAGGCGCCAGCGCCGACCAGAAGCCGCAAGCGGCCGCCGAAGCGTTCGAGCAGGCCGCTCAGTCGCTTGAGTCCGCCGATCCGGAGACCTCGCGGCTCTGGGCCGCGGCCGGCAATATGTGGATCGCCGCGGACCGGCCCGGCAAGGCCGCCCACGCGCTCGACCGGGCGCTTGAAGGAAGCGGGCTTCGCGCCGAGCAACGGGGCCTGGCTCTGCTTGACCGCGCCCGCGCGGCCGAAGCGCAGAATGATTTGAAGACCGCCCGGGCCAAGGCCAACGAAGCTGCCGGGACCATCTCCGAGGATCCCTTCCTGTGGTATTTTTCGGCAGCGCTGGCGATCCGCGAAGGCGATAGAGCTGCTGCCAAAAGCAGCATCGCCAAAGCGCTCGCTCTCGCCCCGGCCGATCCGGTGATCCTGTTCGAGGCCGGCCATGTCGCGCAATTCACCGGCGATCTGGTCGGCGCCCGGCATTACTGGACTCGAGTGGTTCAGCTCGACCCCAAAGGACAGGCGGGACAAAGCGCCCGCGAGGCTCTCAAGCTGCTTCCCGCTCAACTGACCGTGCAATCGGAGCCCGCGCCCGCTAAATAGCGCGGCCATGCGCTTCCTTCACACCATGCTTCGAGTCTCCGACCCGGAGGCGACTGTCCGCTTCTTCAAACTCCTTGGGCTCGAAGAGCGCCGCCGAAAGGACGTGCCGGCGGGCAAGTTCACCCTCATTTTCCTTGGAGTCCCCGGCGAGGAAGCGGAGGTCGAGCTCACCCATAACTGGGACGAGAGCGGCTATTGCGGCGGCCGAAACTTCGGCCATCTCGCCTTCGAGGTCGACGATATCTACGACAGCTGCCGAAGGCTGGCCGAGGCGGGCGTGACCATCAACCGGCCGCCGCGCGACGGCCGCATGGCCTTCGTCCGGACCCCGGATACTATCTCCATCGAGCTTCTTCAGAAGGGCGGGGCGCTCGCTCCGGCCGAGCCGTGGGAATCCATGCCGAACACGGGCGAGTGGTGATGCTCGAGATTGTCGCGGTCCCTGCATTTGCCGACAATTATCTGTGGCTGGTCCACGACCCGGACAGCGGCGAGACGGCGGTGGTCGATCCGGGCGATGCGGCCCCGGTGCTTGCCGAAACGGAGCGCCGCGGCTGGAGCATCAACCAGGTCTGGAACACCCACTGGCACCCGGACCACACCGGCGGCAATCTCGCCGTCAGGCAAGCGACGGGCGCCACCATATCGGGCCCAGCCGCCGGGTCCATTCCCGGCCGCGACGTCGCGCTCGAAGAGGGCGACGAGCTGCGCCTTGGCGAGCATGTCGGAAAAGTGATCGCGATCCCGGGCCATACGCTCGATCACATCGCGCTGATTTTCGCCGGGGAGAACATCGCCTTCGTCGGCGACACCTTGTTCGCGATGGGCTGCGGCCGGCTGTTCGAAGGGACCGCGCAGCAGATGTATCAATCGCTCCAGCGGCTCGCCGCATTGCCCGAGGATATGCGCCTCTATTGCGGCCACGAATACACGCTTGCGAACGCCAGGTTCGCAGCCCATGCGGAGCCCGGCAATGCGGCAATCGCGGAGCGGCTCGTCCAGGTCGAGCGCATGCGCTCCGACGATCAGATCACCCTGCCCACCACCGTCGCTTTGGAACGCTCCACCAACCCCTTCGTTCGTTCAGGTGACTGGCAGGAGTTCGCCCGGCTTCGAGCTGCCAAAGACAGCTTCCGTTCATGAGGGCGTGTTAATCGAAACGGGTACGTCACGAGCCAGCCAAAGGAGGTTTGGTATGCGGTATTTCGTTCCTGTTGTTCTGTCTGCAATTGTCGCCGGATGCGCAATGGCGCCGACTCCGCCGACGGCGTTCGATCAGAGGGCCCAGACCCGCTATGCGCAGCTGATTGGCGACAAGGTCCCGGGGCCGCCGCGATCCTGCCTGCCCAGCTATAGAAGCCACGACATGGCGGTGATCGACGACCGGACCATCGTGTTCCGCGAAAGCCCCGGCCGAGTCTGGGTCATGCGCCCGCAAAACGACTGCAATTTGCTCAGCGCCGGCCGTTTTGCGCTGATCACGCGCAGCTCGACGTCCCAATTGTGCCGTGGAGAAATCGCCCAGGTGGCCGACCCGTCGAACGGCGTGGCGGTCGGAAGCTGCGTGATCGGCGATTTCGTGCCCTACACGCGGCCGGGAGCCTGATTGCGCCTGCCGGCGCCTAGCGCCGGTAGAGCGACTCCAGGCGCTCGCCGTGGACCTGCTTGATGACGTGACGCCGGATCTTCATCGACGGCGTCAGTTGCTCGTTCTCGACCGTGAACGGATCCTCGGCGAGAATGAACCGGCGCACCCTTTCAACGACCGAAAGATCTGCATTCACCCGGTCGACGGCCGCGGCGAGGCGGGCTCGCAGGTCCGGCTCCCCGGCGATGTCCGGGTCGGGGACCAGCAGGCCGACGAGATAGGGCTTGCGGTCGCCATAGACCATCGCCTGGGCGATCTCCGGTTGCAGGGTCAGCATCCCCTCGATCCGCTGCGGAGCGACATTATCGCCCTTGTCGTTGACGATGATGTCCTTCTTCCGGTCGGTGATGACGATCCGGCCCTTGTCGTCGAAATGGCCGATGTCGCCGGTGGCGAGCCACGGCTGCCCTTCCGGATCGGAAGAGTCGGTCAGCAGCACCCGCTGCGTCTCCTCCGGGTTTCGCCAATAACCGTGCATCACCAGCTCGCCGCGGACCATGATCTCGCCGTCCTTGGCGATTTTAACCTGCGTGTCCTTGACCGGCGGGCCGACGCTCTCGAGCCGGATTCCGGCGCTCGGCCGGTTGCAGCTGATCACCGGCGCCGCCTCGGTCTGGCCGTAGCCCTGGAGGAACGGGATTCCGAGCGACTGGAAGAAGATTCCGACGTCGGGATTGAGCGGGGCTCCGCCCGAGACCCAGGCCTTGGTCCGGCCGCCGACCTTGGCCCGAAGCTTGCGCCGAAGCGTCAGGTCGAGAAA
>DATKAY010000156.1:0-7988 GCA_035514495.1 Sphingomicrobium sp. | reverse complement strand
GAATAAATCAGGCCAGCGGCACCAGGCTGAGCGATCCGGCCGAATTGGCGAGCACCAGCCGCCCGCCTTCGGCAATTTCGATGCTCATCGGCCTGGCGAAAATGAGCCCCGCCTGCTGCTCGAAGCTGGCCGCCGGTTCGGGGCAGCCCATCTGGGTCGAAACGACATTGGCGGTGGTGAGCGTTCTTCCGTCGATCCGGTATTGCCCGCCGATCGAATTGCAGCCGAGACGCGCGCTGAAATCGCCATCACCCTCGAAGCGCATCGAAAAATCGCCGACCGGCGGGGTCGGGCGGGCGTTGACGAGAGCGACTCGCCAGCGCGTGTCGGCAAGCCGGATGCCGTCTTCAGGCGCGGAGGCGGTCTCGGGAACGCCGCCGCAGCCGGTGTGAAGCCGCCCGTCGACCCGCAGCTGGACGCTGTCGGGATAGGCCCGCTCGCCGATCAGGCAGGGGCCGTGGACGATGTTCACATCGATCCTGGGGGTTTGATAGATGTCGCCCGCGACACCCGAAATCACCGGCGGCCGGGGCTGGCGGATCGGCTGCTGCCCCGCCGGGATGAAGGTCACATGCTGGTCGTCGATGACGAGGTTCCAGCCCGAATCCGCCGCCAAAGCGTGATAGGGCGCGTCGGGGGGCGGCGGGTGCGACAGGCAGCCGGCAAGCAGCAAGGGCGCGATCATCGGGGCGAGGGTTCTTCGCATACGGGAACAAAGCCGCTCGTGGCCGACGGTTCCGTTCAGCGCCAGCTCGCCTTGACGGCAAAGACCATGACCGCGGCGGCAATTGCGACGTTGAGGCTGTCGGCGCGGCCG
This sequence comes from Sphingomicrobium sp., assembly GCA_035514495.1. Classification (GTDB taxonomy): domain Bacteria; phylum Pseudomonadota; class Alphaproteobacteria; order Sphingomonadales; family Sphingomonadaceae; genus Sphingomicrobium. The sequence continues at coordinate 7,171 of DATKAY010000156.1, read as the reverse complement.
GCCATCGGGATCTTCACCAGCCTGTCGCACGCCTCTTCATAGGCCGACGGCAGCCCCTGCTGCTCGTTGCCGATCAACAGGAAGCAGGGCGCCTGATAGTCGGCGTCGAGATAGTCGGCCTGCGCCTTGAGGCTGGTCCCGACGAGCTGCCCTTCGCCCGAGCGCAGCCAGTGCAGGAAATCGGGCCAGCGGGCGGTCGCGACCGCCTGGGTGAAGACCGCGCCCATCGAGGCCCGGACCGCCTCGACCGAGAAGGGATCGGCGCATTCGTCGATCAGGATCAGCCCGCCGCTGCCGACCGCATCGCCGGTTCGAAGAATGGTCCCGATATTGCCGGGATCGCGAAGCGCCTGGGCGACGATCCAGATCGGCGCGCTCGATCGGTCGATCCGCTCCAGGGCCGTGTCGGGCTGGCCATAGGCGCCCAGCAGCATCTGCGGATTGTCCTTGCCGCTCATCTTGGCGAGGATGTCGGGAGTCGTTTCGATCGCTTCGCCTCCTGCTGCTTCGGTCGCCGCGATGATCTCGGCGGCCAGAGCGTGTTTTGCGCCTTCGGGCGAAAAGGCGATGATCTGCGGAAGCCGGCCGCTGTCGCGGGCTTCGGCGATGATTCTGAGCCCCTCGGCGAGGAACAGGCCTTCCGCCCGGCGTCCCTTCTTGTCGCGAAGCGAGCGAATCCGCTTGACGGTGGAATTGGAGAAAGCGGTGACCTTGCGGGGCACTATTCCCCGAACCCGCTTTCGACCAGATGGACCAGCCTGGCGAGCGCCTCGCTGGAACCGGCGCCGGACGCGTGGATGACGACGCTGTCGCCCTTGGCGGCGCCGAGCATCATCAGCCCCATGATCGAGGTTCCGCAGACCCGGTTGCCGTCCTTCTCGACTTCGATAACTGCCTCGATCTCGCTCGCCAGATTGACGAACTTGGCGCTGGCCCGTGCGTGCAGGCCGCGCTCGTTGACGATCTCGACCTCGCGGCTGGCTTCGTTCAAGCGGCGGCTTCCCCGAGGATTTCCGAGGCGACCGAGATATACTTGCGGCCCGCCTCGCGAGCCGCGGCGACCGCGGCATGGACCGGCATCGCCTTGCGCGCACCTTCGAGGCGGATGAGCATCGGCAGGTTCACGCCCGCAATGACCTCGATATTCTCGGTCTTCATCAGGCTGATCGACAGGTTCGACGGGGTTCCGCCGAACAAATCGGTAAGGATGATGACGCCCTTGCCGCGATCGACTTGCTTGATCGCTTTGGCGATGTCCTTGCGGCGTTCTTCCATGTCGTCGTCGGAATCGATGCAAATGGCTTCGATCGCCTCCTGCGGGCCCACGACATGCTGCATTGCGGTGATGAACTCGGCCGCGAGACGGCCGTGGGTCACCAGCACCAGTCCGATCATTCGTTCAACTCGCTCTTGCTCCCGGTCCCGGCGGCGCGCCCGGACCTGTCCTCGATCCTGTCGTTCGGCTTCATATCAAGGTCGCGGTGCCGGACGTTGGGATTGAATCCGGCTGCGCGCAACCGTTCCGCCATTTCCACTGCCGCGGTCACCGACCGATGGCGCCCCCCAGTGCAGCCAAAAGCAATGGACAAATAGGTTTTGCCCGCCGCCCAGTAGCGGGGAATCCAGTCGGTGAGAAGCGATTCGATTCGGTCCATCGAATCCGTCCAGCCCGGATCCCTGGCGACATGATCGCGGACCGGCTGGTCGGTTCCGCACAAAGGGCGAAGCTCCTCGACCCAGTGCGGGTTGGCCAAAAACCGCATGTCGAACACCAGATCGGCGGTCCGCGAGATGCCGTGGCCGAAGCCGAAGGAGACGAGGGTCACGACCGGCTCGGAATCGGTGCCGAAGCGGCGGCGAAGCTCTTCGCGAAGCTCCGGGGGCGTCAAATCTGTGGTCTCAATGATGCTGTCGGCGGCCGCCCGCAGCGGCGCGAGCGTCTGCCGCTCTCGGGCAATCCCGTCCTCGGCCGGGCGATCGAGGGCAAGCGGGTGCCGTCGCCGGGTCTTGTCGAAGCGGCGGATTAGCTCCGCCCCGGCGCAGTCGAGGAACAGGATTTCGGGCTCGACGCCCTCGATCGATTCCAGCAGCGCGGGAAGGGCGACCGGATCGAAGCCCCGGCTCCTGACGTCCATCCCGACGGCGGCGGGGACGGTCCGGCACTGGTTGCCGCCGGACACGAAATCGCCAAGCAGGTCGACCGGCAGATTGTCCACCGTGTCCCAGCCCATGTCCTCGAGCGCATCGAGGACGGTGGACTTGCCCGCCCCGGACAGTCCGGTGACGAGCAGAAGCCGCGGCTTGCGCCGCTCGCCGCTCAAGCCCCAAGCCCCAGCCGGTCGAGGGCGAGCGCCACCTTGGCGGGCGCCGAGGCGGCAAGCGCGTCGATCGAGACCAGAGGCAGGTCCACGCCGAGGATCGGTCGGGAGCGGCCGTTGTCGGGGAGCCGCTGGATGTCGCTGGTCAGCTCGACCAGCAAGGCGATCGCGACGTCGCTCGCGATTTCCATCTCGAGGATTCCGATTCCCCGGACCTCCAGCTTGCCGGCGATGCGCGGAGGCGCCGAGGCAAGCAGCCGGTCGCCATCGCGCCTGACGATGGTCTGGTCGTCGCTGACCAAAGTGAAGCCGCGGTCGACAAGGCGAAGCGAAAGGTCGGACTTGCCCGATCCGGACCGGCCGGTGATCAGCACGGCCCGGCCATCCAGCGCGACCGTGCTCGCGTGAAGGGTCTCGGCTAAAAGCGGTCGGGCGCTCACTGCGGCTCTACCGCGAAAAGCGTGATGATGAAGCGCGCACCCGAAGGCGCGTCGTCGCGGTCGTAGACGCTGATTTCCCCGTCATGGCCTTCGACGATAGCCCTGGCGATGGCCAGTCCCAACCCCGAGTGCCTTCCGAACTGCTCTTCTTCCGGCCGTATCGAGTGGAAGCGGTTGAAGATGGCTTCACGAGCTTCGGGCGGCACTCCGGGGCCTTCGTCGTCGATCCGGATGAGCACTTTGTCGCCGACCCGCGACGCGGAGATTTCGACGAGGCCGCCGGGCGGGGAGAAGCTCACCGCATTGTCGAGCAGATTGTCGATCGCCCGGGCGAGCCGCCCGCCATCGCCCATGACGATCGTGCTTTCCCTGCGCGGCCGACCGAAGGCGATCCGGGCGTCGCCGCGCTCGCGCCGGCTTTCCCAGCTCTTGACCATCTGTTCGATGAGCGGCCCCAAATCGACCGGCTCGAAGCGGGCCCGGGCGAGCTCGGCGTCGGTTCGAGCGGCTTCGCCGATGTCGCTGATCAGCCGGTCGAGCCGGAGCACGTCCTGGCGAGCCACCTCCATCAGCCGATCGCGAAGCTTCGGGTCGGTCACGGTTTCGATTCCGTCGAGCGCCGAGCGCAAGGAGGCGATCGGGTTCTTGAGCTCGTGGGTGACGTCGGCGGCGAAGGCTTCGATATTGTCGATTCGCTCGCGCAGCGACTGGCTCATGTCGGCCACCGAGCGGGCGAGCAGGCCGATCTCGTCGCGGCGGGAAGGGAGGCGCGGAACCCGCACCTCGCGGGCCCGTCCGAGCCGGACCCGGTGAGCGGCGATCGCGATTCGCCTGAGCGGCCGGACGATTGTTCGCGCCAAAAACAGCGACAGAAGCACCGAAAAGAGAATCGCGATTCCCATGACGACCCCGAGCGCGGCGCGCTGGCTTCGCATCGCCCGGGTCAGGCTTCGCTCGTTCGAGGTGACGAGCAGCGCGCCCCCGCCCACCGGTGCGGCGGCCGAGATCACCGGGGTCAGGTCGGGCGCGGTTCGGATGGTGCTGACCACCTCGCTTTGGGCTCGCGCTTCGAGCGCCTCGGGCCAGGCGGCGATGGAATCGCGCGCCGGCTCGGCGAAATCGGGCGGGGTGTCCTGGCCCACAAGCGCGTTGAACCCGCGGTCGAGAGCGCGCGCAACGTCCTTCATCCAGCTTTCGGCCTGCGGGTCGCGAAGCTGGTAGGTCGGGCCGCTGACCGTCCAGCTGTCGGCCAGCAGCGCCCCGTCCGGTCCGTAGAGCCGGATCCTGTTGCCGGTGGATTGCCCAATTTGAGCGAGCGCCTGTTCGAGCTCGCCGGTCGGCAGCGAGCCGGCGGCGGTCGCGCTGATCGAGGCCTCGCGCTCGGCCCGCACCAGCCGCTCCTCGCCGAGCTTCGTCCGGAAGACGTCGAGATAGATGACTCCGAGCGCCAGGATCATGACGGTCAGGATGTTGACCGCCAGGATTCGCCAGGTCAGCGTCCAGCGGGCGGTCCACGGCCGCGGCGCGTACCGGCGGCGGCGCCTAGCGATCTTCGAACCTGTAGCCGACGCCATACAGGGTCTCGATCGAATCGAATTGCGGGTCGACCGCTCGGAACTTGCGGCGGATTCGCTTGATGTGGCTGTCGATCGTCCGGTCATCGACATAGACATCGTCCTGATAGGCGATGTCGAGCAGCTGGTTGCGGTTCTTGACCACGCCGGGTCGCTGGGCGAGCGCCTCCAGGATCAAAAATTCGGTGACCGTCAGGGTCACGTCCTTGCCGTTCCACTTCACCTTGTGCCGGGCCGGATCCATGGTCAGCGGCCCGCGCTCGAGAAGCTCCATCTCGGCTTCGTTTGAAGCGGCCGGTTCGCCGCGGGCGAGATCCTGGCGCCGCAGGATCGCCCGGATTCGAGCGACCAGGAGCCGCTGCGAGAAGGGCTTGGAGATATAATCGTCGGCGCCCATCGCCAGGCCCAGCGCCTCGTCGAGCTCATCGTCCTTCGAAGTCAGGAAAATCACCGGCATCGCACTGAACTCGCGAAGCCGCCTCAACAGCTCCATCCCGTCCATCTGCGGCATCTTGATATCGAAAACTCCAAGGTCCGGCGGATTTTCGGTGAAGGCCTTCAGCGCGGTGGAGCCGTCGGCATAGACGCGGGTAACGAAGCCCTCGGACTGGAGGGCGATCGACACCGAGGTCAGGATGTTCCGGTCGTCATCGACCAGCGCGATCACATGGCTCATTCAGACCGTCCAGAAGGGGGCTTAGGCCTGGGCTCAAGATGACACAAGCTAGGGCGCCGGCTTTTGACCAGGCAAGTTTTTCGGGTCTATAGAGGCTTTACAAGCAATTGCGGCGGCTGCCGATGGGCCGCCGCCGCTTTTGCATTGGCAGCATTTGCAGCGTTATTTGCAGCGTTGGAAGGAGTGAGGGTGGCCGACCGCGTCGGAAAATTCGGACTGGGCGAACAGGGGATCGTCACTCCTGCTCAATTGCACTGGAACCTGACGACCGCGCCGCTGGTCGAGCATTCGGTGCAGCGCGAGGAAGGGCTTCTCGCCAAGCATGGGCCGCTGGTCGTGCGGACCGGCAAGCACACCGGCCGAAGCGCCCAGGACAAGTTCACAATTCGCGACGAGCTGACCGATTCCACCATCTGGTGGGGCAACACCAACAAGCCGATGGACCCTGCGGCGTTCGATCGCCTTCACGAGGATTTCCTGACGGCGCTCGGTCAGAAGGACACTCTGTTCGTCCAAGACCTGTACGGCGGATCGCAGAGCGAGCACCGGGTGCGAGTCCGGGTCATCAACGAGCTGGCCTGGCATAGCCTGTTCATCCGAACCCTGCTTGTCCGCCCCGAAGCGGACGAGCTTGGCGGCTTCGTGCCCGAATATACGATCATCGATCTTCCCAGCTTCCGCGCCGATCCCAAGCGCCACGGCTGCCGGAGCGAGACGGTGATCGCGGTCAATCTGACCAAGAAGCTGATCCTGATCGGCGGCACCGCTTATGCGGGCGAGATGAAGAAGTCGGTGTTCGGGCTCCTGAACTATTTGCTGCCCGCCGACGGTATCATGCCGATGCACTGTTCGGCCAACATCGGCCCCGATGGCGATACCGCCATCTTCTTCGGGCTGTCGGGCACCGGCAAGACGACCCTTTCGGCCGACCCGAACCGAACGCTCATCGGCGACGACGAGCATGGCTGGTCGGACACCGCGGTCTTCAACTTCGAAGGCGGCTGCTACGCAAAGATGATCCGCCTCTCGCCCGAGGCCGAGCCGGAGATCTACGCGACCACCCGGCGCTTCGGAACGGTGCTCGAAAATGTCGTGATCGACCCGGTCACCCGCGAGCTCGATTTCGACGATTCGAGCCTCGCCGAGAACAGCCGCGGTGCTTATCCGATCGACTTCATCCCCAATTCTTCCGACAACAACATGGGGCCGCCGCCCAAGAACGTCGTGATGCTGACCGCGGACGCGTTCGGGGTGCTTCCGCCGATCGCCAGGCTGACGCCCGACCAGGCGATGTATCATTTCCTGTCGGGCTATACCGCCAAGGTCGCGGGCACCGAGATCGGAGTCACCGAGCCGGAAGCGACCTTCTCGACCTGTTTCGGGGCGCCGTTCATGCCGCGCCACCCGTCGGTCTACGGCAATCTGCTGAAGGAGCGGATCGCCAAGGGCGGAGTCGATTGCTGGCTGGTCAACACCGGCTGGACCGGAGGGAAGTACGGCCAGGGCAAGCGCATGCCGATCCAGGCGACCAGAGCGCTTCTCAACGCGGCGCTCGACGGAAGCCTGAAGAATGCGCAATTCCGGAAGGATTCGAACTTCGGCTTCGACGTGCCGGTCAGGGTTCTGGGAGTCGAGGACAAGATGCTCGACCCGCGCAGCACCTGGGACGATGCCGAGGAATATGACCGCACGGCCGCCAAGCTGGTCGACCTGTTCGTCGAGAATTTCGAGCAGTTCGAGAGCCAGGTGGACGAGGGCGTCCGGCAAGCGGCGCCCAAGACGCAAAAGCAGACGGCTCCGGCTTAGGCTCGATTCCCCGGTCGGGCCCCCTCCACAAGGACCCGGTCAGATGGACGACCATTCACCACGCCTGTTCCATTCCGACGCCGAGATCGAGCCTATCGGCCAGGGCCTGCTCGATCGCACGCTTGCCCGGCCCGAATGGACCCATGAGGCACATCTCGCGGCGACCCTCTGGCTGCTGCTGAAGCGGCCGGATATCGACGTGGACGCCAAGCTTCCCGGCATCATCCGCCGCTACAACGAGAGCGTCGGCGGCGTGAACAGCGACAGCTTAGGCTATCACGAAACGATCACGCGCCTGTTCCTTCGCTCAATCCGGCTGTTCCTCGAGGAGGCGGATTTGAGCCAGCCCCTCCACGA
>DATKAY010000155.1:0-2453 GCA_035514495.1 Sphingomicrobium sp. | reverse complement strand
ACGAATATCCCCTGCTCGGTCATGCTTTTCAGCCAGCGGAGCGCGGTGGTCGCCGGGACCGCGGCGGCAATGCACAGGCTCGAGACGGGAACCCGAAGCTGGGCGATTTCCGCCTGGAGCAGGTCGAGAAGCATGTCCCAGGCGGGATCGGCGAACAGCTCCTCGGAGAAATAGCGGCCGCGGAGCCGGCGCGCCCGAATAACCGAGCGGACGATTTCGACCGGAATATCGGGGACATCCTCTTCGACCGGCATTCGAAGCTCGCCGCCGATGGCGGCCGGCTCGATCGAAAGGCGGGCGAGTGTCGCAGCGATCCGGTTGACCTCGTCGCTCAGCTGCCTGAGCCGTTCGGCACCCTGGTCCTTCGACACGTCATTGGCGCGATCGGGCGCTCTTGCCACCGCGGTCGCGGTCGCCAGCGATGCGACTCGCTCGACCGGCCCGGCGTCGACGACGATTTGCAATCCGCCGTCGAACAGCCGGGAACCGAAGGAATCGATCACTCCGGAGGTAATGGAAAGGACTGCACCGAAACGGCGGCTGGCGACCCGCTCATCGACCTCGTCGAGCAAAGCGTCGAGGGTATCGCCGCAATCATGATCGACCTCGATCCAGATTGCCGAAGCCGAGGCCTGCTGCCTGAGCCGCTCGCGGGCCTGGTCGATTGGGAGGCGCGCTGCGATCCGAAGGCCCAGGGAATCGGCGGTGGCCGCCGCTTTGCGCAAGGCCGGTTCGCTGCTTGCTGCCAGCAGGATCGGGGCTGGCCCGCCGTAGGAAAGATTGCTCTCGGTCAACACCGCGTCCATCGCTGAAGCCTTGTTCTGGTTCTACCGAGCATTCCCCTGATAACGCGCAAATCGGAGATAAGTCAGACAGTTTCGGCTCCAAAACGGATTAATCTCTCACCACAAATGAGTTTTGGAATGCTATGCACCGCCAGTCGGAGGGGTGCCGCCTTCGGGGGATTCCATGCAGAAAAGCGTTCCGCGCGCAGAGTGGTTTGCGCGCCTGTCTGAAGCCATTGACGGAGCGCAGCGCGTCGCGTGGCAGCTTCGAACCTATGGCAGTTCGTCGCACGAGGCTCGCGAGCTCTACAGCCGGCTCGAGGCTGCCCGACTCGAGCTCGAATCGCTGCGAAATATGGGCGTCCCGCCGATGGATGCCGCCGATCCGGACTGGCTGGGAAAGCTGGGCTGGAGCAGCAAGCTCCACGAAGCCGACGATTAGACGCCCTTTGGAAGGTCGCCGCCGCCCGAGACTGGCTGGAGGAAAGGCCCGATGGGCGGCGCCTTCCAGCCCGCAGTGGCTACGAACCCCCGGTTGAGAAAGGCGTCCTTGCCGTAGCGCAACGGCGTTGCGTCCGGCCCGTCGACGCTGCCCCCCGCCGCCAACAGCACCGCATGGCCGGCCGCCGTGTCCCATTCGCTGGTCGGCGCAAGCCTTGGATAGATATCGGCCCTGCCCTCCGCGACGACACAGAACTTGAGGCTGGAGCCGATCCCGACATAATCGCATTCCCCCACCGCTTCGGCGAGATAGTCGGCGGTCGGCTGGTTGAAATGCGACTTGGACGCGACCGCCGCGGTCTTTTCTCCGCGCTCGCGGGTGCGGATCGGCCGCCGCCCGCCTGAATCCTGCAGCCAGGCGCCTTGATCGACGATCCCGCCGTACATCACTCCGCGGGCGGGGGCGAAGACCAGGCCGAGCAGCGGCGAGCCTTTGGAAATCAGCCCGATGTTGACCGTGTAATCCACGCAGCCGCGGATGAACTCCTTGGTCCCGTCGAGCGGGTCGACGAGGAAATAGCAATCGTCGAAGTCGGGAATCCGGCCCGCCGCCACTTCTTCCTCGGCGACCACCGGCACGCCCGGCGCGGCCTTGGCGAGCGCCGCGAGGATGATCAACTCGGCGGCCCGATCGGCGATGGTGACGGGAGAGCTATCGGCCTTCGACTCGATTGCAAAACCGCCCTCGACGATCTTGAGTATCGCTTGGCCGGCCTCCGCCGCGGCGACGGCGATGTCTTCGAGAAGCTGTTTGTAGTCCAACTGCGAGCCTTTGGCGGACGGGCCTAGCGGGGCGCCATTCGGATGCCGCCGTCGAGCCGTACCGCCTCGGCGTTCATATACGGATTTTCGACCATGAAGCAGGCGAGCCGCGCATATTCCTCCGGCTGGCCGAGGCGCTTGGGGAACGGGACCTGCTGGCCGAGCGCCTCCTGCACATGGGCCGGCATCATCGCCACCATCGGGGTCTGGAAGACGCCCGGCAGGATGGTGTTCACGCGCACCCCGTCGTTCATCAGGTCGCGAGCGATCGGCAAGGCCATCGCCAGCACCCCGCCCTTGGATGCCGAATAGGCGACCTGGCCGATCTGGCCGTCCTGGGCGGCGACCGAGGCGGTGTTGACGATCACCCCGCGCTCGCCGTCGTCCAGCGGGTCGAGCCCGACC
>DATKAY010000154.1:0-8194 GCA_035514495.1 Sphingomicrobium sp. | reverse complement strand
ATCAACGCGACCGCCGAGACGGTGGTTCGCTTCGCTCCGCAATCGGCCGGAGCCGAAGCCGGGCTCGTTGCGCTCCAGAGCGATCATTACTGGTACTGGCTGTCGGTCGGGGCGCAGGATGGCCAGAGCATCGTCCGGCTGCGCGCCCGGTCCGGCAATAGCGATCCGAAGACGGGTCAGGTGCTTGCACAAGCGCTCCTTCCGGTGGCGCCCGGAACGCCGGTCCACCTCGCCGCCGACGCTCGCGGCGCGCAATACGACTTCCGGTGGAGCCTCGACGGGAAGAACTGGCAGATTCTGCTCGCCGGGGCCGACGGGAGGATCCTGAGCACCAAGCGAGCCGGCGGCTTCGTCGGCGCGGTGTTCGGGCTGCACGCCTACAAGGAGCAAGTGGAATGAAATTTCGATGGATGGCGGTCACCGCGCTCGCGGCTGTTTCCGCTTCGGCCGCCGCCCAAGCCCCCGCCGAGCCCGAGCCGGCGCCGGTTCGGCTCAACCAGCTCGGCCTGCTTCCAGGCGAGGTGAAGCGGGCGATCGTCCCGCACGCATCCACCACCCCCCTCCCCTGGCGGCTGACCGACCCGCAAGGGCGCGTTCGAGCCTCCGGGACCACGACGGTCTTTGGCCAAGATCCCTGGTCGGGCCAGCATGTGCACCAGATAGACGTCAGCGATTTTGGCGGCACGGGCGCCGCCTTCGCGCTCCAGGTCGGCGACCGGTACAGCCGTCCGTTCGACATCTCGAACCGAAGCTATGACCAGCTGCCCCATGATGCTTTGGCCTATTTCTATCACAACCGGGCCGGAACCGAGATCGAGCCGCGCTTCGTCGGCGAAGCCTGGGCTCGACCGGCGGGCCATCCGGACGAGCGCGCCACCTGCGTTTCGGGCAAGGATTCAAACGGCAATGTCTGGCCCGGCTGCCCCTATACGCTGGAGGTGACCGGCGGCTGGTACGACGCCGGCGACCACGGGAAATATATCGTCAACGGCGGCATCTCGCTGTGGACCCTGCAAAACCTCGTCGAGCGCCAGCGCGCCAACGGCTCGCGCCTGTTCGCCGACGGTAAAGCCCGGATACCGGAGGCCGGGAACGGCCGGTCGGACCTGCTCGACGAGACCCGCTGGGAAATGGAGTTCTTCCTCAAGATGCAGGTGCCCGAAGGCTCGCGCCAGTCGGTGCCGGTCGCAATCAAGCGCAACGCCAAGGGCCTGACCTTCATTGAAATCGATAGCTCCGGAATGGCCCACCACAAGGTCGCCGACGAGAAATGGACGGCGCTTCCGATGCGGCCGCACGAAGATCCGGAGCGGCGCCAGCTGTTCCCGCCGAGCACCTCGGCGACACTGAACCTCGCCGCCGCCGCAGCGCAATGCGCGCGGATCTGGCGGTCGGTGGACGACGAGTTCGCCGCCCGCTGCCTGGCCGCCGCCCGGCGTGCCTGGGCGGCCGCTCTGCGCAATCCGCAAGTCTATCCGATCGCCGATTTCACCGGCAGCGGCGGCTATGGGGACGAGGATTTCTCCGACGAGTTCTACTGGGCCGCGGCAGAATTGCTTGCCACCACCGGCGAAGCCCAGTTCAAAAAAGCGGTCGAGGATTCGCCCCACTTCCGTTCCGCCATTGCAGGCGCGCCGGGCTGGAACTCGGTCGCCCCGCTGGGCACGATCACTTTGGCAATCGTGCCGAAAGCGCTCGAACCGGCCGAGCAGGCGAGATTGCGCGCCCAAATCCAGGCGGTGTCCGACCGCTTCCTCGCCGAGCGGGCAAAGGTCGGTTACGCGATTCCCTTCGCCTCAAAATGGGTCTGGGGATCGACCTCGAGCCTGCTCAACCGCGCGATCCTGCTCGCTTTGGCCGAGGATTTCACCGGCGAGGCGCGCTATCGCGCCGGGGTCGTCGATTTGATGGACTTCATCCTCGGGCGCAATCCGCTCGATCGTTCGTTCGTCAGTGGCTATGGCGCGCGGCCGATGCGCAACCCGCATCACCGTTTCTGGGCGCATTCGCTCGACCAAAGCCTGCCACCGCCGCCGCCCGGAGCGCTTTCCGGCGGACCCAACCAGAATACCGACCAGGACGAGGTCGGGCCGACCCTCAAGGGCTGCGCTCCGCAAACCTGCTGGGCCGACGATATCCGCGCCTACAGCCTCAACGAGGTGGCGATTAACTGGAACGCGCCGCTCGTCTGGGTGTCGTCCTGGCTGCACCGGCAAGCGGCCGAGTGAGAGCTAGTTGGCGGTGATCGTCAGCTTGGCGCTCTTGAGGTCGACCGAATTGGGTCCCGCGTAGATCGTGAAGGTGCCGGGTTCGACGACCCGCTTCATGTCGAGGTTCCAGAACGACAAATCCCTTGGTGTCAGATCGAAGGTGACGGTCCGGCGCTCGCCCGGCTGAAGGGTCACGCGCTCGAAGCGCTTGAGCTCCAGCACCGGCCGGGTGACGGACGCGTGATCGTCGCGGACGTAGAGCTGCACGACTTCGTCGCCGGCTCGGCTGCCGGTGTTGGTCACATCGACGCTGATCCGCGGGTTCTGCCCCATCGGGACGCTCGCTTGCGCCAGTCGCGGCTCCGAGATTTCGAAGCTGGTGTAGCTCAGGCCATAGCCGAACGGGTAGAGCGGCTTGGTGGTGTCGAACAGATAGCCGCGGCGGGCGCTCGGCTTGTGATTGTAGAACATCGGCAGCTGGCCGACATTGCGCGCAATCGTGACGGGCAGCTTGCCGCCAGGATTTGCCCGGCCGAACAGGACATCGGCCATTGCGTTTCCGGTCTCCTGACCAAGGTACCAGCCTTCGACCAGCGCCGGCGCATTCTCGGCGAGATAATTTACCGACAGCGGCCGGCCGTTCAACAGCACCACCACCGTGGGCTTGCCGAGCGCGAAGATCTGCCGGGCGAGCTCGTTCTGCGGCCCGACCAGGTCGAGCGATGTGCGGTCGCCAAGATGATTGTCCGCCCAGGCTTCGCGGCTCAGTTGTTCGTTGTCACCGAGCACGAGCACGACGACATCCGCGTTGCGGGCGGTTGCAAGCGCTTCGGCACGCAGCTTCTCGTTGGTCGCATCGTCGACCAGCTCGACTTCGTCCTGGGCCCAGATTCGGCTCTTGGTCAGTCGGACCCCTTCCGCATAATCGACCTTGAACTTGCCGCGGCCCTCGCTCTGCATGCCCTCGAGCACGCTCACCACATGCCTTGGAATGTCGCTGTAGCCGCCGATCGGAGTGTCGCGGGCGTGGGTGCCGATCACCGCCATCCGGCCGATCCGGCTCGAATCGAGCGGCAGCAAGCCCTTGTCGTTCTTCAAAAGCACGATCGACTGCCGGGCCGCCTCGCGGGCGAGCGCGATCGCGTCGGGAGTCTCGGTCCGGGCCGCCGCCGCCGCCTCGTCGACATAGGGGTCCTCGAACAGCCCGGCGAGGAACTTCAGCCTCAATATCCGCCGGACCGCGGCATCGACCTGCGCCTCGCTGACCCGCCCTTCGCGGACCAGCTTGGGAAGGTGCAGATAGGCTTCGCCGTCGGGCGTTTCGAAATCGACCGTCGCGTCCATCGCGCGAACCGCCGCGTCTTCCAGCGTCGGGAACATCTTGTGCCGGGTGTTGAGCTCGCGGATTGCGAAATAGTCGCTCAATATGACTCCGTCGAAACCCCACTCCTCGCGAAGCACGTCGTTCAGAAGCCAGCGGTTGGCATGGCTCGGGATGCCGTCGATCTCGTTGTAGGAGGGCATCACCGACTGGACCGGAAGCTCGGTCACGGCGCGCTCGAACGGCGGGAAGAACATCTCGCGAAGCTGGCGCTCGCCGAAATTGGCGGGGCCGATGTTGGTGCCGCTTTCCGGCTGGCCGTGGCCGGTCATGTGCTTGAGCGTGACGAACACCTTGTCCTTGGCGAGCGGCAGGGTCGTGCCCTGGAATCCGCGAATGGCGGCAAGGCCGATTTCGCCGACCAGATAGGGATCCTCGCCATAGGTCTCCTCGATCCGTCCCCAGCGCGGATCGCGAGCGACGTCGACCACCGGCGACAGCGCCAGGGTGGCGCCGGCGGCGCGCATCTCGCGGGCGGTGACGGTAAAGACCTGCTCGACGAGCTTGGGGTTCCAGGTGCTGGCGAGCGCGATCGACTGCGGGAAGCTGGTCGCCCCGGGCGCGACGTAACCGTGCAGCCCTTCCTCGTGCATGAACAGCGGAATGCCCAGCCGGGTGTTTTCCATCGCCCAGCGCTGCGCGGCGTTGATGTAGCGCGCCGTATCGGTCGCATTGCGGTTGAGAGTGCCGGCGGCGGCCCCGGCAGCCGGGCCCTGGGTGATTGCCCGGCGGTCATAGGGCCGGGCGATCTGGCCAAGGCCGTTGGGGAAATTGGCCGAGGCTTTCGCCGGGTCGAACTCGCCGGTCGGGGTCTGGATTTTCTCCTTCTCGAGCCAGATCGCAATCATTTGCGCGACCTTTTCCTCCAGCGTCATCCGCGACAGCAAATCTTCGACCCGCTGCTCGACCGGCAAAGAGGAATCGCGATAGAGCGCCGGTTGCGGGCTGGTTTCGGGCTGGGCCGCGCTGAGCGCGGCACTCGTCGCGACGAGCGCCGAGGCGGCAAGGACTCCAAGGGCGCGAACGCCGCTCCAAACGCGCTTCAGCATTGAAACTGTCTCCCGGTGTCTCAGCTTGGTAGCGCTACCATAGCCACGCTCACCGCGCCGTTGCAATGGGGCGAACGGCGACCTAGACCGGCATGACAGGGGGCGCGATGAACAAGCCTAGCCGGCGAAGCAGCGGCAGCGTGACGATCGAGGACGTCGCTCGCGAAGCCGGCGTCTCGGCGATGACCGTTTCGCGGGTCATCAACAACGAACAGAACGTCCGCGACAAGACCCGCAGACAAGTCCTCGAGGTCATCAAGAAGCTCCATTATTCGCCCAATGCGGCGGCTCGAAGCCTGGCCGCGGGCGAAGCGACTCACATCGGCCTGCTTTATTCTAATCCGAGCGCCGCTTACCTCAGCCAGTTCCTGGTCGGCGCGCTGGATGCCGCCCGGGCCGCCGGCGCGCATCTCGTCATCGAAGCCTGCCAGTCGGACGACGAGGCCGACCAGGCGCAAACGGCCCGGCACATTGCCGAAGCCAATGTCGAGGGCGTGATCCTGCCGCCGCCGCTTTCCGAGGCGGTCCCGATCCTGACCGAGCTGGCGGTTGCCGAGGTTCCCGTCGTCACCGTCGCGATGGGCAAGCTTTATTCCAACGCCCTCAACGTCCGGATCGACGATTTCGCGGCGGCCCGCGAAGTTACCGAATATCTGCTGTCGCTCAGGCATCGCCGGATCGGGTTCATCAAGGGGCATCCGCAGCAGATCGCCAGCGCCGAACGCGAGCGCGGCTTCCTGACCGCGGTCCAGGCGGCCGGGCTGGCGAGCGACGACATCATGGTCGAGCAAGGCTATTTCACCTTCCGGTCGGGGCTGGAGGCCGCCGAGCGCCTGCTCGACCGCGACAACCGTCCGACCGCGATCTTCGCCAGCAACGACGACATGGCCGCTGCCGTGGTCGGCGTGGCTCACCGGCGCGGCCTCGACGTCCCGGGCGACCTCAGCGTCGTCGGCTTCGACGACACCGCTCCGGCAACGACCGTCTGGCCCGAATTGACGACCGTCAGGCAACCGGTCTCGACCATGGCGGGGGCAGCGCTCGACATGCTGATGGCCGACCTTCGCGCCCGGCGCCGGGGAGGCTCGCCGACACCGGCCGAACGAGTGCTGGCCCATGAGCTGGTCATCCGCCAGTCAACCGCGCTTCCGCGAGACACGTTGCTCAGGCCTCGCGCGGGCGAGAATGAGTAAGCTTGCGCCGGCCTCGTGCAATTTGGGCAATGGACGGCTCGAAAGTTAACGCTAACATCCATTCGCCGTTGGGGTGATTCGGCAAGAGTTGAAGCGGGGAGGGATTCATGACGGAAGTTAGCCCGGAACGGGCGAACATGGGATTTATCGCCATGATCGTCGCGGTGGCGACGATCGGCGGATTCCTTTTCGGTTTCGACAGCGGAGTCATCAACGGCACCGTCCCGGGCCTCCAGCAGGCGTTCAACTCGACCGACGCCGGAACCGGCTTCAACGTCGCCTCGATGCTTTTGGGCTGTGCGGTGGGCGCGTTCATCGCCGGCCGTCTTTCCGACATGATCGGCCGCCGGAACGTGCTTCTGATCGCGGCCGTCTTCTTCATCATCAGCGCCTGGGGATCGGGAATAGCCGGCTCCTCGCCGGAGTTCGTGATGTACCGCTTCCTCGGCGGCCTGGCGGTGGGCGCTGCCAGCGTGCTTGCGCCGGCCTATATCTCCGAGGTGACTCCGGCCTCGGTCCGAGGCCGGATGTCGAGCATCCAGCAGATCATGATCATCGTCGGACTGACTGCCGCCTTCCTTTCGAATTACCTGCTCGCCGGTGCCGCCGGCCTGTCCACCCAGACCTGGTGGCTGGGCTACGAAGCCTGGCGCTGGATGTTCTGGATCGAACTCCTGCCCGCCTCGCTGTTCCTCATCGCCCTTCTCTTCATTCCGGAAAGCCCGCGCTATTTGGTGCTCAACGGGCGCGAGGAAAAGGCGCGCCACGTGCTCACCCGCCTGTTCGGAAGGGCCGCCGCCGAACGCAAGGTGCAGGAAATCCGGGAATCGCTCGCTCGCGACCTTCATCGCCCGAAGCTGTCCGACCTTGTCGACAAAGGCAGCGGCCGGGTCCGAAAAATCGTCTGGGTCGGCATCGGCCTTGCCACCTTCCAGCAACTGGTCGGGATCAACGTGGTCTTCTATTATGGCGCCGTTCTCTGGCAGGCGGTCGGCTTCACCGAAAACGACGCCTTGCTGATCAACGTCGTGTCCGGAAGCCTGTCGATCCTCGCCTGTGTCGCGGCAATCGCGCTCATCGACCGGATCGGCCGAAAGCCGCTGCTCCTGATCGGTTCGGCGGGCATGGCGGTCACTTTGGGGCTGATGGCCATTGCCTTCTCGACGGGATCGCTGGTCGGCGGCACGCTGGAGCTTTCCGACAATGCCGGAGCGCTCGCGCTGGTCAGCGCCAACCTCTACGTCATCTTCTTCAACTTCAGCTGGGGACCGGTGATGTGGGTGATGCTTGGCGAGATGTTCCCGAACCAGATTCGCGGTTCGGGGCTCGCGGTGAGCGGCTTTGCCCAGTGGTTCTCCAATTTCGGGATCACCATGACCTTCCCGATCCTGCTGGTGTCGATCGGCCTGATGGGGGCATATGGCCTCTATGCGCTGGGAGCCATATTGTCCTTCTTCTTCGTGAGGGCGATGGTTCACGAGACCCGCGGCCGAGAGCTCGAGGACATGGTCGGCTGACCGGCCGGTAAGCAGCAGCGCCCGGTTCGAAGCGCTGTCAGGAGTGGTTGGAGATCAGATGACCCGTAAGCCGGCACGCCCGTTCCGGTCGCGCGAATGGTTCTGCGCCGAAGGTCGCCCGGACATGGCGGCGCTCTACCTCGAGCGCTTCATGAACTTCGGCCTCACTCCGGACGAGCTGCGCAGCGGCAGGCCGATCATCGGCATCTCGCAATCGGGATCGGACCTGGTGCCCTGTAACCGGATCCATTTGAGCCTGGTGGAACGGGTGAAGGAAGGAGTGCGGGATTCAGGCGGCGTTCCGCTCGAATTCCCGATGCACCCGATCTTCGAGAATTGCCGGCGCCCGACCGCCGCGCTCGACCGCAACCTCGCCTATCTCGGCCTCGTCGAGATCCTCAACGGCTATCCGATCGACGCGGTAGTCCTGACCACCGGCTGCGACAAGACCACTCCGGCCTCGATCATGGCCGCCTCGACCGTCGACATTCCGGCGATCACCTTGTCCGGCGGCCCGATGCTCGACGGCTGGCACGATGGCGAGCTGGTGGGATCGGGAACGGTCATCTGGCGCTCGCGACGATTGCTCGCGGCCGGCAAGATCGACGAGGACGAATTCCTGAGGCGAGCGACGGATTCGGCGCCGTCGGCCGGCCATTGCAACACGATGGGTACCGCATCGACGATGAACGCGGTGTCGGAGGCGCTCGGCATGTCGCTGCCCGGCAATGCCGCGATTCCGGCGCCGTACCGCGAGCGCGGGCAGATGGCCTATGCAACCGGCCGCCGGATCGTCGAGATGGCCTATGAGGACCTTCGGCCGTCGAAAATCCTGACCCGCGAA
>DATKAY010000153.1:0-12023 GCA_035514495.1 Sphingomicrobium sp. | reverse complement strand
AGCCAGCGCCCGGTTCTCCTCGCGCACCCGGATCCACAGGACCGCCGCGTTGAGGAGGGTGAAGGCAAGCGCGACCCAGGGAAGGCCGAACACCAAAGGAAGCACGGCGATCTCTCCCGCAACCACCCAGTAATTGGGGTGGTTGAGAAAGCGGTACGGCCCCGCTCTTACAAGCGGCTGCCGGGGACTGACGATGATCCGGGTCGTCCAGCGCGGGCCAAGGGTGGCGATCACCCAGAACCGGGCGAATTGCAGCATGACAAACATCGCCAGCCAGAACGGATCGACTCCCCGGTCGGTCGCGAGCAGCCACAAGGTGACGATCCAGGCGGCATGAACCGCGAAAATCGCCGGGTAATGCGATGCGCCATGCTCGCGCGCGCCCTGGGCGAGCAGGCGCTGGGTGTTCCGGCGCGCAAGCCACAGCTCGGCTAGACGCTCGATGGTCACATAGCCCAGGACTGCAACCGCTACCCAGTTCATGAAGCCTCCATCACCAGTCCGGCGCAGGTGAAGCCGGGGCCGAATGCGGTCATCATCACGCGCTTCGGAAGGCCCTGCGCGATCAGCCGGTCGAGCACGAATAACACGGTAGGCGCGCTCATGTTGCCGTAGTCGCGAAGCACTTCGCGCTCCAGGTTCAGCTCGCCCTGCGGCAGGCCCAGCGCGGCTTCGATGGCATCGATCACCTTCACTCCGCCCGGATGGCAGCAGAAGCGGTCGATGTCATCCGCTCCAAGCCCCATCGAGGCGAGGATTTCATCGGCGGCGGGCGCGAGATTGTCTTTTATGAACGGCGGGATCGCCCGGTCGAACACGACCGCAAGCCCGGGGTCCTCGATATCCCAGCCCATGATCCGCTGGGTGTCCGGCCAGAGTTTCTCACCCGCTCCGGTGATCGTCGCCAGGCTGTGGGTCCCGCTTCTCACCACCGCGGCCGCGGCGCCGTCGCCGAACAAAGCGGTCGCGACCACCGCCGCCGGGTCGTCGCTGTCGAGGCGGATCGAGATCGAGCAGGTCTCGACCGTGACGAACAGCCAGGTCGATCCGGGCTCGGCGCTCGCCAGCCGGGCCGCGGTCGCAAGTCCGGTTACTCCTCCCGAACAGCCAAGACCGAACACCGGCACCCGGCGAATGTCGTCGCGAAGCCCGAGACCGGGGGCGGAGCGGGCCTCCAGGCTGGGCGTCGCGATTCCGGTGGTCGAGACGCTCACCACGCCGTCGATGTCGCCCGGTTCCAGCCCGGCCCGGCGGATCGCGGCCGAAGCGGCCTGCTCGAACAGCTGCTTCGCGGCGTCCAGATAAACGGCGTTTCGGTCGCTCCATCCATGCGGCTGCTCGTACCAGTCGAGCGGAGCGACGATATGCCGCCTGTCGATCCCGGCATTGTCGAACACGCTCGCCAATCGGTCGAAAAGGGCCTTCCGGCCGCCGAAGGCTCGGCGGGCGGCGGCCTTCGCCTCGTCCTGCGCGACGACGTGCGGCGGGACAGCGGTAGCCAAAGACAGTAGGGAACAGCTACGCATCGCGTGCCTTTAACCCATGAACGCCATTGGTGGATGAGATTATGCCCATTCTTTTCCGAACCGCGCTCGTGCTGGCCCTCACGGCCTGCGGGACGAGCCCGTCGAGCAACGCGAATACGGCAAGCATCGAGGCGGCCGGCCAGCAGTCGCAGGCGCCGGCCGACCAGGGCCGGCCGTTCCGAACCGAGCCGGTGATGCGCTTTGGCACCCCCTGGGCGATGGACTTCCTGCCCGGAAGCTCAAGCGTCGCGCTGGTGACCGAGAAGGAGGGAAATCTGTGGCTCGTCGACGTCTCGACGGGCGAGCGGAGCCAGGTGAGCGGTGTCCCGGACGCCAAGGTCGCGGGGCAAGGCGGGCTCGGCGACGTCGTCGCGCACCCCGATTTCGCGGCCAACCGGCGGGTTTATTTGAGCTTCGTCGAAGCGGGCCCGGGCGACACCAGCGGCGCGGCGCTGGGCTACGGCGGTCTGGTCACCGGCGACGGCCAGCCCCGGATCGAGGGATTCAAGGTGATCTGGCGGCAGGAGCCGAAGGTCACCGGAAACGGCCATTTCGCTCACCGGATCGCTTTTGCGCCCGACGGCACGATGTTCGTGAGTTCCGGCGACCGCCAGAAGATGCAGCCCGCGCAAGATCCCAACAGCGATCTCGGAAAGATCATTCACATGACCGACGAGGGCGAGCGGATCGGCGGGCGCTTCGCCACGATGGGCCACCGCAATATCCTCGGCCTCGACTTTGCGCCCGACGGGCGGCTCTGGGCGACCGAGATGGGCCCGGCCCACGGCGACGAGATCAACCTGATCCTCAAGGGCCGCAACTACGGCTGGCCCGAGGTCTCCTACGGAAGCCACTATGACGGCGAAGACATCCCCGACGACCATGACAGCCGCGGGTTTGAAGAACCCAAGGCGTGGTGGAACCCGGCCGTCTCCCCGGCCGGAATGATCGTCTATTCCGGCGACCTTTTCCCGCAGTGGAAGGGCGACATACTGGCGGGCGGGCTGTCCGGCCAGGCGCTGCTCCACGTCGAGCTTGAGGGCGACAGCGCGCGCAAGGCCCGCCGCTGGGACATGGAGGCGCGAATCCGCGAAATCGCCGAGGCGCCGGACGGCTCGGTCTATATCCTCGAGGACGGACGATCGCCCGGCCAGGGGCGGCTGCTCAGGCTCACCCCCGCCCGCTAGAGCGCTTCCGATGCTCGCCTGTCCCCCGGACAGGCTGCGCGCTTCCAGTGCTCGCCTGTCCCCCGGACAGGCTGCGCGCTTCAGTCCGCCGGCTGCGGGATCGTCCGCAGATAGGGCTTCAGGGTTTTCCAGCCGTCCGGATATTTCGCCTTCGCCTGCTCGTCGGTGACCGACGGCGGGATGATGCACTCGTCGCCCGGGTTCCAGTTCACCGGGGTCGCGACCATATGCTTCTCGGTCAGCTGGATCGAATCGAGCAGGCGCAGGATCTCGCCGAAATTGCGCCCGGAGGTCATCGGGTAGATCAGCATCGCCCTGATCTTCTTGTCCGGCCCGATGATGTAGACGGTTCGAACGGTGGCGTTGTTCGCCGCGGTTCGTCCCTCGGTGTCCGTCTCCTCGGCCGGCAGCATGTTGTAGAGCTTCGAGACGTTCAAATCGTGGTCGCCGATCATCGGGAAGTCGACCGTCTGGCCGGAGACGTCCTTGATGTCCTCCATCCAGCCCTCGTGGTCGCCGATCTTGTCGACGCTCAGCCCGATCACCTTGGTATTGCGCCTGGCGAACTCGTCCTTGAGGCGCGCCACTTCTCCAAGTTCGGTCGTGCAGACCGGCGTGAAGTCCTTCGGGTGCGAGAACAGGATCGCATAGCCCTCGCCGATCCAGTCGTGGAAATTGATCGTTCCCTGGGTGGTCTCGGCCCTGAAATCGGGGGCGGTGCTTCCGATCCGAAGTTCGGTCATCGGGTGTCTCCTCTGGTTGGTCTAAGCGGTGATGAAATCGGGCTCGATGCCGACCGGCTTTTCGAGCCACGGCGCGACGGGCAAGCCCTTGGAGCGCAGGAATTGAGGATTGAACAGCCGCGACTGGTAGCGCGCGGCAGGATCGCACAGCATCGTCACGATGGTCTTGCCCGGCCCGAGCTTCTTCGCCAGCCGGATCGCCCCGGCGACATTGACCCCCGACGAGGTGCCGAGCGCCAGTCCCTCGTCCTCGATCAGCGAATAGACGGTCCGGACCGTCTCTTCGTCCGGGATCAGGAAGGACTCGTCGACGGTGAGGCCCTCCAGATTGGCGGTAATCCGGCCCTGGCCGATCCCTTCCGTTATCGAGCTTCCCTCGGCTCTCAGCTCGCCAGTCGTATAGTAGTTGAACAGCGCCGCGCCCGGAACGTCGGCGAGCGCGATCACGACGTCGGGATTGCGGTCGCGAAGCGCGCTTGCGACGCCGGCCAGCGTTCCGCCGGTGCCGACGGCGCTGACGAATGCATCGACCGTGCCGCCGGTCTGCTCCCAGATTTCCGGACCGGTGGTTCGGATATGGGCATCGCGGTTGGCGACATTGTCGAACTGGTTGGCAAAGACCGCCCCGCGCTCGCTCTCGCCGGCGAGCCGTTCGGCCATCCGGGCTGCGACCTTCACGTAATTATTGGGGTTCCGGTACGGTACCGCCGGGACCTCGACCAGCGAGGCTCCGAGCGCCCGAAGCGCCATCTTCTTCTCTTCGGTCTGGGTCTCGGGGATGACGATGACGGTTCGCATTCCAAGCGCATTGCCGACCACCGCCAGCCCGATGCCGGTATTCCCGGCGGTCCCGTCGACGATGATCCCGCCGGGCTGGAGTCGCCCTTCGCCGATCGCATGCGTGATGATTCCGAGCGCCGCCCGGTCCTTGATCGACTGGCCGGGGTTCATGAATTCGGCCTTGCCCAAGATCGTGCAGCCGCTTTCCTCCGACGCACGGCGGAGCTTGATCAGCGGCGTGTTGCCGATCGCATCGAGGACGGAGTCGCGTATCTGCATCTGAACGCCATTTAGGGAGCCCGGCTTGCGCGCGAAAGGGTCAGCCTCGGCGGCGGTAGCGCAGAAAATAGGCCCGGCGGCCCTCGCGGAGCGCCTTGGCCTCGTAGCGGGTCGCCGGCCAGCCGCCCGGCCGCTCGAGGAAATCCGCCGGCTTTTGCGCAAGCCACTCGAACTGGTGGCCGTGACGCTGCATCACCGTCAGCGTCCATTCGAGATAGACCGGATGGTCGGTGGCGATCCTGAATTCGCCCTTTGGCTTCATCCTCGATGCGATCAAATCGACCGGGCCGTCGTTGACCATCCGCCGCTTCGAATGGCGCGCCTTGGGCCAGGGGTCGGGGTGGAGCAGGTAGACGAAGGCGAGGCCCGCCTCCGGCACCCGGCGCAGGACGTCGAGCGCGTCTCCGCGCCACAGGCGGAGGTTCGTCAGCTGCCGGTCGCGGATCTGGGCGAGGGCGGTCGCAACTCCGTTCAGGAAGGGCTCGCAGCCGATGAAGCCGTGGTCGGGGAGCAGGTCGGCGCGATAGGCGAGATGCTCGCCGCCGCCGAACCCGATTTCCAGGTGAAGCGGGCGCCCAGAGCCCTCGGCGCCGCCGAACAGCCGCTTCGATGTGATCTCGCCGTCTTGCGGGACCTCGATCTGCGGCAGCAATTCGTCGATCAGCTTTTGCTGCCCGGCCCTGAGCTTGTGCCCGCTCGAACGGCCGTACAGCCGGTTGAGAGTCGTCGGATCGCCCTGCTTGTGCGCGGTCATCGGGCGAGCGCCTAGTCGCTCAAGCGGTCGTTCAGCAAGCAAGGCGAGGACTTGCTTGGCCGGATTTTAACGGGAACATTGCCCGGCTGCGCAGCGTCAAGCCTGCAGGCGCATCGCGGTGCGCCGGCTTTACAGGGGAGAAAATGGCATGAGTGACTTCGATCGCGATCCCGGACGGCGGGCCGGCAACCCCAAAAGCACCGCCGTCGTGGGCGGTCACCCGATCCACCCGATGCTGGTGCCCTTCCCGATCGTCTGTTTCGTCGGCGCCTTCGTCACCGACATCTTCTTCGTCTACGGAGCGGGCCTGGGCTGGGCGACCGCTTCCAAGTGGCTGCTCGGCTTCGGTCTGCTGACCGCGGCCCTGGCGGCCTCCGCCGGCCTTGCCGATTTCAAAGGCGACGACCGGATCCGGCGTCTCGGAGTCGCGGTCAGGCACATGATCGCCAACGTCACCGCCATCGTCATCGCCGCGGTGAACCTGCTGATCCGGGTGACGACCCCGGACACGGAGGTGTCGATCGGCGTCTTCCTGTCGGGCCTGACGGTCCTGATCCTGCTCTACAGCGGCTGGCTCGGAGGCCATCTCGTCTTTGTCCACCGGGTCGGGGTGAGCGACGAAAGTTCGAGCGGCCACCACCATTAGGATGGGCCGGGCCGATCGGCGCTAGGCTGTAACCTTAGCCGAATCCGCGGCCTTGAGGGCGGCTTTCAGCTCCTCGACCAGGTCGGTCCGCTCCCAGGGGAAGAGATCGCCCTCGGCCTTGCGGCCGAAATGGCCATAAGCCGCGGTCGGCGCGTAAATCGGCCGGTTGAGGTTCAAATGCGTGCGGATTCCTCGCGGAGTGAGGCCGCCGAGCTTGTCGATCCGGCCGATCGCCTTTTCCAGCTGCGAATCCGCGACCGTCCCGGTGCCATGCGTATCGACGTAGAGCGACAGCGGCGCCGACACCCCGATCGCATAAGCGAGCTGGATCGTGCAGCGGCTCGCCAGTCCCGAAGCGACGATGTTCTTGGCGAGATAGCGCGCCACATAGGCCGCCGAGCGGTCGACCTTGGTCGAATCCTTGCCGGAAAAGGCGCCGCCGCCATGGGGGGAAGCGCCGCCGTAGGTGTCGACGATGATCTTTCGGCCGGTCAGCCCGGCGTCCCCGTCCGGGCCGCCGATCTCGAACGCGCCGGTCGGGTTGATGTGATAGACGGTGCGGTCGCTCAGGAGCTCGGCCGGAAGGATGTCGGCGACGACCTTCTTCACATAGGCATGAAGCTCGGCTTCCTTCTCGCCCTGGTCATAGCCCTTCCGGTGCTGGGTGGAAACGACGATCGCGGTCGCCTCGATCGGCTTTCCCCCCTCGTACCGAAGGGTCACCTGGCTCTTCGAATCGGGCTCCAGGAAGGGCGCTTTGCCGGATTTGCGGTCTTGCGCCATCCGGCGAAGGATATTGTGGCTGTAATGCAGGGTCGCCGGCATCAGCTCCGGGGTCTCGTCGCAGGCGAAGCCGAACATGATTCCCTGGTCGCCCGCGCCCTCGTCCTTATTGCCCGCCGGATCGACTCCCTGGGCGATATGGGGGGACTGGCCGTGCAGATGATTCTCGAACCCGGCAGTTTCCCAGTGGAAGCCGGCCTGCTCGTAGCCGATTTCCCGAACCGTCTCGCGGACCTTGGCTTCGATTTCGTCGCGGGCGCCGGGTGCCCAGCCGTGGGTGTCCCTGAACTTTTCCTCGTCATAGATCGGCTTGCAGCGAATCTCGCCGCCGATGACGATGCGCTGGGTCGTCACGAAAGTCTCGCAGGCGACCCGCGATTCGGAATCCTTGGCGAGAAGCAGGTCGACGATTGCATCGCTGATCTGGTCGGCGACTTTGTCCGGATGACCTTCTGAAACGGATTCGGAGGTGAAGAGATAGTTGCTGCGCATGGTTGGCTGAGGGTCCTTGAGAGACGCCGCTGGGTCGCGGCATGAGATATAAAGGATTCGTTATGTCCGCCGATAACGCCAGCCTCCGGCGAGGGCAATGGCGCCGATCAGAAGCAAGGCGGCAAGGAGGAGCGGAATCGCGTTTCCGAAGCGGGCGAAGGCGGTCGGCACTTCGGCAGGCGGCGGAAGAACGGCGTTGATCACCCCCGCCTCTCGCCAGCCTGTCTGGTCGACGATCTGGCCGCGGGCGTCGATGAGCGCGCTGATCCCGGTCGGGGTGGCGCGGATGACCGGAAGGCCTTCCTCGGCGGCTCGGAGCCGTGCCTGGGCGAGGTGTTGAGGCGGGCCCCAGCTGCCGAACCAGGCGTCGTTGGACGGATTGAAGATGAAGTCGGGGCGGTGGTCGGGATCGACGACATTGCCCGAAAAAACGATCTCGTAGCAGATCTGCATTCCGGCTTGGCCCCAACCGGGAAGGTCGATCGTGCGCGGCCCCGGGCCGAAGTCGAAATCGACATCGCCCGGCGCGAGCCGCGACAGGCCGAAAGTCGAGAGGAGCGGGCGCATCGGCAAATATTCGCCATAGGGGACGAGATGCGCCTTGTCGTAGCGGCCGATGATTTTTCCGCCGGGATCGAGGACGAAGATGCTGTTGGTGGCGCCGGTCAGCGATTTGCCGTCGCTCGAGCGGATGCCGAGCCCGCCGGTGAGCAGATATTCCCCCTCGCCGATCGACGCCGCCGCCCGCGCTCGCTCGAAGCGGGCGGACTCGGCCGGCGGGCCGCTGCGCTCGTCGTGGAGAGGGTCGGTGACGGCGGCCTCGGGCCAGAAGAGGAGGCGCGGCCTCGGCCCGCCCGGCGCCGACGCTGCTTGCAAGCGCCGGGCCGCCTCATCGGCGAAGCCGGGCCGCCATTTGTCCTGCTGGCCGATGTTGGGCTGGACGATCCTGACCTGCTTGATGGTCAGCGGGTGGTCGGGGACCAAAGATTTCGGGACGAGCCAGAGGAGCAGGAGGGCGGCGACGATGATCGCTCCGGGAAGCCAGCGGCGGTGGAACTCCAGCCAGACGACACCGCCAATCAGCACTGCGATCGCGGACATACCGTAGGTCCCGACCAGCGCGGAAATCGAGAGGAAAGGCGAGGGAACGAGCGCGGCGCCGGCAG
Source organism: Sphingomicrobium sp. (assembly GCA_035514495.1). Classification (GTDB taxonomy): domain Bacteria; phylum Pseudomonadota; class Alphaproteobacteria; order Sphingomonadales; family Sphingomonadaceae; genus Sphingomicrobium. The sequence goes on along the minus strand of DATKAY010000153.1, from coordinate 3,667 downwards.
GATTCCACGGGAAGCCGGTGAAGGCGATTGCCCGAAGCCATTCGGTGATCACCCAGGCGCCGGCCAGAGCGAGTACCAGCGCGGTCTCGTTGCGCCGGCCTGTCCGCCAGGCGAGCCCGGCCGCAACCGCCGGATAGATGGCAAGGTAGAGCGAGAGCAGGACCACCGCCACCCAGCCAAGCCAGGCGGGCATGTTCGACTGGAAGGTGAAGGCCGTGGCGATCCAGTTGAGGCCGACCACGAACTGGCCGAAACCGAACAGCCAGCCGATCAGGAGCGCGTGGCCGGGTCGTTCGGTTTGCCAGAGCAGCCAGATCAGGACCGCGAAGGCGGCCGGCATCCCGAGCCACAGTCCGACGGGCTCGAATGCGAAAGCGGAGAGGGCGCCGGTGGCGGCGGCAAGGACGAAATTTCTCATCGATTGCAGTCCTTGCTTCGGCGGAGCCGCAATGACAATGGCAGGCGATGAGTCTTCCACCGTTCCATCTCGCCTTCGCGGTCGACGATCTTGCGCAAGCGAGGCGCTTCTACGGAGAGCTTCTCCAGTGCGAGGAGGGGCGAAGCGCCGCCGACTGGGTCGATTTCGATTTTCACGGTCACCAGATCGTCGCCCACCTCGTATCCGGCTCTGCCCGGCCCGGGGCAGGCAACAAAGTGGACGGCGAGCAGGTGCCGGTCCCGCATTTCGGGATCGTGCTTTCGCTGGACGAGTGGAAAGCGCTTGCCGGGCGGCTGGTCGAGCAAGGGGTGGATTTCGTGATCCCGCCGACAATCCGCTTCGAAGGGCAGCCTGGCGAGCAAGCGACGATGTTCCTGCTCGACCCGGCCGGCAACGCGCTCGAGTTCAAGGCGATGGCGAGCCCCGGCAAGCTGTTCGCGAGCGACTAGCCGGACCCGTCCGTCTCGGGCGCGTGGAGCCTGACCCGGAGAATCCGGCGAGGATCGGAATCGACGGCTTCGAGCCGCCATCCGGACGGGTGGACCACCACTTCGCCGAGCGCTGGAATGCGGCCGGCCAGCAGCAGGACGAGGCCGCCGAGCGTGTCGACGTCATCCTCTTCGGATCGCAGCCGCGCGTCGACCGCCCCGGCAAGCTCCTCGAGCTCGATCCGGGCATCGGCTTCCCACAGGTTGTCGTTGAGCCTGGCCAGCAGGCCCGCCGTCTCGATGTCGTGCTCGTCCTCGATCTCCCCGACGATCTCCTCGACCACGTCCTCGATCGTGACGAGGCCTTCGGTGCCGCCGAACTCGTCGACGACGATCGCCAGGTGAACCCGCTCGGCCCGCATCCGCGCCAGCAGGTCGAGAACGCCCATCGATTCCGGGACGAACAGCGGGGTTCGCATCAGCGCGTCGATCGATCGGTTGCGCGACGGGTCGACGCTCGCTGCAAACAGGTCCTTGATGTGGACCATCCCGACGATCTCGTCGAGGCTCTCGCCGTAGACCGGAAGCCGGCTGTGCTCGGCCTCGGCGAAGGCCTTGACCAGCTCGTCGAACGAGATGGTCGCGGGAACCGAGACGATGTCGCCGCGAGTGACGCAGATGTCGCCCGCGGTCTCGTCGCCGAAGTGAAGCAGGTTGCGCAGCATCTGGCGCTCGATCGGCGTGAGATCGCCCGCGACCTGCCGCGATTCCTCGGCTTCGTCGATCGCCTCCTCGATTTCCTCGCGAAGAGTGGTCTCGCCTTCCCCGAAGATCAGCGAGCGCATTCCGCGCCATAGCCGCGATCCGTTGTCGTCGTTGCGGGTCGCCATCAGCAATCCTCTCCGTACGGATCGCCGATTCCGAGCCTGGCGAGAGCCCTCACTTCCCGGGCCTCCATCTCCCTGGCCGACTCCTCGTCGTGATGGTCATAGCCGAGGAGATGCAGGGTGCCGTGGACGACGAGGTGAGCGGCGTGATCCTCCAGGGAAACATCCTTTTGAGCGGCTTCGCGCTCGCAGACGCCGCGGGCAAGCACGAGATCCCCGAGCATCAGCTCGGGACCCGGCGTTGCGGCCGATTTGAGCTGGTCCGGCTCGAGCTGGGGGAAGGACAGGACGTTGGTCGGCTTGTCCTTGCCGCGCCATTGCGCGTTCAGCGCCTGCACCTGGCTGTCGCCGGCGAGCCGGACCGAAAGTTCCAGTTGCCGCTCTGACCGGGCGAGCTCCGGAAAAGCGCTTTCGGCGATCGCGGCTTCGGCTGCGGTTCGGACGAGCGCTTCCCAGGGGCTGCTACTGTCCCACTCCGGATCCGCTTCGATTGCGACGTCGAGCATCATGGTGCGCGTCAGTCTCCCGGTCTTTCATAGGCCTCAACGATCCGGCCGACCAGCGGGTGCCGCACGACGTCGGCGGCCGTGAAGGGCACGATCGCGATTCCCGGAACGTCCGACAGGCGCGACACTGCGTCGTGAAGACCGGATTTTCCGGGTTCGGGCAGATCGACCTGGGTCGGGTCGCCGCACACCACCATCCGGCTGCGCATGCCAAAGCGGGTCAGGAACATCTTCATCTGCGCAGGCGTGGTGTTCTGCGCTTCGTCGAGGATGATGAAGGCATCGTTCAAGGTCCGGCCGCGCATGAAGGCGATCGGGGCGATCTCGATCTCGCCGCTGGCGATCCGCCGCTCGACCTGTTCGGTCGGAAGCATGTCGTAAAGCGCATCGTAGAGCGGTCGAAGATAAGGATCGACCTTCTCCTTCATGTCGCCCGGAAGGAAGCCGAGGCGTTCGCCGGCCTCGACCGCCGGGCGCGACAGGATCAGCCGGTCGACACTTCCGGAAATGAGCTGCGAGACGGCCTGGGCGACCGCCACATAGGTCTTGCCGGTCCCGGCCGGCCCGAGGGCGAAGATCATGTCCTCGCGAGCGAGCGCTTCCATGTAGACGGTTTGCGTCGGCGATCGCGGGACGATGGTCTTCTTGCGGGTCCGGATCATCACCCGGGGCGGAGAGGTGACCTCGTTGGCGATGATCCCGTCGAGGCTCGGCTGGGCAGCCATTCCGAGGACCGCCTCGACCGATTCCGGGTCGATGTCATGGCCCTGCTCGAGCCGTTTGTAGAGGCCGATGAGAACGTCGCGGGCGCGCGCTGCGGAATCCGCCTCGCCCTCGATCTGGACTCGATTGCCGCGGGCCGAGATATGGACTCCCAGGCGGCTCTCGATGGTGATCAGGTGGCGGTCGTAATCGCCGAACAACGGACCCAGCAAATAGGGCTCGTCGAATTCCAGCTCCAGCCGGGCGCGGCCAAGGTCCTGGGGCTCGACCGCGGCCCCGGAAATCAGCGACGGGTCGCGGCGGGCCATCAGGCGGCTTGCCTGCCAAGCGCGGCGCCGGACATGCTGTTCGGGCCGGCCCCGGTGAGGGTCACGTCGAGCATCTCACCGGGCCCCGCATCGGTCGTGACATGCACCGATTGGAGCCACGGAGAGCGGCCGATCATCTGGCCCGAATGCCTGCCTTTTCGCTCCACGAGAATCCGGGTGTCGAGACCGATCGTCGAGCGGTTGAAGGCGATCTGCTGTTGCGTGATGCGCGACTGGAGCCGCTGCAGCCGGTCGTCCATTACCTGGCGGTCGATCTGGTTCTCCATCACTGCCGCCGGCGTTCCCGGGCGGGGGCTGTATTTGAACGAATAGGCCGAAGCGTAGCGAACCGCATCGACGACCGCGAGAGTTTCTT
>DATKAY010000152.1:0-15007 GCA_035514495.1 Sphingomicrobium sp. | reverse complement strand
TTCGTCGAGATCAACGAGAATGTCCGCGGCGAGGACGTGTTCGTCGTCCAGTCCACCAGCTACCCGGCCAACGACAATCTGATGGAGCTGTTGATCTGCATCGACGCGCTTCGCCGCGCCTCGGCGACGAGGATCACCGCCGTCCTCCCCTATTTCGGCTATGCCCGGCAGGACCGCAAACCCGGCCCGCGAACCCCGATCTCGGCCAAGCTGGTCGCCAATTTGATCACCACCGCGGGTGCCAGCCGGGTGCTGACGATGGACCTTCACGCCGGGCAGATTCAGGGCTTCTTCGACATACCGACCGACAATCTGTTCGCCTCGCCGGTGATCGCCGCGGACATCCGCGCCCGCTTCTCGACCGACAATCTGACGATGGTGTCGCCCGATGTCGGCGGAGTCGTTCGAGCGCGCAGCCTTGCCAAGAGGCTCAACAACGCGCCGCTGGCGATCGTCGACAAGCGCCGCGAGCGGGCCGGCGAATCGGAGGTGATGAACATCATCGGCGAGGTCGAGGGGCGAACCTGCATCCTCATCGACGACATCGTCGATTCGGCCGGCACCTTGTGCAACGCGGCCGCGGCCCTCAAGCAGCAGGGCGCCGCAGACGTCTTCGCTTACTGCACCCACGGCGTACTGTCGGGCGGAGCCTCGGCGCGAGTGGCTGCTTCCGAACTCAAGGAACTGGTCATCACCGATTCGATCTGGAGCGGCGACGCCGAGCCCGACGACGGCAAGATCCGCCGGTTGACCGTCGCGCCGCTGCTCGCCGAGGCGATCCGCCGGATCGCCGACGAGGCGAGCGTGTCGAGCCTGTTCGATTGAACCGCTTTCTGCGCATGCCTTGACGAGGGAGGGGAAACTGATGCGTCCGGTATTTTTGCTTGCGCCGCTGCTGCTGATCGCGGCGCCGATCGATGCCCATGAGCGGGAGGCAGCGCCTTCATTGCCGCCTGGTTCGAACGAGGTGCTCCGTACCCCGCTCGCCGGCCATCCCGATCTCGAGGTGATCATCTCCGACGTGATCATTCCGCCGAACGCAGCCGTTCCTCGCCATTACCATCCCGGACAGGAGTTCCTCTATCTGATCGAGGGGACTGCCGTGCATGTGGAGGAGGGAAAAGCTGACCTGCCGATGAAAGCCGGCGAGACCTACGCCATCCCGCCGCGGGCGATCCATACGCCGCGCGGCGGACCCGACGGCGCTCGGGCGATCGTCTTTCGAGTCCATCAGAAAGGCCAGCCGGAACGGATCGCGGCTCCGGAATGACCCTCCCCGCCGACGGTCACAGCCGATCCGATCCCTAGCGATGTGCAACCTCTACCGGATCGAGAAAAGCCCTGACGCGATCCGGCGACTTTTCGAAAGCGCCGGGCTGCCGCTGGCCTTCCCGGAAGACATTCCCAACATCGAGCCGGCCGACGTCCACATCACCGACCGCGCCCCGGTCGTCCGGTGGAACCGCGAGCAGGCCGATCTGGTCGTTCGCCGCTGGTCCTGGCCCGGCCCGAGCGGAAAACCGGTCTTCAACATGCGCTCCGACGGGCGCAATTTCGCTAGCGACCGCTGCCTGGTCCCGATGGACGGCTTCTACGAATACACCAGCCCCGCCGAGCCGGATCGCAAGCGCAAGGATCGCTGGCTGTTCCGCCCGGCCGGGGACCGCGAATTCGCCATTGCCGGACTGCTTCGCTCGCACCTTGAGACCGGCGAGGCCTTCACCCTCCTGACCTGCCCGCCCGGCCCCGATGTCGAGCCCTATCACAATCGCCAGATCGCGCTTCTCCGCCCGGACCAGTGGCGAGCCTGGCTCGACGGAAGCGCTCGCTCGGCGGATCTGCTCGGCCCGACCGCTGCCGGTGAGCTCGTAGTCGAGCCCGCCTGAGCCTTTTCGCCTCGCGGGCGTTGATGGCCCATGCCTGTAGTCCTGATAACCGGCGCGAACCGCGGCCTCGGCCTCGAATTCGCGCGCCAATATTCCGCCGACGGCTGGGAAGTCGTCGCTACCGTCAGACAGACCAGCGAGGAACTCGAAAAGCTCGGGGTGCGGGTCGAAATTGTCGATATGGGCGACCTGGCTGCGGTCGCGGCTTTGGGCGAATCGATCGAGTCGCTCGACCTGCTCATCGCCAATGCTGGCACCTACGGGCCGAAATCGGTCGAGACGGCGCAAGACGGGCGCGACTGGTCGGAATGCTTCGCCGTCAACACCATCGCCCCGTTCCTGCTCGCCCGGTCGGTGCTTGCCCGGGTCGCCCGCTCGAAGGGCAAGTTGATCGGCATCAGCACCCGAATGGGGAGCATCGCGGACAACAGCTCGGGGGGGTTCATCGCCTACCGCTCGTCGAAAGCGGCGCTGAACGCGGCCTGGCGAAGCCTTGCCATCGATGTTCGTCCGCAAGGGGTCGTCGCGGCCGTGCTCCACCCCGGCTGGGTCGAAACCCGGATGGGCGGCCCTTCCGCTCCGCTCGGGCCCGAGGAGAGCGTCGCTGGAATGCGCCGGGTGATCGAAGGGCTTGGCCCCGACCAGTCCGGCGGCTTCTTCAGCTACGACGGCTCCGAGGTTCCCTGGTGAGCGCCCGCGCTTGCCAGAAACGCATCTTCCCTCTATAGGCGCGCCTCTTTCCAGCCCACTGGAACAATCGAACGCGCCCGGCCATCAGGGGCTGCCGCGGCCGTTTAAGAACGTCAGGAGACGAAAATGCCCAAGCTCAAGACGAAGAGCGGCGTCAAGAAGCGCTTCAAGCTCACCGCCACCGGCAAGGTGAAGCACGGAGTCGCCGGAAAGCGCCACCGGCTGATCAGCCACAACGCCAAGTACATCCGCCAGAACCGCGGAACCACGGTCCTAAGCGAAACCGAATGGAAGACGGTGAAGCTCTGGGCCCCGTATGGCCTGAAGTAGGGAGCGCGAAGATATGCCACGCATCAAACGCGGCGTGACCACGCGCGCCAAGCACAAGCGGATCCTCGAGTCTGCGAAGGGCTATTACGGCCGCCGCAAGAACACGATCCGGATTGCCCGCCAGGCGGTCGAGAAGGCCGGGCAATACGCCTATCGCGACCGAAAGGTGAAGAAGCGCAGCTTCCGCGCCCTGTGGATCCAGCGGATCAACGCCGCGGTCCGCGCCGAGGGGCTGACCTACGGCGAGTTCATCCACGCGCTCAAGCTCGCCGGCATAGACCTCGACCGGAAGGTTCTCGCCGACATCGCGATGAACGAGGGCGAGGCCTTCAAGGGCATCATTGCTTTGGCGAAGCAGGCGATCGACAAGAAGGAAAAGGCGACCGCCTGAGCGCGAACGTCGTTCTAGGACATCTGGGCGCCGCGGAGCAGATCCGCGCCCTTTGTTTTTTCAAAGGCCCTTTCCTGGCCGGCATTTACGGCGCTGCGAGCGCGGCTCGGCTCGCCGGTGATTTGCCGCTGGCTCGAGCCTATTACGCCCAGCTGGTGGAGCTCACCAAGAACGGCGACTCGAGTCTGCGAGAGGTAAACGAGGCCGGCGCGTTCGCAGCCGGGCTGGCCCCGCGCTGAGCTTTCCGTGTTTTCGAACCGCTTTGTTTCGGCCCCGGTTCGAAGACGTAGGCTCCTTTAAAACCGCGGCCGAACCAGTCAAAAAGCGCGAAGACGCATACTTTGGCGCGGATTTGCGTTATGAGGGTGGTGCTACCGGTCGCAAACGGACGGGCACTGGCGCTTTGCGGCACCTTTTTCCATCTCTGACGCCGCTATTAGCTGCCAAGGTCCGGCATCCGGATCGACTATGAGAAGGAAATGTTAAATGCCCACAGGAACAGTCAAGTTTTTCAACGAATCCAAAGGTTTCGGTTTCATTCAGCCCGAGGGCGGTGGAGCGGATGCTTTCGTTCACATTTCCGATGTCGAGCGCTCGGGAATGAGCACTCTGCGTGAGAATCAGCGCGTGTCCTATGATGTCGAAGAGGACCAGCGCGGCAAGATGAAGGCGACCAACCTCAAGGCCGCCGACGGCGAATAATCGCTAAAAGAGAGGGGAGGCGACCGGAATCGGGCGTCTTCCCTTTCTTATTATTTCGGGCGCCAAGCGTGCGCCTCAGCCCAGCCGTTCATAGGCCGGCAGGGTCAAAAACTCCTCGAAATTGTCGCTGACGACCATCTCGCGGAACAGCTCGGCCGCTTGCGCGATATTCTCGACCTCCTTCAGGAGCTCGATCTCCTCGCCGAAAAGCCGATCGAACAGGGGCCGATCGAAGACCCCCTTCCCGCCATCCAGCTCCGCGCCGAAGTGCAGCCACTGCCACAATTGCGCGCGGGCAATCTCGGCGGTCGCCGCATCCTCCATCAGATTGTAGAGCGGGACCGCGCCTTTGCCTCCAATCCAGGCGGCAAGATATTGCACCCCGACCCGGATATTTTCGCGAGCGCCCTCCTCGCTGCGCGGCCCCTGATGAAGCTTGAGCATCTCGTTGCTTCCGGGGACGTGGTTCGGAATCCTGTCGAGCTGGTTGGGGCCATCCATCGCTTCGAAGGCTTCCAATGCCACCGGGACGAGCGCCGGGTGGGCGACCCAGGTCCCGTCATGGCCGTTCCTCACTTCGCGAAGCTTGTCGTCGCGCACCTTGTCCATTGCCGCCCGGTTCGCCTCCTCGTCGCCCTTGACCGGGATGAAGGCCGACATCCCGCCCATCGCATGGGCTCCCCGGCGGTGGCAATCGGCGACCAGCCGAAGCGAGTAAGCAGCGAGAAAGGCTTTATCCATCGTCATTGCCGAGCGATCGGGAGTGAGGCGCTCGGGGCGTCGGCCGAGCCGCTTGATGAAGCTGAAGATATAGTCCCAGCGCCCGCAGTTGAGGCCGACGATATTCTCCCTCAGCGCGTAGAGGATTTCCTGCATCTCGAAGGCCGCCGGGATGGTCTCAATGAGGACCGTTGCCTTGATCGTCCCGCGCGCCAGCCTCAGCCAGGCTTCGGAAAAGGCGAAGATGTCGCTCCACAATTCGGCCTCTTCCATGCTCTCGAGCTTGGCGAGGTAGAAATAGGGGCCGGATCCGCGGCCCAGCGAAGCCCGGGCGTTGAGCCGGAAATAAAGCGCGAAGTCGAAGAAGGCGCCGGCGACGGGCTCGCCATCGACGGTGACGTGATCCTCGGGCAGGTGAAGCCCGCGCGGCCGGACGATCAGGACCGCCGGGGTTTCGCCGACCCGATAGTCCTTGCCGGTCTTCGGGTCGGTGAAGTCGAGCCGGCCGAGCCAATAGTCGCGAAGGTTGACCTGGCCCTGGACCAGCTCGTCCCACATCGGCGAGGTCGCGTCCTCGAAATCGGCCATATAAACTCGAGCGCCGCTGTTGAGCGCGTTGATGACCATCTTTGCATTGGTCGGCCCGGTGATTTCGACCCGCCGGTCCTGAAGGTCGGAAGGGACGGGAGACACCGTCCAGTCGGCCTCGCGGATATGGCGCGTGTCGGCCCTGAAATTGGGAAGCTCGCCGGCATCGAACCGGGCCTGGCGCACCATCCGTTTCTCCAGGAGCGCACGCCTTTTCTGGTCGAACCGGCCATGGATTGCGGCGAGCAGATCAAGCGTATCGCTGGTCAGCACGTCGCGGGCGCCGGGCAGGCTCGAGGGCTCGGCGATTGCTCGCGACCGGTCGAGGACGTCACTCATCGGATTATCGGCTCCACGCAGATCGAGTACCGCGTCGTCGCTCCGCATCGATCCCGGAAGGTCAGGCGCTGCCACTCTGTGCGCGCTTTCAGCCGGTCGTCATAGGGCCCGAGAAGCTTTTCGCTCCCCGGCTCGAGCTTGCTGAAATCGCAATCCGAATAATGTCCGCCGACCACCCAGTAACGCTCTGTCATGCTCATCCTCCTATTCCGCCGGCACCGGCTCGGCGGCTTTGAACTGTTCGGATTCGGTGGATTCGGTGAGCGCGGCGGTGGAGGTCTCGCCTCCCGAAACCGCGCTTGCGATCGCGTCGAAATAGCCGGTCCCGACCTCGCGCTGGTGGCGGGTCGCCGTATAGCCTTTCGACTCGCTTTCGAACTCGGCCTGCTGGAGCTCGCAATAGGCCGCCATCCCGCGATCCCGATAGCCGCTGGCAAGCTCGAACATCGCATGGTTGAGGCTGTGGAAGCCCGCCAGGGTGACGAACTGGAACTTGTAGCCCATCGCCCCAAGCTCGGCCTGGAACCTGGCGATCGTGGCCTTGTCGAGGTTCGATTCCCAGTTGAAGCTGGGGCTGCAGTTATAGGCGAGCATCTTGCCCGGGAATTGCGCGTGGACGCTCGTTGCGAACAGCCGGGCCTGGTCGAGGTTGGGCTTGCTGGTCTCGAACCACAAAAGGTCGGCATGCGGAGCGAAGGCCTTGGCTCGGGCGATGCAATTGTCGAGCCCGCTGCCCTCCCGCAGCCGGTAGAAGCCCTCGGCGGTGCGCTCGCCGGCGATGAATGGCCGGTCGCGCTCGTCGATGTCGGACGTCAGGAGCTTTGCGCTCTCGGCATCGGTCCGGGCGACGAGGATCGTCGGCACTCCCGAAACGTCGGCCGCGAGGCGCGCTGCATCGAGGTTGCGGACCGCCGCCTTGGTCGGGATCAGCACCTTGCCGCCGAGGTGGCCGCACTTCTTCTCGCTTGCGAGCTGGTCCTCGAAATGGACCCCGGCGACGCCCGCTTCGATATAGCTCTTCATGATCTCGAAGCAGTTGAGCGGACCGCCGAAGCCGGCTTCCGCATCGGCGACGATCGGGGCGAACCAGTCGCGCGCCACCGAGCCGTTGCGGCCCGCGCCTTCCAGATGCTCGATCTGGTCGGCCCGCTGCAAGGTGCGGTTGATCCGCCGCGCAAGCTCGGGGCCGGTGTTGGCCGGGTAAAGCGACTGGTCGGGATACATCGAGCAGGCGGTGTTGGCGTCGGCCGCCGCCTGCCAGCCCGACAGATAGATGGCCTTCAGGCCGGCGCGGACCATCTGCATCGCCTGGTTGCCGGTAACCGCGCCGAGCGCCCGGACCGGCTCATCGGACCTAAGCAGCTCCCACAGGCGAAGGGCACCCCTTCGGGCCAAAGTATGCTCGATCGGAAACGACCCGCGCAGCCTCAGCACGTCCTGCGCCGTATAGGGCCGCTCGATACTCTCGAATCGGCCGCTCGGGGCGGCTGTCAGCTCGTCGAATCCTGGTATCGTACCTGTCATCGTCAATGTCTCCGCTTCGGGTTCCGGCTTTCGATCACAGAACACCGCGGCGGGCGGAAAAGCTCGGCAAAAAACGTTCGTCAGTCACAAATTGACTTGCATCACTTGTACGAAGTTGACAGTTTCTCCGGGATGTCTGCCGCCAAGCTTTTCCTGGGTTACCGGCTTCGCCGCCTCCGCCGCGACCGTTCCCTGTCGCAGACCGCAATGGCCGCGACGCTCGGGATCAGCCCCAGCTATCTCAATCACCTCGAGCGCAACCAGCGCCCGGTCACCGCGGCTTTGCTGCTCAAGCTCGCCCAGGTCTATGAAATCGACGTTCGCGACTTTGCCTCGGGCGGCGGAACCAACACCGGCCCGGGCGAGCTTGCCGAGATCTTCTCCGACGCTTTGCTTCGGGACCTTCGGGTCCCGCGCTACGAGCTTAGCGACCTCGCCCATAATGCTCCGCCGGTCGCCGACGCCATCGCCCGCCTCTATGCGGCGCTGAAGGAGGCAGTCCGCAACCCTAGCCTCGCCAGCTCCGGCGATGCGCGAACGCTCGTCACTCCCGAGAACTGGGTTCGCGACTATATCCAGCAGCACCGCAACCATTATCCGGAGCTCGAATCGGCGGCCGAGACTCTTGGCGGAGCGTTAAGCGACCCCTTGTCGATGTCGGAGCCGATGCGCCGCCGCCTGAAGGAGGCCTGGGGAATCGCCGCCCGGGTCGTTCCGCAGGCGCAGCTCGGCAATCTCAGCCAGTATTTCGATGTCGAGCGGCGCCAGTTCCTGATCTCGTCGCAGCTGCGCGCCGAAAACCGTACCTTCGCGCTCGCCTACCAGCTGGCGCTGGTGGAATTCGCGCCTTTGCTCGACAGGATGGTCTCCGAAGGCGCCCCGCCGGACGAGGGAATCGGACAGCTTTTGCACATGAGCCTGGCCAATTATGCGGCCGGCGCGATCATGATGCCCTACGGCCGCTTTCTCGCCGCAGCCAAGGAGATGCGCTACTCGATCGACCGATTGTGCGGGGAGTTCGGAGCCAATGTCGAGCAGGTCGCCCACCGGTTGACGACGCTCAGCCGGCCCGGTGCCCGCGGAGTCCCGTTCTTCATGCTCCGGGTCGATCCGGCCGGGAATATCTCGAAGCGTTATGCCGGCGATCAATTCCCCTTCTCGCGGTTCGGCGGCACCTGCCCGCGCTGGAACCTGCATGCCGCTTTCCAGGCTGCCGGCCAGGTGGTCACCCAGATCATCGAGACGCCCGACAGCCATCGCTACTTCACGGTCGCAAGGACGATCGAGCGCCCGATCAAGACCGAATTGACGGGGGGGCTGATGGCGATCGGACTTGGTTGCGACATCCGCCACGCCGACAAACTGTCCTGCGCCGACGTCTATGACCTGGCCAATGCTCCGGTCACTCCGGTCGGACCCGCCTGCGCGATCTGCCCGCGGCTGGACTGCGGCTATCGAGCGACCGCCCCGGCCGGCCGAATGCTGACCGTCGACCGGCTTAAAAAGACGATCTCCCCCTACCCGTTCCAGCCCGCGTGACCCTTTGCATTTGCCCGGCGAGCAAGGCTAAGTCGCCGCGCCATGGCTGACAGCGACCTGCTCAAGAAAATCCGCTCCGCGCCCGATTTGGAATCGCTCGATTCCCTTCGGGTGTCGGCGCTCGGAAAATCCGGCTCGATCACCGCCCAGCTCAAATCGCTCGGCAAGATGAGTCCGGACGAGCGCTCCGAGCGGGCGCCGCAGATCCACACGCTTCGCGAGCAGGTCACCGATGCGATCGCCGCCCGCAAGGCGGAGCTCGAATCCGCCGCGCTCGAGAAAAGGCTGGCGACCGAGCGCATCGATTTGTCGCTTCCGGCGCCGCAGCGGCCCAGCGGCAGCGTCCACCCGGTCAGCCAGGTGATGGACGAGCTTGCGGAGATATTCGCCGACCTCGGATTCGCGGTCGCCGAAGGGCCCGAGATCGAGGACCAGTGGCATAATTTCACCGCCCTCAACATGCCCGAGTTCCACCCGGCGCGGGCGATGCAGGACACCTTTTACGTGCGACCGGTCGACGGCGAGCCGGAGGCGGAGGCCCACGTACTTCGCACCCATACCTCGCCGGTCCAGATCCGGACCATGACCTCCCAGCCGCCGCCGATCAGGACGATCGCTCCGGGCCGGGTCTATCGCTCCGACAGCGATGCCACGCACACGCCGATGTTCCACCAGGTCGAGGGGCTGGTGATCGACCGTGCGATCACCATGGGTCATTTGAAATGGACGCTGGAGACATTCCTCAAGGCCTTCTTCGAGCGCGAGGACGTCGTGCTTCGGATGCGGCCGTCCTATTTCCCCTTCACCGAACCGTCGGCCGAGGTCGATGTCGGCTGGTCGGTGGAAAAGGGGCGGCGAGTGGTCGGCGGCTGCGAGGGCTGGATGGAAGTGCTCGGCTCGGGAATGGTCCACCCGAAGGTCATCGCCAGTTGCGGGCTCGATCCCGATGAATGGCAGGGCTTCGCCTTCGGCTGCGGAATCGACCGCCTGGCGATGCTCAAATACGGAATGGACGACCTTCGCGCCTTCTTCGACGGCGACCTTCGCTGGCTCAGGCATTACGGCTTCCGTTTCCTCGACGTGCCGACCCTGTCGGGCGGGGTGGGGGCATGAAATTCTCCCTTTCCTGGCTGAAGGAACATCTCGACACCGACGCTCCGGCCGAAGCGATCGCCGACCGGCTGACCAACATCGGCCTGGAGGTCGAGGAGATCGGCAATCCGGCCGAGGAGCTCGGCCCGTTCCGGGTCGCCAGGGTGCTGAGCGCCGAGCGCCACCCGCAGGCCGACAAGCTGCAGGTGCTGAGCGTCGACACCGGTGAAGGCGCGCCGGTCCAGGTCGTGTGCGGGGCGGCCAATGCCCGCGCCGGAATGCTCGGGGTTTTCGGCCCGCCCGGCGCCTACGTGCCCGGGAGCGACATGACCTTGAAAATTGCCGCGATCCGCGGGGTCGAGAGCCATGGAATGATGTGTTCGGTCCGCGAGCTCGAGCTCGGCGACGAGCATGAAGGGATCATGGAGCTTGCCGAGGATGCGCCGGTCGGCGCGAGCTTCGCCGATTATGCCGGGCTCAACGACCCGGTGTTCTACGTCGCGGTAACCCCGGACCGGGCCGATTGCATGGGCGTGCGCGGAATTGCGCGCGACCTGGCGGCGGCGGGGCTCGGAAAGCTCAAGCCGCTCGACGTGCCGGAAATCCGCGGCCGCTATCCCTCGCCGGTCGACATCAGGATCGAGGATCCCGAGGGTTGCCCGGCGTTCTTCGGCCGTGCGATCCGCGGCCTTTCCAACGGCAGCTCTCCCGACTGGATGCAGCACCGGCTCAAGAGCGCCGGCCAGCGGCCGATCTCGGCGATCGTCGACATCACCAATTACGTGATGCTCGACCTCGGGCGGCCGAGCCACGCCTATGACGTCGCCAAGCTCGAGGGCGCCCTTATCGCCCGGCGCGCCCGCGACGGCGAGACGCTGCTGGCGCTCAACGAAAAGGAATACAGGCTCGACTCGTCGATGACGGTGATCGCCGACGAAAGCCGGACGCACGACATCGGCGGGATCATGGGCGGCGAGGATTCGGGAGTCAGCGACGAAACCGGCGAGCTGATGCTTGAGGTCGCCTATTTCGACCCGGTGCGAATCTCTCGGACCGGCCAGGCGCTGGGCCTGACCAGCGACGCTCGAAGCCGCTTCGAGCGCGGGGTCGATCCGGCATTTCTGGGCGACAGCCTCGCAATCATCACCAAGCTCGTTCTCGATATTTGCGGGGGCGAGCCGTCCGAGGCGCTGCTCGTCGGCGACCCGCCGGTCGAGGAGCGCAAAATCCGGTTCGACCCGGCCCGGACGTCGAGCCTGGGCGGAATGGATGTTCCCGAGGATCGCCAGCGCTCGATCCTGCTTTCGCTCGGCTTCGAGTTCAACGAAAAATCCGAGGTGCTTGTCCCGAGCTGGCGGCGTGACGTCGATGGACCCGCCGACCTCGTCGAGGAAATCACCCGGATCGAGGGTTACGAGACGATCCCCTCGACCCCGCTCGAGCGCGAGCCGGGAGTGGCTCGACCGACGGCCACGCGATCGCAGCTCGTCGAGCGGCGCCTGCGCCGGGCAGCCGCCGCCCGCGGCCTCGACGAAGCGGTGACCTGGAGCTTTATCCCGCAAAGCGAAGCGGTGCCGTTCGGCCCGGCCTGGCAGGTCGAAAATCCGATCAGCGAGGACATGAAGATCATGCGTCCCTCGCTGATGCCGGGGCTGGTCGCCGCGGCTCGCCGGAATCTCGATCGCGGCGCCTCGTCGATCCGCCTGTTCGAGCTTGGCCGCCGCTATCTCGCCGATTCCGAGCGGCCGACGATCGCCTTCGTCCTTGCCGGCGAGAAGACTCCGCGCGACTGGCAAAGCGGCAAGGCGCAGGCGTTCGACGCCTATGATGCAAAGGCCGAGGTGCTGGCGCTTCTCGACGCCGCGGGCGCCCCGGTCGACAGCCTGCAAGTGATTGCCGACGCCGGTCCGACCTGGCACCCGGGCCGCTCCGCGGCGCTCGCCCTTGGGCCCAAGACGATCCTTGCGAGCTTCGGCGAGCTTCACCCGGGGCTGGCGAAGTCGCTCGACTTTCCGCCCGGAATCGTCGCCGGCGAAGTCTATCTCGACTCGATCCCCGAGCCGCGAAGCGCAGGCCGTGCCCGGTCGTCCTACAGCCCGCCGGCGCTCCAGCCGGTGACTCGCGATTTCGCCTTCCTCGTCCCCGCCGACCTGGCCGCCGAGCGCCTCGCCCGGGCAATTCGCGGCGCGGACAAGGCGGCAATCACCGATGTCCGGCTGTTCGACCGATTTGAGACTCCCGAAGGCCTGTCGCTCGCGTTCGAAGTCACCCTCCAGCCGGGCGACACGAGCTTCACCGACGAGGATCTGGCGGCAATCTCCAGGCGGATCGTCGGCTCGGCCGAAAAGCTCGGGGCGAAGCTTCGGGGCTAAAGGGGGCCGGCTTTCGCCAGCTCTACGCGCTATTGGCGATTGCTGCGCAATCGCTGCATTGCGCTCGGTGGCTCAAGCGCGTTTATCGCGGCATGGACCCGCGCCTCGATTTCCTCGCGCTTCAGCCCGGGCGGGATCGTCTCCCCGATCCGGAAATGCACGGTCCCCGGCCGCTTCAGCAAGCCCCTGGTCCACAGCCGTCCGCTATCCACCGCGATCGGAACGACCGGAAGCGAGAGCGCTCGATACAGTCCGGCGAAACCGGAGCGTAGCGGCGGGGCCTCGCCGGGCGGAACCCGCGTTCCTTCGGGGAAGATGGCCACCGGCCGCCCGGCGGCGACAGCTGCGCGCCCGGCGGCAATCATCCGCCGAAGCGCTTTCGAGCCGGCGCCGCGATCGATCGCGATGACGCCATAACGCCGGGTCAGCCAGCCGAAGAGGGGGATGTCCGAAAGCTCGCGCTTGATCACGACCACCGGGGTCACGGCAATCCGGACGATTTCCAGGGTCTCGTACATCGACTGGTGCTTGACAGCGATCAGCACCGCTCCGGCGGGGATTTCGCCCTGCACTTCCGTCCGGACATTGAGCAGGCCCCGGGCCAAAACGTAATTGAACCTCGCCCAGCCGTGAACCACGGCCCGGGTCGCCGAGGTTCCAAACAAGGTGGAGGCGAGGCCGGCAAACACCAGCAGCGCGGTGCCCGTGTAGAAGATCAGCGCATAGAGGAGGGATCGAAGATATTGCACGTCTTTTAGATCTCGAACAGGATCGCGGCCCGGCGAAGCAGGAGCTTGTTATATTCGCCGAACAGGGTCCTGAACGACGGCTGGGACCTCACCGCGTCGGGCAGGATTTCATATCGGTCGCTCAGAACGCGCCTGAACTCGTGGCGGGCGCGGCGCATGTGCCAGTCGCTGGTGATCAACCGGAACGACTGGTAGCCATGCTCGTCCAGCCAGCGCCCGGTCTCCTCGGCATTGGATCTTGTGTCGACCGAGACGCTGTCGAGATCGACGCAGCAATCGACCAGCCTCTCCTTGCCGCCGAGCCGCTCGACCAGGTCGGGCTTGGTGACCGCGGGATCGGCCCCGGACACCAGCAGCCGCTTCGCCTTGCCGGAGGCAAGCACCTCGATCCCATGCTCGATCCGGCCGCTGCCTCCGGTCAGCGCGACCGCGGCATCGGTGCGCTCATCGCCCGCCGGCTGTCCGAGGGTCACCGAAAAGAGGATGAAGCCGAGCAGGTACAGCAGGAACAGGATCGAGAAGAGGCGAAGAATCATAAGCTCGAGCGCAATGCCCTGAGCAAGGTCCAGTGAGCAACCGCAACCGCCAGAAGCACCGCGCCCACCGGGATCAGCGCGAGCAACAAAAGGTCGAGCGCCGACAGCGGAGCGCTCAGCGTCAGCTCGCCGTGGATCGCGGCGATCCCGCCGCCGAGCAGGATCAGAAGGAGGATCGCGACCACGGTGCCGCCGAGCGCTCCGGCAATCGCATCGACGGCGATCTTGCGCTCGAACAGCCTGGTGACCTGAGAGTCGGCGGCGCCGATTCCGTGCATGATCTCGACGGTCGAGCGATGCGTGTCCAGCGCTCCGCGGGCGGCGAGGACGATCGCCGCCGCCATCGCCGCCGCCATCAGCACGACGAGTGACAGCGCCAGCCATTGCAGCGCTCGAAGCGAATCGAGCATCGGCGCAAGCTCGGCGGTCTCGGCGGTGATGACCGCTTCAGGGGCCGCGGCCCGGATCGATTGTGCGACCGCCTGCGGATCGGCGCCCCGGTGAAGCTCGACCGTCGCCATCGCCGGGACCGGAAGTGCGCTGCTTGTCGCCGATTCGCCGAGCCAGCGCTCGAGCGTGTCCCGCATTTCGCTTTCGCTGACCGGGGTGACCAAGCGAACGCCCTCGGCCGAGCGCGCGGCCTCGACCAGCTGAGGAAGCTCGGCGGCTGCTCCGGCGGGAAGCTGGACGACGTAGCGGTTCTCCGAGCCGCCCGCGACCAGCCCGGCGGCGTTGGCGATGGCAAGGCCGGCGGCCGCGACCACCAGCATCGCGAAGGTCATGATCGCCATTACCGCAACCGTCGGCGCGTGCAGCTTTTCCGCCGGAAGCAGCCTCGCTTCAGGGCCTGAGACCCAAATCCGGTCGAGAATCACAGCCGCGCCTCGATCCTGTCGGTCTTCGGGGGATTCTTCAGCGATCCGGTCGGATCGACCAGCACACCATTGTCGAGGCGCAAAAGCTCGGCGCCAGCGTTTCGGGCGATCAGCCCGAGGTCGTGGGTTGCAACCACGACCGTCGTCCCGAGGCCGTTCAACGCGTTGAAAAGGTGCAGAAGCCGCTCCGCCATTTCGGCGTCCACGTTTCCGGTCGGCTCGTCGGCGACCAGCAAATCCGGCTGGGTGATGACCGCTCGAGCGATCGCCACTCGCTGCTGCTCGCCGCCGGAAAGCGTTGCCGGCCTGGCCCCTGCTCGGTCGCCGAGCCCGACCCAGTCGAGCATTTCGCGGACAGCCGAATTGATGTCTGCCTCGTCGCGCCCCGCGATCCGTAGCGGAAGCGCGACATTGTCGAAGGCGGACAGGTGCCGGATCAGCCGGAAATCCTGGAAGACGACTCCGATCCGGCGACGGAATTGCGGGAGCGCTTCGCGCGGCGCATCGCTCAAATCCTGGCCGAAAAGCCGGATTCGCCCGCGAGTCGGCCGCTGCGCCAAATAGAGAAGCTTCAGAAGCGAGGTCTTGCCGGCGCCCGACGCGCCCGCAAGGAAATAAAAGCCGCCCTCGGTCAGCGTGAAATCGAGGTCGCGCAGCACCTCGGCGCCGATGCC
>DATKAY010000151.1:0-6934 GCA_035514495.1 Sphingomicrobium sp. | reverse complement strand
GCGCACCTTTCAGCCGAGCAATCTAGTCCGCAAGCGCCGCCACGGCTTCCGCTGCCGGATGGCGAGCGTGGGCGGCCGCAAAGTGCTGAACGCGCGCCGCGCACGCGGCCGCAAGAAGCTCAGCGCGTAAAGCCGCTCCCGGTCTTAAGGAAACGCTCGGACTTCCTTGCGGCGAACGCCGGCCGGCGCGCCGCAACCCCGGGATTCGTCCTTCTCGTCCACGACCGCAAGGACGGCGACCCCGCCAGGCGCGTCGGCTTCACGGTCAGCCGGAGGGTCGGCAATGCGGTCATCCGCAACCGGATGAAACGGCGATTGCGCGCCCTTGCCAATGAAGTGATTGCCGCCAACGGCTGTGCCGGCGCCGACCACGTCCTCATCGGCCGGGCGGCCGGGGTGGAGCGCGACTTCGACCTGCTTCGCAAGGATTTGGTTCGAGCGCTCGAGCGGGCCGCTTCGTGATTGCGCGGCTGCTCATCTGGATTTGCCGGGCCTGGCAATTGGGCCCCTCCAAGGTCCTTCCGCCGAGCTGCCGGTACGAGCCCAGTTGTTCGGCCTATGCGATCACCGCCATCTCGCGCTATGGCGCGCTTCGCGGAAGCTGGCTTGCAGTCAAACGGATCGGCCGCTGTCACCCCTGGGGTGGCGAGGGCGCCGATCCCGTTCCCTGACTAAGCCTTTTGTCCCCGGCCGTGAGTCCCAGTTCCTACACCAATGCGAGGTTTCCACTGACGTGAACGAAAATCGCAACATGATCCTCGCGGTCGTGCTGAGCGCCTTGGTGCTGATCGGCTGGAGCTTCTTCGCCGAAAAGTTCATGCCGCCGCCGCCGCCGGAACGGCAGGCGCAGGAGGCTCGCACCGCCGAGGCCCGGCCCGAAGCCCGGCCGCAAATCGGCCCGGTCGAGCAGGTGCCCGCCAAGATGCGCAGCCGCGCCGAGGTGCTGGGCGAAAGCCGGCGGGTTGCGATCCGGACTCCGCGGCTGATGGGATCGATCAACCTGACGGGCGCCAGGCTGGACGATCTGGTGCTCATCGACGAGCGCCAGTCGAAGGAAAAGGGCTCGCCGCCCGTCCGGCTGCTTTCGCCGGCCGGCGCCCCGGACTCCTATTTCGCAAGCTTCGGCTGGACGGGCGAAGGCGTGCAGGTTCCCGGCCCGGACGCGCAATGGACGCCGAGCGCGCCGGTGCTTCGACCGGCCGAGCCGGTGACCCTGAGCTGGTCCAATGACGGCGGCCAGACCTTCGAGATCATCCTCGAAGTCGACGAGAATTATCTGTTCACGGCACGCCAGCGAGTCGTGAACCGCGGCTCCGCCCCGGTGGCAATCCGCCCCTACGGCCTCATCAACCGGGCCACTGCCTCGACCGATCCCGATTACTGGACGGTCCATGTCGGCCCGATTTCCTTCCTCGACGAGGCCGCCAATTACGATATCGACTGGGACACGCTGGAGGACGGCCGGACGAAGCGCTTCGACAGCCGCGGCGGCTGGCTCGGCTTTACCGACAGCTACTGGCTGACGGCCCTTGCCCCGGTCGGCAATCCGCCGATCACCGCGAGCTTCACCGGCACTCCGTCGGGCGGCTTCCAGGCCGATTATGCCGCGCAGCCTGGAATCCTGCCCACGGGCCAGGCAGTCACCACCGAGACCCGCCTGTTTGCGGGAGCCAAGGAGAAGGCGCTTCTCGACCGCTACGAGGAGCTTGGGATCACCAATCTGTCGAAGGCGATCGACTGGGGCTGGTTCGAATGGTTCATGCGGCCGATTTTCGATGTCCTCAACTGGCTGTTCAAGGTCACCGGCAATTTCGGATTGGCGATCATCGGGCTGACGGTCATGGTTCGGCTCATCCTGTTCCCGATCGCCCAGAAGCAGTTCAAGTCCTTCGCCGCGATGCGCAAGGTGCAGCCCAAGCTCAAAGCCATCAAGGAGCGCTTCAAGGACGACCGGCAAAAGCAGCAGCAGGAGATGCTCAAGCTCTACAAGGACGAGAAGATCAACCCGGCCGCCGGCTGCCTTCCGATCCTTCTCCAGATCCCGATCTTCTACGCGCTCTACAAGGTGCTCCTGGTCTCCGTCGAAATGCGGCACCAGCCCTTCGCCTTGTGGATCCAGGACCTGTCCGCGCCCGACCCGCTGACCCCGGTCAATTTGTTCGGCCTGCTCGACTTCACTCCGCCGGTCTTCCTTGCGATCGGAATCCTGCCAATCCTTCTGGGGGTGACGATGTGGGCCCAGTTCAAGCTCAACCCGCAGCAGCTCGATCCGGTGCAGCAGCAGATTTTCAACCTGATGCCCTGGGTGATGATGGTCATCCTGGCGCCCTTCGCGGCCGGCCTGGTGCTGTACTGGGTCACCTCGAACGTCCTGACGATTGCGCAACAATGGTGGCTGTACCGGCGGTTCGGGCTTCACTTCTCCGACACTCACCCGGTGAAGACCTAGATGCCGACAGCAACCGAACCCGATCTCGCCGAGGACGCCCGCAAGCTCTTTTCCGGGCCGATCGAGTTTCTCAAGTCGGCGCCCGCGCTCCAGTTCCTGCCCGATGCCAGCGTTCCGGAGATCGCGTTCGCCGGCCGGTCCAACGTCGGCAAGAGCTCGCTTCTCAACGCGCTCACCAACCGAAAGAAGCTCGCCCGGACGTCCAACACTCCAGGCCGCACCCAGGAGCTGAACTTCTTCGATGTCGGGGCGCCGCTCCGGCTCCGGCTGGTCGACATGCCCGGTTACGGCTTCGCCGAGGCTCCCAAGGATTTGGTGAAGCGCTGGCGCGGGCTGATCGTCAGCTATTTGCGCGGCCGGCCGGTGCTCAAGCGAGCCCTGGTCCTGATCGATTCGCGCCACGGCATCAAACCCGTCGACCGCGAAGTCATGCAGATGCTCGACGAGGCGGCGGTCAGCTATCATCTGGTCCTGACCAAGGCCGACAAGGTCAAGGCGAGCGATCTCGAAAACACGCTCGCTCGAACTCTCGAGGAGGCCCGGCAGCATCCCGCCGCCCATCCGGTGATTTTCACGACCTCCAGCGAAACGGGCAGCGGCATTGCCGAGTTGAGAACCACGATCCTCGAAGCCTCGGCGATCTAGGAGAAGAAAGTGCTCAAGCTGATCATCGGCAATCGCGCCTATTCGAGCTGGTCGATGCGCGGCTGGCTCGCCTGCAGGCAGTCGGGCGAGCAGTTCGAGGAATATCTCGTCCCGATGTTCGACGCCGAGTGGGAACGCCATCGCAAGGGCAATGAGTTCGCGCCGTCGATGGGCAAGGTGCCGATTTTGTGGGACGGCGAATGCGTGGTCTGGGACAGCCTTGCGATCATCGATTTCCTCGCCGACCGAGCCGGGCGCGACAGGTTCTGGCCCGGGGAGGAAGCGGCGCGCGGAATGGCGCGATCGATGAGCGCCGAGATGCACTCCAGCTTTTCCGCTCTTCGCCGCGACCTGCCGATGAACGTGCGCAAGACCTATCCCCCCGTCGAGCTGTCGGACGCGGTCCACGCGGAGATCGACCGGATTCTCCAGCTTTGGGCGCAGGCGCGCGCCCGTTTCGGAGGCACCGGCGATTTCCTGTTCGGCGACTGGTGCGCGGCGGACATCATGTTCGCGCCGGTCGTCACCCGCTTCATCACCTATGGAGTGAAAATGCCCCCCTTCGCCGCGCAATATATGAAGGCGGTGCTTTCGCATCCCGACGTCCATGACTGGATCGACCAGGCCCAGGACGAGCCCTGGGTCATCGAGCAATATGAGAATGAGGCGGCCTGACGACCTGTCCAATGGCCCAGGGGCTTGCTAGGCGCTCGCAAATGACCGCGATCGACCCGGTGGAGCTCGCCAGCGAGCTGATCAGCTGCCCGAGCGTGACCCCCGCCCGAGGCGAAATTTTCGACATGCTGGGCAATATTCTCCAGTCGCTCGGCTTTACCGTCCACCGCTGGGTGCTCGGCGAGCCGCCCGACGGCCCGACCGAGAACATGGTCGCCATCCGCGGCGAGGGAAGCCCGCATTTCGGCTTTGCCGGCCACCTCGATGTGGTTCCCGCCGGCGAAGGCTGGGCGGCCGACCCGTTCCAGGCGAGGATCGAGGACGGGCTTCTGGTCGGGCGCGGCGCCAACGACATGAAAAGCGCGATTGCCGCTTATGTCGCCGCCCTCGCGGCCGTCGAGCAGCAACGCGGCACCCTCTCCTTCCTCATTACCGGCGACGAGGAAGGCTATGCCACCTGGGGTACTCCCCGGATCATCGACTGGCTGAACGAGCGAGGCATAAGACCGGACATGATTTTGATCGGCGAGCCGACCTCGGTCGAGAGGCTCGGCGACACGGTCAAGATCGGCCGAAGGGGCTCGGTCAACCTGTGGATCGAGGTTCCGGGCGTCCAGGGCCATGTCGCCTATCCGCACCGGACCCAGAACCCGGTTGCGCCGCTGGCGCGGATCATCGCCGCCCTTGACGAGCTTCATCTCGACGACGGCACCGAGGTTTTCCCGCCCTCGAACCTGGAATTCACCGGCATCGACACGCCGACCCACGCGAGCAACGTCATCCCCGGCTCGGCGAGAGCGCAGCTCAACATCCGCTTCAACAATCTTCACAAGGGCGCCGATTTGGTCCGGATGGTCGAGGAGGTGGCGCAAAGCCAGGCGCCGCAAGCCAAAGTGCGGGCGCGAATCTCGGGCGAAGCCTTCCTCACCCCGCCCGGCCCGCTCTACGATATTGTCGTCGAGGCGATCCAGGCGGAAACCGGCGAGCCGGTCGAGCTGTCCACCAGCGGCGGCACGTCGGACGGGCGTTTTTTGATCGAGCTTTGCCCGGTCGTCGATTTCGGGCTTCCCAACGCGACCATGCACCAAATCGGCGAGAGCGCCTCGCTCGACGACATTCGAGCGCTTTGCCGAATCTACGAGCGGATCATCCGCAAGGTCGTCGCCTGAAGTCGGGAGCCTTTAAAAGAACCGCTTTGGCGCCGGTCAGGCGGCCGATCCGGCGACCGATCCAGCCCGGTGGCCGGTGGCATTGCCGACCCAGGCCCGATATTCGTCCTCGAACATCGGTGAGGCGAAGACAAAGCCCTGGACGGTGTCGCAGCCCATGGTCCGCAAAATATCGGCCTGGGCGCTGTTCTCGACGGCTTCGGCGACGATCTCGCAACCGACGCCCTTGATGAGCTGGACGACGGCCTGGACGACGACCCGGGCTTTCTCGCAGGTCTCGATATCGACGATCAGCGACGGATCGAGCTTCACCCGGTCGAGCGGCATCGAGCGAAGCCGCGACAGATTGGAATAGCCGGTCCCGAAATCGTCGATCGCGATTGACGCGCCGTCCTCGCGAAGGGCGGCGATTTCGGCAAGCACCGTTTCGGTCGCCTCCATTGCCGCGCTTTCGGTGAACTCCAGCTCGACCATCGACAGCGGGACGCCGTGCTCGGCAAAAGCATTGCGAACTCGGGTGAAGAAGTCCGCCCGGTCGAGCTGCCGCGGGCTGACGTTGAACGCGATCCGGTGGCCGAAGCCGTCGCGGTGCCAGGCGCCGAGCATCGCCGCGACTTCGCCAAGCACCCACTCGCCGATTTCGGCAACCAGGCCGGTGCATTCCGCGATCGGGATGAAGGTCGAGGGCAGCCGTTCGCCGTGGCGCGGATGGTTCCAGCGGAGCAGCGCCTCGGCGCCGGTGATTTCGCCTGTGACAAGGCTGAGCTGCGGCTGGAAGGCGAGCTGAAACTCGCCGCGCTGGACCGCTTCGGTCAGCGCCTTTTCGGTCTCGATCTTCTGTTGATGCTCGGCGGCCAGCTCACGGTTGAACATGCAGTGCCGGCCGCCGCCGCGCGACTTGGCCCGATACATTGCAATGTCGGCGGCGCGCATCAGCGATTCGATGCTGGTGCCGTGGTCGGGGCTGACCGACACGCCGATCGAGGCGCCGATGTCGACGCTGTGCCCGTGAAGCTCGAACGGCTCGGAAATGGCCAAGGCGATTCGTCGCGCCAGTCGCTCGACCTCCTCTATCGACTCGACCTGCGGGACGAAGATCGTGAATTCGTCGCCTGCGAGTCGGGCGAGGAGCGGCCGGCTGGAGATCGTCTCGCTGAACTGCGCGGTCACCACGACTCGGAGCCGGTTGGCGACCATGACGAGAAGCTGGTCGCCCCGGGCATGGCCGAGGCTGTCGTTGACCGATTTGAAGCGGTCGAGATCGACGAACAGCATCGCCGCCCGCGCCCCCTCGGGGACATCGGCCAGCATCTTGTCCGCTTCGGAGCGGAAATGAAGCCGGTTCGGAAGCGACGTCACCGGATCGAACATCCCGAGCGCATGGGCATTCTCGATCGAGGCGCGTACTTCGGCGAACAAAGTTTCGACCGCCGCGGCGACCTTGGGCATGGTTTGGCGAACGATCGGCGGCGGCGGCGAGACGAGGTCGCCATCCTCGACGGCGAGCAGGCGGTCGCCCAAAGCAGCTAGCGCGCGAGCGCTTTCGCTGTTCGGGCGTTCCGCCGCTATGTAGCTGATAAGCAGGCAGAATGCGCCGGCGACCAGCGCCGCCAGGATCTTCTCATCGAGTTCCGTGATGTACAGGAGCGCGGTGAGCGAAAAGATAAAGGAGGCCCCTCCAGCCGCGACCGACAGGATCGCATTGCTGATCTTCTGGGCCGTGCCTGCTTGCATCGGTGGTTCGCGCCCCGCCTGACGGTCTGATCCGTCTAGGATTGCGGGTAAACCGGCAGGGTTAAGAAAAAGTGGAGCCGGAGCGATTCCTGCGCAAAATAATATAGAGGCTTCCGCCGCCGCCGTGGCGCCGGTGGGCGCCCCGTACCGCGGCGATCCTGCCCGCGTGCCGCGAAGCGGCGAGCCAGTCGTGAACGGCGGCTCTGATCTTGCCCCTTTCGACCGGAGGGGCGCCAGGCCGGGCATGGCCGGTGATGAGGAG
>DATKAY010000150.1:0-4020 GCA_035514495.1 Sphingomicrobium sp. | reverse complement strand
GATGTGCCGGCTGTTGTCGCGTCTGTCGGTCATAGGCTCAATAATCGTCCCCGGCGTAGATCCGCCGCTCCGGACCCGGATGCCCGATCCAGTAGCCGAGCTCGGCAAGGCTTTCGAGCCGCCAGACGCAAAGGTCGGCCGCCTTTCCGGCAGCGATCGTCCCGATCTTTTTTTGCAGGCCTAGCGCCCGGGCGGCGTTGACGGTCATTCCGGCAAGCGCCTCCTCCGGAGCGAGGCCGAACAGGGTGCAGGCCATGTTGATCGCCAGCGTCGGCGACAGCAGGGGCGAGGTGCCGGGGTTGCAATCGGTCGCGATGGCGATCGGTACGCCATGGTCGCGGAGCATCTGGACCGGCGGCTTTCGCTCCTCCCCGAGCGTGTAGAAGGCGCCGGGAAGCAGGACCGCGACCGTTCCGGCCTCGGCCATTGCTTTGGCCCCCGCCTCGTCGAGATGCTCGAGATGATCGGCGGAAAGCGCGTTGCAGCCGGCGGCAAGGGCGGCCCCCTTCTGGTTCGACAATTGCTCGGCATGGATCCGCACCGGAAGGCCTTGGGCACGGGCCGCCTCGAACACCTGCTCGACCTCCTCGCAAGTGAAGGCGATGCCCTCGCAATAGGCGTCGATGGCGTCGGCCAGACCCTCCTTCGCAGCCGCCGGAATGAGCTCGTCGGCGATCATCGACACATAGTCGCTGCGCCGGTCCTTCCATTCTGCCGGGAGCGCGTGGAGGGCGAGCAGGGTCGGCACGATCCGCACCGCCTCGCTCGCGGCGAGCGCCTTTGCGCAGCGCAACAGCCGGAGCTCGCTTTCAACGTCCAGGCCATAACCG
The DNA here is from genome assembly GCA_035514495.1 of Sphingomicrobium sp. Classification (GTDB taxonomy): domain Bacteria; phylum Pseudomonadota; class Alphaproteobacteria; order Sphingomonadales; family Sphingomonadaceae; genus Sphingomicrobium. Next base: position 3,190 of record DATKAY010000150.1, on the reverse strand, counting down.
GACTTGATTTCGACGGTCGTCACCCCGCCCTTCATCAGCACATCCAGGCGCATCGCCGCCGAGGCGAGAAGCTCGGCCTCGGACGCCTCGCGGGTCCTGCTTACCGTCGAGGCGATCCCGCCGCCGGCCCGGGCAATCTCCTCATAGCTGGCTCCGGCGCGGCGCATCGCATGCTCGTCCGCACGGTTGCCGCCGAAGATGAGGTGGGTGTGACAGTCGATCAGCCCCGGAGTGACCCAGGCGCCGCCCAGCGCAAGCACTTCCCGGGCGCGATTCCCGGCCAGCTCCGATCGCCTGCCGACCCGGACGATCCCGCCGTCCTGGACGGCGATGGCGCCGTCCTCGATGGTTCCGAGGAGGTCGCCCCGGGCGGTTTCCATCGTCGCCACTCGACAGTCGACAAGCAAGCGATCCCACATGTTCATCCCCTCGGGTTTGCCCTTAGGCGAGCGGCCCTGTTAGGGCAAAGAGATGAGCGCCTGGCCCAATCTTTCCGACCTCCTCGAAATCGCCGACGGAGCGAGCGTCCCGATCGGGCTTGTCGGAGCGCCGCTCGCCGCGGGCTCGGTGACTCCCGGCGCCTGCGACCGGGCGCCGGAGCTGCTTCGGCGGACCCTGAAACGGATCGGCCGCTACGATGTCGAAATCGGCCGCGAGCTGTTCACTCCGGTTCGCGACCACGGCGATGTCGAGCTTGCCGGACTGAGCATCGAGCAGGCGACCGGTCCGATCCGCGAAGCGGTCGCCCGAAGCGTCCAGGAACATGCGATCACCCTCGTCGCGGGCGGCAACAATGCCGTCACCCGACCTGCCGTCCAGGCGCTCGGCCTGCCACTCAACAAGGTCGGGCTGATCACGCTCGATGCCCATTTCGACATGCGCAGCCTCGATGAGGGGCTGAGCAACGGCAACCCGGTCCGGGCGCTGATGGAAGACGGCCTGCCGGGCAAGAACATTGCCCAGATCGGTCTCGCCAGCTTCGCCAATTCGGGCAGGATGCACCACGACGCGCTGGCCGCCGGCAATCTCATCATCACCATGGAGGCGGTCCGAAGGGTCGGGATCCGAGACGCCGTGGACGAGGCCGTGGATCGTCTGTCCGGCTGCGAAGTCATCGCGGTCGATTGCGACATCGACGTGATCGACCGGGCGCAGATGCCCGGCGCCCCCGGCGCCCGGCCCGGAGGCATGGCGGTCACCGACTTCTTCTGGGCCGTTCGGGCGCTCGCAGGCCATCCGCGCGTGCGGCTCTTCGACCTGACCGAATGGGACCCGTCGCTGGACTCCACCGACCTTAGCGCGCTGACAGCGGCGCGCTGGGTCGCCGAATGCATCGCCGGCTTCGAGGCGCGCTAGCCGGCATTGGCTTTCTTGCGGCCGAGTTCGGCCACCGCGGTGGCGTTCATCGGCCCGGCGCCCCCGACGCGCTCCGGCTCTGCGCAAGCTCCAGCCGAAGCGATTCCACCTCCTTGATGAGGCGCCTCATGTCCCTGTTGCCGGCGACCGGGCCGGTAGCAGTCTCGGCGTCGCGGCCGATGAAAAAGCTCGCGAAGGTCGCGGCGATATAGCCGAAAACCGCAAGGCCGTAGATCGCCAGCAGCATCGCCAGCGCGCGCCCCTCGGTGGTCGCCGGCCAGTATTCCGAGCCGATGCTGGCGACCAGCATTCCGGTCCACCATAAGGCGTGGCCATAGGAGGTGAGGCCGCCCTCGACTTCGCGTGCATTTTCGAAATTCAACATGCCCGCTGCGCCCAGGGAGATGACCGCCAGGGTCAGGACGACGACATAGGCAAAGCCACGCCGTTCGAGAGTACGTTTCAGGGCGGTCATGCTGCGGTTGGCGGTGCCGACGATGCGGACCAGCCGGAGCCCGCGCAGCCCGCGGGCAGCCCGGAGGATCGCAAACGCCCTGAACAGCCGAAGCGCAGGCACCAGGAGCGCGATCGCGGTCAGCCAGCTGGACTTCAGGAACGGCCATTTTTCAGGAGCCAGCGTGAAGCGCAGCGCGAATTCCGCGATGAAGACGACCCAGATGACGATCCCGACCGTCTCGAGCAGCGCCGTCGTCCCGGACACCAGTTCCCAAACGACGATCGCCAGCCAGGCGATACTGAGCAAGATCATCGGTATCGTCAGCCATTCGTCCAGATCCCTTAGCAGTCGCCATCTCAGCCTTGCCGAAGCCATCGCATCCTCCGTCGTTCGTTCCGCTGTCGGCGAAAAGACGCTCGGAGGCGGGCATCGGTGCCAAACGCAAGCGGCCGCCGAGCTCGACGCATAAAAAAAGCCGCCCGAAGGCGGCTTTCGAAAATCTGGCTCCCGAGAGTTGCGGAGCCACAAAAAAACCCAGCTCGAGGCCGGGTTCTTGTTGGTTGCGGGGGTAGGATTTGAACCTACGACCTTCAGGTTATGAGCCTGACGAGCTACCGGACTGCTCCACCCCGCGGCACCAACACTGTCTCAGGTGATCGGAGGCGTAGCCTCCGCCAGGCCGAACGGCCGTCGCGCCTTACTGGCGCGGTAGCCAAGCGAGCGGATGCTCGCGCCGGCACCTGAGGCCAGCAAAGACAAAGTGAATGGGTTTTCGACTTCGCCGGCTACAAAGCCTGGCGACGACCTACTCTTCCACTGCTTAAGCAGTAGTACCATCGGCGCAGTCCGGTTTCACGGCCGAGTTCGGGATGGGATCGGGTGGGTCACGGACGCCATGGTCACCAAGCTATGAAGCCGGCGAAAGTCGAAATTCTAGAAACCGTGCATTTGGTATTTCAGGTATTTTGGACATCTAGCCAAGATCAATCGACCATCGACAGGCAGACCTGTGGATGATGGTGCAAATTCATCAAGCGCGAAATGAGTAATTAGGACCGGTTAGCTCCACGCATTACTGCGCTTCCACACCCGGCCTATCAACGTGGTGGTCTTCCACGACTCTAAGATACCTTATCTCGAGGGAGGCTTCCCGCTTAGATGCTTTCAGCGGTTATCCCGTCCATGCATAGCTACCCTGCTGCGCGGCTGGCGCCACGACAGGTCCACCAGAGGCATGTTCAACCCGGTCCTCTCGTACTAGGGTCAACTCCTCTCAAGTATCGACGCCCACGGCAGATAGGGACCAAACTGTCTCGCGACGTTCTGAACCCAGCTCACGTACCACTTTAATTGGCGAACAGCCAAACCCTTGGGACC
>DATKAY010000149.1:0-3428 GCA_035514495.1 Sphingomicrobium sp. | reverse complement strand
ACTGTCCTGGGTGCCGTTGCCATGGTGGTAATCGACATCGAGAACCGCGACCCTTTTCCCCGCCGCGACCGCCCGCTCGGCGGCGATGGCGGCGTTGCCGAGATAGCAATAGCCGCCGAAATAATCGGCTCCCGCATGGTGGCCCGGCGGCCTGCACAGGGCGAAAGCCGGGCCTTCGCCGGCAAGCACCGAATCGACCGCCGCAAGCGCAGTCTGAGCGCTCCAATAGGCCGCTTCCCAGGTGCCGGGGCCGACCGGCGTGGCGGTGTCGAAGCTGTACCGGCCGAGCAAGGAATCGATCCGGCCGAGCTTCAGAGGGCGCCGAGCCACGATAGGAAAGGCGTAAGGGAAGGCATCGCCCTCACGCCCGGCGGCAAGCCAGCGATCATGGGCCGACCGAAGAAAATCGAGATAGTCGCGGCTGTGGACGGCAAGCAGCGGCTCCGTTCCGCAATCCTCGGGCTGAGCGGTCGAGCCGAGGGCATCGAGGATCGCATCGACCCGGCCCGGATGCTCGGAGGCGGGATGCATTGCGCCGTTGAAGAATTCGCCGGCGGGCGCGTGCCGTCGCTGCCGTTCGTCCCAGAAGCAACGCATCAGCCCATTGCCCCGGCCGGTGCTGGCGACAAGTTCATTCCCGCTCGACGCCTTCACCGCTTGCGCCGCTGCCGCCGGGGGGCTCGACGCAATCCCCTTCGACCAGGCTCGACCCCATCCACCGGCGGCCGGGCGGGCACCAGAAGGTCGCCCAGCCGGTCGAGCCACCGGTCGGCGGAAGTCCCTCCACGACATTGTCGGCCGGGTTGGGATCGAGCCGCCAGCCCTGCCGGTGGATGTGCGCCTTGGCGATCATGTGCGCCGAGACGGGCGCGGTGATGAACAGGAACAGGGTGATCAGGAATTCGTGCGCGGTAAAGCTGCCGGTCGCCCAGGGCAGGTAGACGGCCGAGGCGATGAGGCAGCTTCCGACCCCCAAAGTGGTTGCCTTGGTCGGCCCGTGCAGCCGGGTCATCAGCGACGGCAGCCGGGTCAGGCCCCACGAACCGACCAGCGCGAAGCCGCCGCCGAGAACCAGCAGCAGGGTGACCAGGATCTCCACGACTAGGTTCATCTGTGTCACTCCACGATGTCGCCGCGAAGGATGAACTTGCAATAGGCGACGGTGCTGACGAAGCCGACCATCGCGAGGAGCAAGGCGATTTCGAAATAGAGCGTCGTTTCGTTGCCGATGCCGAACAGGATGATGAGCGCGATCGAGTTGATCACCATGGTGTCGAGGGCAAGCACCCGGTCGCCGCGCCCGGGGCCGCTGAGCAGCCGGTAGACGTTCAGCAGGATCGACAGGCTGACGCAGGCGAAAGCGAAGTAGAGCGCGGCGCCGATCACCGGAAAATCCTGATGAGGCGCGCCTCGTAGCGCGACTTGATGCGCTCAACGGCGGCGTCGATGTCATCGACGTCGAGCATGTGGACGAGAAGCGCCCGGCCGTCGGCGGAAATGTCGCTGGTCACCGTCCCGGGCGTCAGGCTGATGGTCCCGGCAAGGGTCGTGATCGCTTCGGGCGATCGAAGCTCGAGCGGGATGACCAGCCAGTGGGAGTGCAGGTCCCTGTTCCTCCGGAACAGGATAAGCTTGGCGACCTGGAAATTGGCGACGACGATGTCGAACACCACGACGGCCAAATAATCGACCACCGCCCAGCCCAGACGGATCTTTGGCCGGTTGGGCCAATAGGCGGAGGTCAGCACGGGCACTACCGTTCCAAGGATTATGCCGAGCAAAAGCCCGCCGAGCGTGAAGCTGTTCAGAAGCAGCATCCAGACGATCACCAGCAAGGCGCTGAGCCAGGGGTGCGGGAACAGCCTTGAGATCATGAAATCACCTCGCTCTCCCGCCGAGCACTGCCTCGATATAGCCGGCAGGTTCGAACAACTGGGCTGCCGCCGCCTCCATATACGCCATTGCCGGGCCGGCGAGCAGGGTCAGCGCCATCAGCCCGGCAAGCACCGCTCCCGTCGGCACCAGGTCGCCAGTCCGGTGCCAGCGCGCCGGTGGCAACGGCCCCTCGCCCATCGCCGCGGATTTCCAGAACAGGGTGCTTCCGGCCAGCGCCAGGCCGACGATGGCCACGAAGGTCGTGACCAGGATCGTCGTCCAGACCAAAGGTGCGTTGGCAAGCGGCTGCGCCGCCTCCAGGATGAGCAGCTTGCCGACGAAGCCGGAAAGCGGCGGCAGGCCGGCAATCGCTATGGCGGTCAGCAGGAACAACACCGACAGGGCCTCGCTTGCGATGAAGCGCGGCCCCGGAACCAGCGAATCGCCATGTTGCGGACGTCGCCGCTGCACGCAGTCGGTGACGAGGAACAGCGCCGCCGCGGCAAGCGTCGTGTGCGGAAAATAATAGAGCGCCGCAGCGAGCGCCGATTGATCGAACAGCGATACCGACACCAGCAAGGTTCCGGTCGAGCCGATCAGCGCGAAGGCGGCAAGGTCGCGAAGCTTGCGCGCAGCGATGAGCCCGGCAAAGCCGATCACCATCGTCAGCAGCGCCGCCGGAAGAATCCACTCGACGGGCGCCAGCACATCGGGCCCGGTGCCCGCTCCGAACACCAATGTCCCGACCCGGATGATCGAATAGACGCCGACCTTGGTCATGATTGCGAACAGCGCGGCGACCGGCGGCGACGTGTTGGCGTAGGTCCGGGGGAGCCAGAGGTGAAGCGGCAGGAGTGCGGCTTTCAGTGCGAAGACCGACAGCAACAATGCAGCGCCGGCCCGAAGGAGCCACTGGTCCTGGGGCCCGAGCTGGCCGACCCGAACGGCCATGTCGGCCATGTTGAGCGTGCCGGTCACTCCGTAGAGAATGCCGATCGCGATCAGGAATATGGCCGATCCGACGAGATTGATGATGACATACTGGACTCCGGCCTTCAGCCGCTCCGCGCCCTGGCCGTGCAGCATCAGGCCGTAGGAGGCGATCAGCAGGACCTCGAAAAAGACGAACAGGTTGAACAAATCGCCGGTCAGGAAGGCGCCGTTGAGGCCGAGCAGCTGGAACTGGAACAGCGAGTGAAAGTGCCAGCCGCGGCGGTCTAGATCGGTCTCGATCGCGTGCCACAACACAATCAGCGCAAGAACGGCGGTCAGAAGCAGCATCAGCGCGCTGAGGCGATCGAGCACCAGAACGATTCCGAACGGCGCCTGCCAGTTGCCGAGCGCGTAAGAGGTAATGGTCCCGTCGCTCGAGCTGGCGACGAAATAGAGCCCGGCGAGCACCAGCGCCGCGGTCGAGGCGACGGACACCGCCCGGCCGATGCGCAAGGTGTGCTTCCGATAGAGCAGGATCAGCGCGGCGATGAAGGCCGGAAGCAGGACCGGGAGGGCGATCAGGTGGATCACTGCGACTGAGGCCCCTCGTCCGGATGGAC
>DATKAY010000148.1:0-2013 GCA_035514495.1 Sphingomicrobium sp. | reverse complement strand
TTCCGGCGGCGGCGGATCGTTCGGCGGCGGGGGCGCTTCGGGCTCATGGTGACGCCCTTGACCAAGGCCGACCACGCCAAAGTCAGCGCGGCGATCGCCGAGGCGGAAGCCAGCACCAACGGCGAAATCGTCGCGGTCGCGGCCAAGCTGAGCGATTCCTATCACGACGTCGCGCTCCACTGGGCGATCCTGGTTCTGGTCGGAACGATCGCCCTTTTCGCCGCCTATCCGCCGATCCTCGAATTCTGGTTCGAGGCGTTTTTCGGCGGCTGGCGGCCCGAGCCGGGCCTTCGCGAGCTTCTGACCCTGCTGCTCGTTGTGGCCGTCGCCAAATTCACCTTCGCTTTGCTTATCCTGAAATACATGCCGCTTCGGCTGGCGCTGACTCCTTCGACGACCCGGTCACGGCGAGTCCGGCGCCGCGCGATCGGCCTGTTCAAGGCCGCGGCCGAGCATCGCACCGAGGAGCGGGTCGGGATCCTCATCTATTTGTCGATGGGCGAGCATCGCGCCGAAATCATCGCTGACCGGGCGATCACCAAGGTCACCACCCCGGAATGCTGGGGCGAGGCGATGGCGGCGCTGCTTGCGCAGGTGCGCGACGGGCGCCCGGCCGACGGCATCTGCGACGCGGTCGCCGAGATCGGCATCGTCCTGAAGGAACATTTCCCCAAGACCGGCGGCAATCCCAACGAAATCCCCGACAAGCTGATCGAGCTGTGACCGACGACGCGCTCGTCGAGGCCATGTGGCGGGGCAAATACATCACCGCGTACAAGCGGGGGCGGTGGGAATATGTGTCGCGGACAGGAGGGGTCACGGCCGTCGTCCTGCTTGCCGAGTTCGAGGGAAAAATCATCCTGGTCGAGCAGCACCGGGTCCCGGTCGGCGGCCGCTGCCTGGAGCTTCCCGCCGGACTTGTCGGCGACGAGGACAGACACGCGACCGTTGAGGACACCGCGGTCAAGGAGCTCGAGGAGGAAACCGGCTTCACCGCCGACAGGATCGAGATCTTGGGCGAGTTCCACAGCTCTCCGGGAATGCTCGCCGAGAGCTTCACTTTGGTGCGCGCTCACCAGCTGCGCAAAATCGGCGAGGGCGGAGGCACCGACCAGGAGGAGATCATTGTCCACCTCGTCGCCCGCGACGATATCGCCTCGTTCATCGAAAGCCGCCGCCGCGAGGGCGTGGCGATCGACGTCAAGCTGATGCTGTTCCTGGAGTTTTGAACGCAGCGTAAAAGTTCCGTTCAGCAGGAACGTGCTAGCCGACTGTTCGTAGAAGTAGGGTTGAACCCGTTGCCGGTCGGCATTTATGCGCCCGGTCACAAAGTTTCGCGAAATTGGAGACCCCATGAAAAAGATGATCCTGGCCGGGACGGCGCTCACTGCGCTCGCAGGCTGCGCCACGCAGGGCGCCGAGCCGGTGATGCTTGCTACTCCCGTGACTGCCTCGACTGTGCCGGTTGCTGCTGTGCAGGCGCCGGTGCCCGACAATATCCTGCTGGCGCAATGGACCGGCCCTTATGCCGGAGTTCCGCCCTGGGACCAGGTTCGGCCGGATCTCTTCCCGCAGGCGCTCCAGTACGGGATCGACGAGCTTTTGCGCGAGGCCATGGCGGTGGCGAACAATCCCGCCCAGCCGACTTTCGAGAACACCATCGAGGCGATGGAACGATCGGGCCAGCGACTCGACCGGGTCCTGTCGATCTTCAGCGTCATGACCAGCAACACGACGACGCCGGAATACCAGGCGCTCGACAAGGAATGGTCGCCCAAAATCACCGCCGCCTACGATGAAATCACTCTCAACCCGCAGCTCTTCCAGCGCATCAAGACGCTTTACGACAACAATGCCTCGCTTGGGCTGGAGGCGGACCAGGACCGGCTTTTGACCCGGACCTATGACAGCTTCGTGCGAAGGGGCGCCAATCTCAACGCCGAGCAGAAGCAGCAGCTTTCGCAGTACAACCAAGAACTCGCCGAGCTGTTCGCCACCTTCTCGGAGCGAGTC
>DATKAY010000147.1:0-12484 GCA_035514495.1 Sphingomicrobium sp. | reverse complement strand
CGATGGGCCTTCAAGTGGTGGAGGGCTAGAGCGATGGTCGAGCACAGCAAGAAGCGCAAGGCGCAGATGGACTCCATCGACCGCGAGAAATTCTACGGCGTCGATGAGGCGATTTCTTTGGTCAAGGCGAATGCGACCGCCAAGTTCGACGAGACGGTCGAGGTGGCGGTGAACCTCGGCGTCAACCCCAAGCATGCCGACCAGATGGTCCGCGGCGTGGTCTCGCTGCCCAAGGGCACCGGCAAGGACGTTCGCGTCGCGGTCTTCGCCAAGGGCGACAAGGCCGACGAGGCCAAGGCGGCCGGAGCCGATATCGTCGGCGCGGAAGATCTGATGGAGCAGATCCAGGGCGGAACCATGGATTTCGACCGGGTGATCGCGACCCCCGACATGATGGGGATCGTCGGCCGGCTCGGCAAGGTTCTTGGACCCAAGGGGCTGATGCCCAACCCGAAGCTCGGCACCGTCACCCCCAATGTCGGCGAGGCGGTGAAGGCCGCCAAGGGGGGCCAGGTCGAATTCCGGGTCGAGAAAGCAGGGCTCATCCATGCCGGGATCGGCAAGGCGAGCTTTACGGAAGGCGACCTCAAGGAGAATTTCACTGCCTTCGTCGATGCTTTGGTCAAGGCAAGGCCAACCGGCGCCAAGGGCAAGTTCGTCAAGAAGGTCGCCTTGACCTCGACGATGGGCCCGGGCGTCAAGCTCGACCTGGCGGAGATCGAGGGGGCGTGAGCTTGCGCGCTTGAACCGGCCAAGCGCTTTGCGCGCTTGAACCGGAGCGCAAAACCGGTATAGGCGCTCCCCTCGCATCGCTTCGGCGATGCAAACCGTCCGAGACAGCTGCCGGGGCCAAGCTTTCGCGAGGCCCCTTAATCCGCAGCCTAGACGGGGACTTTGAATCATTCGGCGGGACATTCCCGTCGTCGTGCGTTGCTTTTTTGCGCGCCAGCGATCCAACTCCCCACGGACAATGTTGCAACCTCGGCCGGAGGGTTTTCGGCCGAAACTTTGGAGTTGGCATGGATCGTTCGCAAAAATCCGATCTGGTCGACCAGTTGAAGCAAGTCTTTTCCGAGACGGGCGTCGTCGTTGTCACCCGCAACCACGGGCTCAGCGTGGACCAGTCCACCGACCTTCGGAACAAGATGCGCGACGCCGGCGCCCAGTTCAAAGTTGCGAAGAACCGGCTTGCGCTCATCGCTCTGGAGGGATCGCGCTACAAGCCGATCGGGGACCTGCTCAAGGGTCCGACTGCGCTTGCGACCTCCGGCGATCCGGTCGCGGCCGCCAAGGTCGCGGTCGATTTCGCCAAGAAGAACGACAAGCTCGAGATCGTCGGCGGAGCGATGGGCGAAACCCTGCTCGACGCCGCCGGGATCAAGGCGCTTGCCGCGCTTCCGTCGCTCGACGAGCTTCGGGCAACATTGGTCGGGATCATCCAGGCACCGGCGAGCAAGATCGCCCGGACGGTCAACGAGCCTGGCGCCCAGCTTGCGCGGGTCTTCGCGGCCTATGGGGCCAAACAAGCCGCTTAGCGCATAGATCAACGTACAGATGGCACATCAACGCACGGATGGGGCGAGGCCCTTAAGGAGTAAAATCAATGGCTGACATCAACAAGCTGGTCGACCAGCTTTCCGAACTGACGGTTATCGAGGCGGCCGAGCTGGCCAAGGCCCTCGAGGAGAAATGGGGCGTTTCGGCCGCTGCCGCGGTTGCCGCTGCTCCGGCCGCTGCTGCTGCCGGCCCGGCCGCCGAGGAGCAGACCGAATTCGACGTCATCCTCACCGGCGACGGCGGAAAGAAGATCAACGTGATCAAGGAAGTCCGGTCGATCACCAACCTTGGCCTCGGCGAGGCGAAGGCGCTGGTCGAGGGCGCTCCCAAGCCGATCAAGGAAGGCGTCAACAAGGACGAAGCCGAGAAGATCAAGAAGCAGATCGAGGAAGCCGGCGGAACCGTCGAGCTGAAGTAAGCTTCGAACACAGTTTCGCGCCAACACGGTTTCGCGGATGTCTTGAAGCATTCGTGGATGGGAAGGGCGGCTCTTCGGGGCCGCCCTTTTTCCATCATGGCCTGCAAGCCAGCCTGCCCGGCCCCGGCGGCGCGAAAGGCGGCTCAATGCCCCTTGCGGCTCGTCGCCTTGCCGATCTGGCGCTCGAAAGCCTTGAGCACCTTGTCGGCGGCTCCGCCGACCGCGGCTTCGACGGTCGAGGCCTGGTCGCTGGCGGTGATCGGCCGCATCCCGTTCGGCCGGATCTCGATCGCGCATTTCTTGTCGTCGCCGCCATTTCGCGGCCCGTCGACGTCGCTCACATGCACTTCGACCCGGGTCAGCCGGTCCGAGATTCGCCCCAGCCGGGCTTCAACGAGGGCTTCGACCTTCTCGGCGGTGTCCGATCCGAGCGCTGTCTGGTTGTCGCTGTTGAACATGAACTGCATCGGCCAATGCTCCTTGAAATCAATCCTGCCGAAAAGCCAACGGACCGGCGGGCTCGATGGTTGCTCCCGATCTTTCCTGTTTGCTGCCGCCCTCGATTTGGCATCCTCGCTTGCGCTGATGCGCGTGACGGGGCAGAGGCTGCGCCGATGGGATTCTGGTCGAGAACATTCACCTGGTGGAACGGCGACACCTGGGGAACGCGCCTGTTCACCTGGAAGAACGGCGAGGAAGTCGGCAGCGACGAGACCGGCAATATTTATTACCAGCACAGCAAGAACCCGCGGCGCCGATGGGTCGTCTACAGCGGCGACAATGACGCGAGCCGGGTTCCGCCGGGCTGGGGGCTGTGGCTTCGCGGAACGATCGACGGGCTTCCCGACGAAGCGCTCCCGCCCGCCCATAAATGGCAGAAGGAGCCGCAACCGAACCTGACCGGGACGATGGCCGCCTTTCGCCCGGACGGGGCGCTCGGAAGCGGCAAGATCCGGCCGGCCTCGACCGGAGACTATAAGCCCTGGACGCCCGAGTAGAGGTGCGCAAGGCCGCGGCCAGCGCTTGCATCCTCGCGGTCCTGCTCGCCGGCTGCGGGCGCGAGGAAAGCGGCCAGCAGCAGCGGCAAGCCGAAACGGACACCCAGGCGACGGTGCAGGCCTCGGCCGAGCCGGGGGTCACCCCGATGGCGGAGCGGGTCGCGGTGATCGGCCTTCTCAACAAGCGCAACGGGATCGTCCGCAACCTTACGCTTCGGCCCGGCCAGGCGGTGCGGGTCAAGGATGCGATCGTCCGCCTTCGCGCCTGCGAGCGGAGCGCTCCTTGGGAGGAGGAGACGCTGACCGGCGCCTTCCTCCAGCTCGACGTCGAGGGGAGCGACGGCCAGTTGCGGCGGGTCTTTTCGGGCTGGGTCTATCGGGAATCGCCGTCGCTCAACCTCGTCGAGCACCCGGTCTACGACGTCTGGCCCAAGAGCTGCGAGATGAGCTTCCCGGCAGGGCCCGAGCCCGGCTCGGCGCCTTCCGCCTCGAGCAGTGCGTCGAGCGCCCAGAACTCGCCGGGGCCGGATCGGGCGGCGCCGGAATCGCCCGCGCAAGCGCCCCCGGAATCGCCTGGCGAATCGTCTGATGAGCCCGAGGGCCCGTCGATCGCCTCGGCAAGCAACGCGCAATAACGCTCGCGAGGCACCGGGACCGCGCCCAGGGAGGCGAGGTGGCCAGTCATGAACTGGCAGTCGAGCAGAGTGTAGCCGCCGGCCTTGAGGCGGGCGACCAGCCAGGCGAGCGCGACCTTCGAGGCGTCGGTGGCCCGGCTGAACATGCTCTCTCCGAAAAAGGCCCGGCCGAGCTTCACCCCATAAAGGCCGCCGACCAGCATTCGGGCTCTCTCGCGCCCGGCCCATACCTCGATCGAATGGGCGTGGCCCAGGGCATGGAGCCCAAGCATCGCCTGCTCGATGTCGGGATTGATCCAGGTCTCCTCGCGGTCAGCGCAAGCGGTGATGACTTCGGGAAAATTCGTGTCGAGGGTAACGGCGTATTTGCCGGAGCGGAGCACTCGCCTCAGCGAGCGCGACTGGTGGAAATGATCGAGCGGGATGATCGCCCGGGTTCGAGGCTCGACCCAGAAGACCTCGTCCGACCGGCGGCTGTCGGCCATCGGGAAGATTCCCATAGCATAGCCCTGGAGCAAAAGGCGGGAATCGATCTTCGGCACCCGCTGGAATTAGAGGATTTGGCGAACCTTGTCCTGTGGGCGGCACAGGCGGACGCCGTTTTTCGTCTCCACCAGCGGGCGTTCGATCAGAATCGGATGCTCGATCATCGCATCCAATATGGAGTCGTTATCGACTCCGGGGCCGGTCAGCCCGAGCTCGGCGGCCAGCGGTTCCTTGACCCGAAGCCCTTCGCGTGGGCTGATCCCGGCGCGCTTGTAGAGCGCCTCGAGCTCGTCGCGGCCGGGCGGGTCTTTCAGATACTCGCGGACCCGCACTTCGCAGCCGGCGCCGCGAAGGATTTCGAGGGTCTTTCGCGAGGTTCCACACTTGGGATTGTGGAAAATCGTTGCTAACACGTAACGGTTCATCCTGACGACAGGAACTAATCCATAGACCCTTCGTCCTGCACCCGCGGGATCGGGTCAAGCCTTGTCGTGAAACCGGAACGTTACGGCCTCACCGTCGTTTCGGCTCTGTGACATGTGCACCGTCGCCGGGGGGCCGTGGGTCCCGGGGCATGGTCCGGTCGATAAACGAATAACAAAACTGGGAGTATGAAGATGAGAAAACAAATATTGGCACTGGGTGCCGTTGCTACACTTTCGCTCGGCGCATGCGCCACCAACCCTCGGGTTGCCGAAGGCGCCGGATATGGTGCCGGAGCCGGCGCAATCGCCGGCGCGGTCATTCCGGGCGTGAGCGTTGTCGAAGGCGCTATCGCCGGTGCGGCGATCGGTGGTCTTTCGGGCGCCGTCTGGGCCGACCGTGCGGGTGACGGCCGGGTCGACGGTTATGTCTACAACGGTCAGTACTACCCCGGCACCCCGGCCGGTTATGACCCGACTCTCGGTCGTGTCGCGACCGGTGCTGCCATCGGCGGCGCTGTCGGCGCCGGAGTTGGCGCCGTGACGGGTCTTGGAGTGATCGAAGGCGCCGTGGTCGGTGCTGCGATCGGCGGTCTTGCCGGCGCAGTCTGGTCCGACCGTGACGGTGACGGCAGGGTCGATGGCTACATCTACAACGGCCAGTACTACCCGGGCACGCCTCCGGCGACTGCCCCGGCCCCGGCTCCGATGCGTTCGGGTGAGCGCGGATAACGGAGACGAAGTGAACAAAGCAGATAATTGGCGCACCGGCTTCAAGCCGGTGCGCCGACTTTCACTTCTAGCCGGCGCCGTTGCAGCTTTTGCCGCGGCGCCGGTTTTTTACCCGGCGGCCCAGGCCGCGGTCGTCGAAGCGGCCAGCGGGCAGAGCGTCGAGCATTTCTACGAGGCGCGGGGCGGACGGCTGCTGTGGTTCGGCAACGGCGAGCCGAACGCCGCGGCCAGCGAGCTTCTGTCGCTCCTGGAAACCGCGAGCGCCGACAGCCTCGAGCCCGACCGATACAATCCGGAATCCCTGGCCAGGCTGGTCGAGCGCGCTTCGGCCGGCGACGAACGGGCCAGGCGAAAAGCCGATTTGCTCCTCAGCCGAGCCTTGGTGGCTTATGCCCAGGATCTCAGGAAACTGCCCGGCGCGGGCCCCGAACCCGACATGGTGTTTGTCGATCCTAGGCTTCGTCCAGGGCAGTCCTCGCCCCGGCGATTGCTCGAAATGGCCGCCGATTCGCCTTCGCTGGAGGAATTCATCGCTCGCATGGGGTGGATGAACCCGACCTATGCGCCGCTCCGGCGGGCGCTTGCCGAGGGCCGGTTCGAGAGCCGCGAGCAAGGCGATCTCCTGCGGATCAACATGGAGCGGGCCCGGCTGCTTCCTGCCGACATTCCGCGCTACGTGATCGTCAACGCAGCAGCGCAGCAGCTCGATATGTACGAGGGCGGCGAAATCACCGATTCGATGCGGGTCGTCGTCGGCAAGGAAAAGGACAAGGACCGAACCCCGATGCTTGCCTCCTTCCTGAGCTCGGCGAGCCTCAACCCGTATTGGAACGTTCCTCCCGACCTCGCGGCCGAGCGGATCGCTCCCAACGTGCTCAGGGATGGGCTCAGCTATCTGGAGCGGCAGGGCTATCAAATCCTGTCCGACTGGAGCGAGGATGCGACCATCCTCGATCCGGCGAGCATCGACTGGCAGGCCGTCGCCGACGGAATTGCCGAGATCCGGGTGCGCCAGCTTCCCGGGCCCGCCAATGCTTTGGGCAAGGTCAAATTCACCTTTGCCAACCCGTTCGGCGTCTATCTTCACGACACGCCCGACAAGCAGCTGCTGACCGAGGAAACCCGGCTGTTCAGCGGCGGCTGCATCCGGCTGGAGGACGCGGCGCGCTTTGGCGAATGGCTGTATGGCCGAAACCTCGAAGCGCCGTCGAGCGACCCCGACATCGAAGTGGAGCTGGACCGGCCGGTGCCGGTGTTCGTCACCTACCTGACGGCAGTGTCCGACGGTTCGTCGATCACCTATCTCGACGATGCTTACGGCTGGGATGCCGAGCGGCTTGCACAAATGGAATCGGCGGGCGCCAGGACCGCGATCCGCTAGCGCGGCGACCAGTCCGGATACCAGCTGACGTCCTGGGCGACCGGCCGCCCCTGCGGGTCGAGTGCCGGCCGAAACCGCACATGACGTTCGGTCAGCCGGCACATCAGCTGATCGACCGAAGGCTTGCCGCTGGAACGGACGATCCGGCAGTTCGTGGGCCGCCCGTCCGGCTGGACCCTGACGGTGATCCCGACCATCCCGCGCCGCATCCCGCTGGTCCGCACCAGGCGGCGATATTCGGAATCGGGAATCTTGGCGATTCGCCGCGCCGGGGTGAAGCCGGCGCCGCTCCCTGCCCCCGTGCCGCCCGCGCCGGTTCCGGTCCCGGCTCCCCCCTGGCCGGCTGAGGAGGAAGCGCCCTCGCCCGGTTCCGGCGCCGCGGCTATCGGGTTTGTGGTCGGCACCTCCAGTTCGGGCTCGGGGGCGACGACCGGCGAGGCTTCGGGAGCTGCCGGGGCACCTTCGTCCTGCTGTGCCCGTTCGGGCGGCGGCGGGGGCGGAGGCGGGACCTCGGGCATGGTGATGTCGAAGGTTTGCAGGCGCTCGATCGCCCGTCCGACCATCTCGACATTCAGGCCGGCGAGGATCCCTGCGCCGAGGATTGCGGTGACCGCGATCGCGGCGATCATCGCCTTCAGGCGCGATTTGGAGTCGGTCAAGGTCATCGCTGCTCCACCTGGCGGCAAACGCTCCACTGAAGCGAAGGTTGTCGGTCGGCCGCTGGCGTCACTTTGGGGTGCGAACGGGGTCGTTTGGCCGCCCTTTGGCCGCGAGGACCAGCGCAGTGCCGAGGAACGCCTCCTGCGGAAAATCATCACTGGCCCAGGCAGGGTGCAGCCCGAAATCGCCAAGATCGCCGATGCTGCCTCGAAAATAGCCTCGGCTGCGGACGTAGAGGCGCTTCAACCCGTTCGAATTCACGTCGCTGAACGGCTCGAGCATCAGCGCGTGCCGGGCGGCAATTCGGGCGATCTCGCCAAGCGCGGCTGCCCGGATGCTTTCCATCTGCTCCAGCGCCAGCACCGTCATCACCAGGTCGAAGCTGCCATTTTCGAACGGCATCGCCGAGGCGTCGCCCTGGACGAATTCGATCCGACCGATCGCTTTGTCGTCGCGGGTCCGGAGCGGGCTGTAGGAGCGGATAATGTCGGCGATCCGCGGGTCCGACTGCGCTCGCCTCGACTGCTCGACCCCCTCGCTGGTGAGCTCGAGCCCGGCGAACTCGACATCGGGAAAGGCGCCCGCCAGGCTCAGCAGGTTGATCCCGTTGCCGCTTCCGACCTCGAGCACTCGCCGCGGCTTCAGCTCTTCGATTACCGCCGCGAACATCACCGTCCGGAGCCGGGCCGCCGCCGCCGGATCGAGCAGGAGCTTGAGTCCCCGCCAGTGCCAGGGCTTGGCCTTGAGGTCGCAGCGGCCGAGGCGATAGTGATCGTAGCCTGCCGACCAGGCGGCGCGATATTCGCTTTCGATCGTCTGCCGGTCGCGCCCGGTCTCGCGGCCTGCCAGCAGGCGAAAGAGGGTCGAGCCCCAGCGGCGCGCGACCTCGGCTCGCCAGCGCAGCCCGTCGCCTTGCGCGACGAGGAAGGGCGCAATCGCTGCCTCGACCTTTTCGGGGTCGATGGAGACCGGAAGTTCGGCGAGTGGCCGCAGCATTTCCATGATAGAGTCCCGGCTTGAAGGCTCCCCTCTATATTCGTGGACGGCCCGCTTGTCGTCGCGCAGTCGCGGTGCCACACCCGTTGAGACCTTGGGCGAGGTGCGGATCGCGCCGGTCGAGAGGCGGCAGCTGGTGATCGGCGGAAAGCCCGCGGGAAATGTGTTCGAGTAATCGAGGCTGGAGCTATTCGGGGTTCTTTTCGAGCCAGGCTTCGAGCCACTTGATCGTATAGTCGCCGGCCAGGAACTCGGGGTCCCGGACGATCCGCTGGTGGAGCGGGACGGTCGTTTTCATGCCCTCCAGCAGGAACTCCTCGAGCGCTCGCTTGAGGCGCATGATGCAGCGCTCCCGGGTCGTCCCGTAAACGATCAGCTTGGCGATCATGCTGTCGTAATGGGGCGGCACCCGGTAGCCGGCGTAGAGGCCGCTATCGACCCGGACGTGCATTCCCCCCGGGGCGACGTAATTTTTCACCAGGCCGGGCGAGGGCATGAAGGTCTGCGGATCCTCGGCATTGATCCGGCATTCGATGGCATGGCCGTGGAGGTGGATGTCCTCCTGGCGGCAGGACAGGCCGTCGCCCTGGGCGACCCGGATCTGCTCGCGCACCAGGTCGATTCCGCTGATCATCTCAGTCACCGGGTGCTCGACCTGGAGTCGGGTGTTCATCTCGATGAAGAAGAACTCGTCGTTCTCGTAGAGGAACTCGATCGTGCCGGCGCCGCGATAGCCCATTTCCGACATCGCCTTGCAGACCACTTCGCCCATATGCTCGCGCTGTTGCGGGGAGAGCGCGGGCGAGGGCGCTTCCTCGAGCACCTTCTGGTGGCGGCGCTGGAGCGAGCAGTCGCGCTCGCCGATGTGGATTGCGTTGCCCTCGCCATCGCCGAACACCTGGAATTCGATGTGGCGCGGGTCGGAAAGATATTTTTCCATGTAGACGGTGTCGTCGCCGAAGGCGGCGCGGGCTTCCGAGGCCGCCTGGCTCATCAGGCTTTCGAGCTGGTCTTCGGACGGAACGACCTTCATGCCCCTGCCGCCGCCGCCCGAGGCCGCCTTGATCAGCACCGGATAGCCGATCTCCTTTGCCAGCGACTTCGCCTCGGCGATGCTCGACAGCGGGCCGTCGGAGCCGGGAACGAGCGGCAGGCCGAGCTTTGCCGCGGTCCTTTTGGCCTCGATCTTGTCGCCCATCGTCCGGATATGCTCGGGCTTCGGGCCGACCCAAATGATGTCGTGGCTTTCGACGATCTCGGCGAACTTGGCGTTTTCGGACAGGAATCCGTAGCCCGGGTGGATTGCGTCGGCGTCGACGATTTCCGCCGCCGAGATGATATTCGGGATGTTGAGGTAGGAATCGCTTGCCGCGGGCGGCCCGATGCAGATTGCCTCGTCGGCCAGCCGGACGTGCATCGCGTCGGCATCGGCGGTCGAATGAACCGCGACCGTCCGGATTCCCATTTCATGGCAGGCGCGGTGGACTCGAAGCGCGATTTCGCCGCGATTGGCGATGAGAAGCTTGCTGATCGTCATTAGACGAGCAGGACGAGCGGCTGGTCGTACTCCACCGGCTGTCCGCTTTCGACGAGCAGCTGCTTGACGACTCCGCCGCGCGGGGCGGTGATCGGGTTCATCACCTTCATCGCCTCGACGATCAGCAAAGTGTCGCCGGCCTTGACCGTGTCGCCGGGCTTCACGAACGAAGCAGCCCCCGGCTCCGGGGAGAGGAAGGCGGTGCCGACCATCGGCGAGCGAACGCTCTCTCCGCTCGTCTCGGCTGCCGCCGGCTCCGTGCCGGTCGGCACAGCGGCCCCCGGCTGGGCCGGATGTGCGGGAGCCGAAGTGCCCGGGGCCAAAGCAGCCGGGGCGGCGAGATCGCGCCGGACCTTGATCTTGCGATCGCCGTCCTCGACCTCGATCTCGGTCAGGCTATTCTCGGTCAGGAGCTGAGCAAGCTCGCGCACCAAAGCGGGATCGATGCGCATCGACCCGCTTCGTGCGGTCCCTTTCGCAGGTCCGGCCATCTGTCTTTCCCCCAATTATTCCGGCGCTTCGACGTGAATGCAGCCCCCTTGCAGAGCTTGGAGGCCGCGTCCAGTGGTCAGCGCAACGGGTGGCGTCGTCACGGCGCGCCTCTATATGGGCGATGAAGGCAATCCACAAAGCAGCTCGGGCATATGGCTGAAACGGCTCAAAAACAGATGATTTGTGTGGAAGTGAACGGCGAGCGGCGAACAGTGCCCGCCGGAAACTCGATCGCGACGATGCTCGAGGCGCTCGGGATCGATCCGCGCAAGGTGGCAGTGGAGCGCAATCTCGAAGTCGTGCCTCGCTCGATGCTCGGGCAGGTCGAGGCGAGCGACGGCGATGCGTTCGAGATCGTGCATTTCGTCGGAGGAGGGTGAAGTGAACGCGCCGCAGACGGTGAGTGCCGACAACTGGACGGTGGCGGGACGGACCTTCACCTCGCGGCTGATCGTCGGCACCGGCAAATACAAGAATTTCGAAGAAAATGCGGCGGCGGTGGAGGCTTCGGGGGCGCAGATCGTCACCGTCGCGGTCCGGCGGGTGAACGTCGCCGACCCGAGCCAGCCGATGCTGACCGATTTCATCGATCCCGGGAAAGTCACCTATCTTCCCAATACCGCCGGCTGTTTCACCGCCGACGAGGCGATCCGGACATTGAGGCTGGCGCGGGAGGCCGGCGGATGGAGCCTGGTGAAGCTCGAGGTGCTGGGCGAGGCGCGGACGCTCTATCCCGACATGCGCGAGACGCTGAAGGCAACGGAAGTCCTGGTGAAGGAGGGCTTCGAGCCGATGGTCTATTGCGTCGACGACCCGATCGCGGCGAAGCAGCTGGAAGAGGCCGGGGCGGTCGCCATCATGCCATTGGGAGCGCCGATCGGCTCGGGCCTTGGAATCCAGAACCTCGTCACCATCCGGCTGATCGTCGAGGGCGCCAAAGTGCCGGTGCTGGTCGATGCCGGGGTAGGCACCGCCAGCGATGCGGCGGTGGCGATGGAGTTGGGCTGCGACGGGGTTTTGATGAACACCGCGATCGCCGAGGCGAAGGATCCGGTGATGATGGCGCGCGCCATGCGGCAAGCGGTCGAGGCGGGGCGCCTTGCCTATCTCGCCGGGCGAATGGGCAAGCGCCGCTACGCCGACCCGAGCAGTCCGCTGGCGGGGCTAATCTAGCGCCGAGACCGGAACAGCCTTTTGCCCGTTCGAGTTATCGAGGGGAGGAGGTTCATGTGGACCAGACCATGACGAACTTCGCTGCCGAGCGCGAGGCGATGGTCGAGCGGCAGATCGAGAGCCGCGGAATCAAGCGACCGGCGATTCTCGAGGCCTTCCGCTCAGTCCCGCGCGAGGCATTCATTTCCGAGGAATATGCCGATCTCGCTTATGGCGATCACCCGCTTCCGATCGAGGCGGGGCAGACGATCTCGCAGCCCTATATCGTCGCGATGATGATCGACGCGGCCGAGATCAAGGCCGGCGACAAGGTGCTCGAGGTGGGCGCCGGCTCCGGCTATGCGGCCGCGGTGATCAGCCGGATTGCGTGCAAAGTGATCGCCATCGAGCGGCAGGCCGAGCTGGTGCGCGTTGCCAGGGAGCGGATCGAGCGGCTCGGCTACGACAACGTCCGGATCGTCGAAGGCGACGGCACCAGGGGCTGGGCCGAGGAGGCACGGTTCGACGCCATTCTCGCCGCAGCGAGCGGGAGCCATGTGCCAAAGACCCTGGTCGGCCAGCTTGCCGACGGCGGGCGCCTCGTCATGCCGGTCGGCGACCCGGGCTGGGTCCAGAAACTGGTGAAGGTGACCAAGGGCCCCAGGGGCAAGCTGATTACCGAGGATTTGGGCGGAGTGCGCTTCGTCCCGCTAATCGGCGAAGAGGGCTATGCCGATGGCTGAGGCGCTGACCCGCGATCTTCGGGCTGAAAACGGATCGAACTGTTAGTTGGCCCGGCTTAAGTCTGGTATGGCGTTGTCCAGGAGGAGAACAGTACATGACAGAGACAAAATGGACCATCAAAGGCCGGGAATTTGTCCACTGCAATTGCGCAGCCGGCTGCCCGTGCCAGTTCAATTCGCTTCCGACCAACGGCGACTGCAAGGCGGTCGCGGCGATCCACATCGAGGAAGGCCATCACGGCGACACCGATTTGAGCGGCCTCAACATCGGGATG
>DATKAY010000146.1:0-6231 GCA_035514495.1 Sphingomicrobium sp. | reverse complement strand
ATCGCTCGCGAGACACTCGCCTATCATTCGGCGCTCGCCGATTATGCATTCGCGATGCAGGGGCTCGGCTCGGGCGCGATCTCGCTGTTCGGAACGGTCGAGCAGAAACGCCGCTGGCTTCCGGACGTCGCATCGGGCGAGACGATCGCCGCCTTCGCGATGACCGAGCCGAGATCGGGATCCGACGCAGCCAATATCTCGACCTCCGCCGAGCAGGACGGCGACGAATGGGTCCTGCTTGGGGAGAAGACCTACATCTCCAACGGCGGGATTGCGGACTTCTATCTCACTTTCGCTCGAACCGGCGAGGGCGAGGGCTCGCGCGGACTTTCCGCCTTCATCGTTCCGGCCGGCGCAAAGGGCCTCCAGGTTGCCGAGCGCATCGAAGTCATCGCTCCGCACCCGCTGGCGCGCCTGAAATACGACAAGGTCCGGCTTCCCGCCGAGGCGGTGATCGGGGAGCCGGGGGAGGGATTTCGGGTCGGGATGGAGACCTTGAACCTGTTCCGGGTCACCGTCGGCGCCGCCGCTCTGGGCCTTTCCAGGCGGGCGCTTGACGAAGCGCTGGCCTTTGCCGGCGACCGGCGGCTGGGCAGCGGCACGCTCGCCGACAATGCGGTGACCCAGGAGAAGCTCGCCGACATGGCGGTCCTGATCGATGCGTCGGCGCTTCTGGTCTATCGCGCCGCCTGGATGCAGGATGTCGGCGGGACCGACCACCGCCGGTCCGCGGCGATGGCCAAGCTCCATTCGACGGAGGCTGCGCAGGAGGTGATCGACGCCGCGGTGCAGATGCATGGCGGTGCCGGAGTCACCAAGGGCGTCAAGGTCGAAGAGCTTTATCGGGACATCCGGGCGCTCCGGATTTACGAGGGCGCGAGCGAGGTCCAGCGGCAGATCATTGCCAGGGACCTGTTGAAGGGGGCGCGCATATGAAGATCCTGCAACCGCCGGGCTGGCCTCGGCCGAAAGGCTATTCCAACGGCATTTCCGCGAGCGGCCGGATGATCTTTACCGCCGGGATTTTGGGCTGGGACGAGAACGAGAGCTTCCCCGACTATCGCCTCCACGGCCAGTTCGCTTTGGCGCTCAGGAACACGCTGGCAATACTCGCCGAGGACGGCGCCGGGCCGGAGCATATCGTCCGGATGACCGCCTATGTGATCGACCGCGGCGAATATCTTCACGAGCGCGACGAGATCGGCGCTGCCTGGAAGGCAATCATGGGCTCGCACTATCCGGCGATGGCGCTGGTCGAGGTTAAGGGCCTGGTCGAAAGCGCTGCGAAGGTCGAGATCGAGACGATTGCGGTGGTGCCTGAATGAGCGAATGCGATTCGTTCGTCCGCGACCGCATGCCGCCCGGGGAGCAGCTCCCGGAGTTCCGCTTCGACCTTCCCGAGCTTCACTATCCCGAGCGGCTCAATGCCGCGGCCGAACTTTTGAAGTGCGGCCAGCCGGATTCGCCGGCGGTTCGCAACGAGTACGGCGAGTGGAGCTATACCGAGCTCGACGATTTCAGCGGCCGGATCGCGCGGCTGCTGGTCGAGCAGGAGGGGCTGGTTCCCGGCAACCGGGTGCTTCTTCGCGGCCCCAACAGCTTCACGATATTCGCCGCTTGGCTCGGCGTACTCAAGGCGGGGGGAATCACCGTCGCGACCATGCCACTTCTTCGTCCCGGGGAAATCGCGACAGTGATCGAGCGGGCACAGATCAGCCACGCGATCGTTGATTCGCGCTTCATCGGCGACTTCCGGCAGGGCGCCGATCAGACGAGTTTCATCCGCTCCATCGTCAAATATGACGGCGACCACGGGAAGGGCGAGTTGGAGACGCGTTGCGGGGGACTGGAGCCGCTGCAGCCGGTGGACACCGGCCGCGACGACCCGGCGCTGATCGCCTTCACAAGCGGCACGACCGGGGTTCCCAAGGGCTGCGTCCAGTTCCACCGCGACGTGCTCGCCCCCTGTGACAGTTTCGCGCAGCATTTGATCGGGATGAAGCCGGGGGACGTCGCTCTCACCAGCGCGCCGATGGCTTTCACCTTCGGC
Organism: Sphingomicrobium sp.; assembly: GCA_035514495.1. Lineage (GTDB taxonomy): Bacteria > Pseudomonadota > Alphaproteobacteria > Sphingomonadales > Sphingomonadaceae > Sphingomicrobium. The sequence continues at coordinate 4,181 of DATKAY010000146.1, read as the reverse complement.
CTCGGCGCCGCTTTCCTGTTCCCGCTGCGCGCCGGTGCGGCCTGCGCGACGATCGAGCAGGCGAGCCCGCAGCTCATGCTCGAGGCGATCGTCAAGCTCAAAGTCACGCATCTCGCTACCGCGCCGACCGCCTACAAGGCGATGCTCAGCCAACCCGGCCTTGAGCCCGCGCTCGAGACGTTGCGCTACTGCCTGTCGGCGGGCGAGCACTTGCCCGAGGCGATTTGGCACGCCTGGAAGGAGCGCACCGAAATCGCCATCACCGACGGCATCGGTGCGACCGAGATGATGCACATCTTCATTTCGGCCGCGGGCGAGGAGGTTCGCCCGGGAGCGACCGGCAAGGCGGTGCCGGGCTATACGGCGACCGTGCTCGACGATGACGACCAGCCGATGGAGGAGGGCACCGGCCGGCTTGCGGTCAAGGGGCCGACCGGCTGCCGCTATCTCGATGACCCGCGCCAGCTCGACTATGTCGTGAACGGCTGGAACGTCACCGGCGACACCTACCGGCGCGATGCGGACGGCTATTACTGGTACCTTGCGCGAAGCGACGACATGATCGTCAGCTCGGGCTACAATATCGGCGCACCGGAAGTGGAGAACGCGCTTCTGTCGCACGCGGCGGTGGCCGAATGCGCGGTGGTCGGCGTGCCGTGCCCCGATCGCGGCCAGAAGGTGAAGGCGTTCGTGGTTCCAGCGGTGGATGTGGAGCCCTCGGAAGCGCTCGTCGCCGAGCTCCAGGCGCATTCGAAGGCGCAGATCGCGCCTTACAAATACCCGCGCGAGATCGAGTTCGTCGATGCGCTTCCCAAGACTGCGACAGGAAAGCTCAGGCGGGTGGAGCTGCGAACCGGCTAGCCGTGGCCGCCTAGTCGAACTCCACGATCACCTGATCGACTGCCAGGCTATCGCCCACCTTCACCGGCGTCGCCTTGACCGTCGCGGCCCTGGGCGCGCGCAGGATATTTTCCATCTTCATCGCTTCCATCACCGCGATCGGCTGGCCGGGCTCGACCGTGTCGCCTTGCCTGACGTCGAGACGGGTGAGAAGCCCGGGCATCGGCGCCAGCAGAAGGCGCGACAGGTCGGGAGGCGCCTTCTCGATCATGTGCGCCGAAAGCTCGGCGACGTGCGGCGGCAAGGACTGCACCTTGTGCGTCGCGCCATGCGTGTTGATCAGCCAGGAGCGGCCGGCGCGCTGCACCTTCACCATGAGCGGACGGCCGTCGATAGTGACCGACAAAAGCCGCTGCCCGGGGCTCCAGCGGCCGATGACGTCGATCAGCTGGCCCCCGTCCACGACCGCGAGCGTTCCGCCTTCATAGGGTTTGATCCGGACTCGATGCTGTTCGCTATCGACGGTGACGATGCGCTCGCAGGATGGCGCGACCGGCGGGCCGAGCTGGTGGTCGATCTGCGCGTTGCGCTCCTCGGTAATCGCTCCGATCATTCCGCCGATCACGGCGATGTCGGACAATAGCTGGGAGTCGGCTGGAGCGCCGGTGAAACCTTCCGGATATTCCTCGGCGATGAAGCCGGTGGTGATGTCGCCCGACCGGAAGCGCGGGTGCTGCATCAGCGCCGACAGGAAATCGACATTGTCGCCGATGCCGTCGAGTTCGAACGAGTCGAGCGCGGTGATCTGCGCGTCGATCGCGGCCTCGCGGGTCGGGCCCCAGGTCACCAGCTTGGCGACCATTGGGTCGTAGAACATGCTGATTTCGGAGCCTTCGGCGACTCCGTCGTCGATCCGGACCCGGACTTCGTCTTCACTTTTCTCCGGCGGCCGCGTGTAGCGAGTGAGCCGGCCGATGCTCGGAAGGAAGCCGCGATACGGGTCCTCGGCATAGATCCGCGTTTCCACCGCCCAGCCGTTGAGGACCACCTCGTCCTGGCCGAAGGCGAGCTTCTCGCCGGCGGCGACGCGGATCATCTGCTCGACGAGGTCGAGGCCGGTGACTTCCTCGGTCACCGGATGCTCGACCTGAAGCCGCGTGTTCATCTCCAGGAAGTAGAAGCTCTTGCCGGTCGGGTCGGCACCCGAGACGATCAGCTCGACCGTGCCGGCGCTGTAATAGCCGACCGCTTTTGCAAGAGCGACCGCTTGGCTGCCCATCGCCCGGCGGATCTCGGGGGTGACAAAGGGTGAGGGCGCTTCCTCGACCACTTTCTGGTGGCGGCGCTGGATCGAGCATTCGCGCTCGCCGAGGTACAGGACATTGCCGTGCTGATCGCCGAGCACCTGGATCTCGATGTGGCGCGGCGCCAGGATGAACTTCTCGATCAGGACCCGGTCGTCGCCGAAGCTCGACAGCCCCTCGCGCTTGACCGATTCGAAGCCTTCGCGGACGTCCTTTTCATTGCGGGCGAGGCGCATGCCCTTGCCGCCGCCGCCGGCCGAAGCCTTCATCATCACCGGAAAACCGATGTCCTTTGCGATCTTCACCGCCTCGTTGGTGCTCCCGATCTCGCCGAGATAGCCGGGGACGACGTTCACGCCGGCCTTCTGCGCGAGCTTCTTCGATTCGATCTTGTCGCCCATTGCCCGGATGGCTTTCGGCGGCGGTCCGATGAACGCGATTCCGGCCTTCTTGAGCTGCTTGGCGAAGCTTTCGCGCTCGGACAGGAAGCCATAGCCGGGATGGACGGCCTCGGCCCCGGTCTCCCGGCACGCATCGATGATCAGCTCGGCCTTGAGATAGGATTCGGACGCGGGCGGCGGGCCGAGCCGAACGCTCTCATCGGCCATGAGAACGTGCGGAGCGCGCGCGTCGGCGTCGGAATAGACGGCGACGGTCTTGATTCCCATCCGACGGCAGGTTCGGATCACCCGGCAGGCGATCTCGCCGCGATTGGCGATCAGGATTTTACTGAACATCGGACTCCGTTCTCGTGGCCCATCTGACGAGGATGAACATGACGATGGCTCCGACAATAATAGAGCCCGGGAACATCAAGAAGCGTACCAACCCTTCATTCTCACACCCGGTGCCATCAGGATTCGGCGCGCAGTGCCCCATTGAGGCTCCGATTGCGAAGGCCACCACCAGCCCTGCGATCACGAGTCCGACAGCAACGCAAATCAGCACTTTGCCGAAGTTCAATGTTGATCGCCCCCTGTAGCTCATGGCTATTCCGCCGCCTCGTCGAGCGGCGGCCGGTTGTGGCCGAGAAGGCGAAGAACCTCGTCGGCGGCGTCGGCAAGATTGGTGCCGGGGCCGAAGATCGCCTGGACGCCTGCCTTCCGAAGCATCGCGTAATCCTGCGGCGGGATGACTCCGCCGGCGACGACCTTGATGTCGGGCCTCCCCAGTTCCTTGAGCGCCTCGATCATCTCGGGGATGAGGGTGCGGTGGCCGGCAGCCAGGGATGATGCGCCGACCATGTCGACGTCTTTCTCGACCGCCATCTCCGCGGTCTCGCGCGGCGTCTGGAACAACGGGCCGGGAATCACTTCGAAGCCCAAATCGGTGAAAGCCGAGGAAACGAGGTTGGCGCCGCGGTCGTGGCCGTCCTGGCCCATTTTGGCGACGAGGATTCGCGGCTGTCGCCCAAGCCGGTCGGCCACCGCCCGGGTGCCAGCTTCCGCGGCTTTCCAGCGTTCGTCCCGGCGGGCCTTTCCGTAAATGCCCCGGACCGGCTGCGGAACGGTGTCGTAGCGGCCGAAGGCTCGTTCGAGCGCATCGGAAATCTCGCCCAGGGTTGCCCGCTCCCGCGCCGCCTCGACGCTCAGCCTCAGCAGGTTTGAATCGCCGCGGGCGCCCTGTTCGAGCGCGTCGAGGGCCGCGCGAACCTTGTCTTCGTCGCGCTGCGCACGAACCTTCTCGATGCGCTCGATCTGCCCGAATCGGACCCTGGCATTGTCGACTTCGAGGAAATCATGCTCTTTTTCTTCGGCCAGCCTATATTGGTTGACCCCGACGATCACCGCTTCGCCTGTATCGACCCTCGCCGCCCTTTCGGCAGCAGCTTCCTCGATCCGCTGCTTGGGCAGCCCTTCGGCCACCGCTTTGGTCATTCCGCCATGGTCTTCGACTTCGCGGATCAGCTCCCAGGCCTTTTCTTCCAGCTCGCGGGTCAGCGCTTCGACGTACCAGCTCCCGCCGAGCGGATCGGCGACCGCCGTCACTCCGCTTTCCTCGGCGAGGATGAGCTGCGTGTTGCGGGCTATGCGCGCC
>DATKAY010000145.1:0-4418 GCA_035514495.1 Sphingomicrobium sp. | reverse complement strand
CTCGCCCGATGCGACGTCCGGAAGCCAGCGGCGTTTCTGCTCGACCGTTCCGAACAGCGAGATCGCGCCCGAGCCGAGCCCCTGCATCGCGAATGCATAATCGGCGAGCGCCGAATGATAGGCGAGTGTCTCGCGAGCGATCGCAAGGCTTCGAACGTCGGGGCGCTGGTCGCCGCTGGCGACCGCCAGCTTCAGGAAACCCGCCTGCCCAAGCCCGGCCACCAGCGCCCGGCAATCCTCGTCGAGGTCGCCGGTCGGCTCCGGCAGCTTGTCCTTGCACCAGGCAGTCAGCTCATCCGCGAGCTCGCGATGGCGCCGCTCGAAGAAAGGCCAGGAGAGAAAATTCCGCTCCATCAATTCCCCTCGAACACCGGCTTCCTCTTGGCCGAGAAAGCCTCATAGGCTCGGTGGAAGTCGTTGGTCTCCATGCAGTCGGCCTGCGCCACCGCTTCCATCTGAAGCGCCTCTTCGATTGATACATGCCATTCGGCGTCGAGCTGCCGCTTGGTGACCGAATGCGCGTAGCTGGGGCCGCTGGCCAGCTGGCGAGCGAGCAGCTGGGCGTCGGCGAGGACGTCGGCGCTCACCCGGTTCCAGAAGCCGCAGGCAAGTCCTTCCGCGCAGTCCATGCTTCGGCCGGTGAACAACAGCTCGGCGGCGCGGCCCTGGCCGATGATCCGCGGAAGGATCGCGCAAGCGCCCATGTCGGCGCCGGACAGCCCGACCCGGGTGAACAGGAAGGCGGCGGTCGCATTGGGCGATGCCAGCCTCAGATCGCTCGCCATGGCGATAATCGCGCCCGCGCCCGCGCAAACCCCCTCGACCGCAGCGATGATCGGCTGCGGGCAAATGCGCATTGCCCTCACCAGATCGCCGGTCATCTGCGTGAAACCCAGAAGCCCGTCGCGGTCCATCTTGGTCAGCGGGCCGATAATCTCGTGGACGTCTCCGCCCGAGCAGAAGTTGCCGCCCGCACCGGCGATCACCACGACCTTCACCTCCCGCGCCTCCACCAAGGCGTAAAAGGTGTTGCGAAGCTCGTCGTAGCTCTCGAAGGTCAGCGGGTTCTTGCGCTCGGGACGGTTGAGGGTGATGGTCGCGACGCCGTCGGCGAAGTCCCACAGGAAGTGGGCGGGAGCGAATGTCGCCGCCTCCAGGGTCACGCGCTCGTGCCGCCGTCGATCGCGATCGCGGCGCCGTTGATGTCGGCGCTCAGCGGCAGGCAGAGCATCAAGATGACGTTGGCGATCGCCTGCGGATCGACCAGCCGGCCGCTGGCATTCATCTCGGTGATCGCCGAGCGCGCCTCTTCCTCGCTCCGCCCGGTGATCTTCGAAACCCGGGCGACCGACTGGTCGGTCATCGGCGTGTCGACATAGCCGGGGCAGACCGCGTTCACGGTGAGGTTGGTCTTGGCATATTCGGCGGCGAGCGATCGGGCGAGGCCGAGCAGGCCGTGCTTGGAGGCCGCGTAATGCGCGGCATAGGGCACGCCGCGGAGCGAGGCGACCGACGCGATGAAGACCAGCCGCCCGTGGTCGCTCTTCAGCAAATCGCCGATCGCGGCCCGGGCGCAATCGAAGGCGCCGGTGAGGTTGACGGACAGGATCTTGTCCCAGCTCTCGCGCGTCATCTTGTGGAACGGCGCGCTCTCGGCGATCCCGGCGTTGACGACCAGAAGCTCGATTGGTCCGTTCGCCTGCCGCGCCTCATCGAAGGCACGCGCGATCTGCTCCGTGGAGCTGACGTCGCACTGGAAGGTCGAGCCGCCGGTGCGCTCGGCGATTTGCTCGAGCGGTTCCAGCCTGCGCCCGAGCAGCGACAGCTTCGCGCCTTCCTTCGAAAGCGCCTCTGCCGCCGCGGCGCCGATGCCGGTGCCGCCGCCGGTGATCAGGGCATGGCGCCCTTCGAGCGAATTCCCCTGCATGATTTGAGCATTGGCCGAACGGCAATCCGGTGGCAAGGCGGCGCGCATGAAAGTCGCCATCCTGGAGACCGGCCGGCCGCCGGGCGATTTCGCCCAGCGCTTCGGCGATTATCCCGCGATGTTCGAGCGGCTGCTCGGCAACGGGTTCGATTTCGAGACCTTCGCCGTGCAGTCGGGCGAGCTGCCGGGCGATCCCTCCGCTTGTGATGGCTATCTCATCACCGGCTCGCCCGCCGGGGTCTATGAAGACCATGACTGGATCGCTGGGCTCCTGGAGTTCATCCGATCCGCCGCCGGCAGGAAGATGGTCGGGGTCTGCTTTGGCCATCAGGCGATGGCGCAAGCGCTCGGCGGCCATGTCGAGAAATCCGGCCGGGGCTGGGGGATCGGCCTTCACCGCTATCGGGTCGAGAAGGTCGAGCCGTGGATGGACCTAGTTCCCGAAATCGCGGTGCCGGCCTCGCACCAGGACCAGGTGGTCGTTCAGCCGCCGAACACCCAGGTGTTCGCGTCGTCGAACTTCGCTCCCTTCGCGGCGCTTGCCTGGACCGGCCGGCCGGCGATCTCGGTCCAGTTCCACCCGGAGTTCGAGCCGGACTTCGCCAAGGCGCTGATCGACTATCGCCGCGAGCGGTTGACCGACCCCGATGCTGCGATCGCCTCGCTCGACGCGCCCAACGACAATGCGCGCATCGCGCAGTGGATTCGCCGGTTCCTCCAGTCAGGACCCAGTGGAGACAGCAGATGAAGACCCGCGCCGCCGTCGCCTTCGCTCCCAGGCAGCCGCTCGAAATCGTCGAGGTCGATCTCGAGGGGCCCAAGGAGGGTGAAGTGCTGGTCGAGATCATGGCGACCGGCATCTGCCACACCGACGCCTACACGCTCGACGGCCTCGATTCGGAAGGCATTTTCCCGTCGATCCTGGGCCATGAGGGCGCGGGAATCGTGCGCGAGGTCGGGCCCGGCGTGACCAGCGTGAAGCAGGGAGACCATGTGATCCCGCTGTACACGCCCGAGTGCCGCCAGTGCAGGTCGTGCCTGTCCGGCAAGACCAATTTGTGCACCGCGATCCGCGCCACCCAGGGCAAGGGCGTGATGCCCGACGGCACCAGCCGCTTTTCCTACAAGGGCGAGACGATCCACCATTACATGGGCTGCTCGACCTTCTCGAACTTCACGGTACTTCCCGAAATCGCAGTCGCAAAAATCCGCGACGACGCCCCGTTCCAGACCAGCTGCTACATCGGCTGCGGAGTGACCACCGGGGTCGGCGCGGTAATCAACACCGCCAAAGTCGAGCCGGGCAATTCGGTGGTCGTGTTCGGGCTGGGCGGAATCGGCCTCAATGTCATCCAGGGCGCAAGGCTGGTCAAAGCGGGCCCGATCGTCGGGATCGACATCAATCCCGATCGCGAGGAATGGGGCCGGAAATTCGGAATGACCCACTTCATCGATGGCCGGGACAAGTCGCGCGAGCAGCTTGTCGCGGAAATCTCCGAGCTTACCGACGGCGGCGCCGACTACAGCTTCGATTGCACCGGCAACACCGAGGTGATGCGCACCGCGCTGGAATGCTGCCACCGCGGATGGGGCACCAGCGTCATCATCGGGGTCGCCGAGGCGGGCAGGGAAATCGCCACCCGGCCGTTCCAGCTGGTCACCGGCAGGGTCTGGAAGGGAACTGCCTTCGGAGGGGCCAGGGGCCGCACCGACGTGCCGAAGATCGTCGACTGGTACATGGACGGAAAGATCGCCATCGACCCGATGATCACGCACCTACTCGAGCTCGAGGAGATCAACCAGGGCTTCGACCTGATGCACTCGGGGACAAGCATCCGAAGCGTTGTCGTCTATTGAAGGGAGCAAGTGATGTTCAGTCATGTGATGCTGGGCTGCAGCGACCGCGAACGGTCGCGCAAGTTCTACGATTCGATCCTCGGCGCGCGCGGCATCCGGCCGCACCGGGACTTCGGCAGGTCGGACTGGTGGATGACCCGCGAAGGCGCGCTCGGAGTCGGCGAGCCGATCGACGGCAAGCCGTGCAGCCCCGGCAACGGCTCCACCATCGGCTTCAAGGCTGACAGCACCGAAGCCGTCGATGCCTGGCATGCGGCCGGAATCGCCAATGGCGGCACGGCCATCGAGGACCCGCCCGGAATCCGCGACGGCGGCTTTGGCAAGATGTACCTCGCCTATCTGCGCGATCCCGACGGCAACAAGCTGTGCGGCTATTACGCCTATCCGCGCGACTGATCGTGGAAACGGTCAGCGAGACCAGGTCGCACGGCGGACGCCAGCTGGTCGTGAAGCACCAGTCCTCGGCCACCGGGACCGAGATGGCTTTCTCGATCTTCCTCCCTCCCCAGGCCGAGGGCGGCGAAAAGCTGCCCGTCGTCTGGTATTTGTCGGGTCTCACCTGCAGCCCGATGAACGTCACCGAAAAGGGCGAGTATCGCGCCGCCTGCGCCGAGCTCGGGCTCGTCTTCATCGC
>DATKAY010000144.1:0-16660 GCA_035514495.1 Sphingomicrobium sp. | reverse complement strand
ATTCCGCCAGGATCACGAGGTCCAGGGCGCTCTCGGCCGCACGAAGCATGTCGCGCGCATCCCGAACGCAATCCGCCTGACGCGCGTTGAGCGCCAGCTGGCCCTCGGCCGGAAGGAGGGAACGGGCCTCGGCGACGATGGCGGCGCCGAGCTCGGCCAGGCCCTCGCCGGTCTTCGACGAAACCGAAATTGCCTCTTCCGGCGCCTGGCTTCGCCCCGGCAGGTCGGATCGGGGCTGGACCTGGATCAGGCGCGGATGGTCCGGCGCGGCCCCGGCCTCGCCAAGCCAGACGAGGATATCGGCAAGGTCGATCAGGCCGCGGGCGCGATCGACGCCTATTCGCTCGACCAGCTCCGTCGATTCGCGAAGCCCGGCGGTGTCGGTCAGCCGGATCGGAACGCCTGAGAACGCCAGGGAAACTTCGATATGGTCGCGGGTTGTCCCCGGAACCTCCGTCACGATTGCCCTGTCGTGTCCAACTAAGGCATTGAGCAAGCTTGACTTTCCAGCATTGGGCGGGCCGGCGATGACGACTCGGACGCCTTCGCGCAACAGCTCGGCGCGTGGCTGAACCAGCCAGCGATCAACCTCTTTTGCTAATGCGCCGCAGTCGCGTGAAAGCTGCGGCTCGGTGTCGATGCTGTCCTCGTCGACATAATCGATGGCCCCTTCGGCGCGTGCGGAAAGTTCCAGAAGCCGGTCCTGCCAGGCCGCGATTCGCTTGCTCAGCCCGCCTTCGGCCATCATCAGCGCCGCCCGGCGCTGGCTCTCGGTTTCTGCTTCGATGAGGTCGGCCAGGCCCTCCGCCTCGATGAGGTCGATTCGCCCGTTCTCGAATGCGCGCCGAGTGAATTCGCCCGGCTGAGCCGGCCGAAGCCCATCGATCCGCGACAGGGCAGCCAGGACCGCGTTCACCACGGCCCGGCCGCCGTGGCAGTGAAACTCGACCAGATCCTCCGCGGTCGAACTCGCCGGCGAATCGAAGCGAAGAACGAGCGCCTCGTCGAGAAGGACACCGTCGCGATCCCGCAGCTCCCGCACGGCGGCGTGACGCGCCTCGGGAAGACTTCCGGCCAGAGTTTCGCCCGACAGATGCGCGAGTGCCCCGCTCACCCGGATCACCGAAATGGCCGCCGGCGGGCTGCCGCTGGATAGCGCGAAAATGGTGTCGTCAGTCACCTCGCCGCCCTAGCCCAGGCCCGGGCCTGTTCCAAAGGGCTCAAACGTCAGGCGAACATCTGTCCGAGGCCAACCTGCGGATCGACCCAGCCGTCATAGATCATCTTGACGGCGACATAGAGGATGACCGCCAACCCCAGATAGGCGATCCACCGGTAGCGCTCGATGTACTTGGCGATGATGTTGGCCGCCACGCCCATCAGCGCGACCGCGAAAACCAGGCCGACGATCAGGATGCCCGGATGGTCTCTGGCCGCGCCGGCGACCGCAAGCACGTTGTCGAGGCTCATGCTGACGTCGGCGATCGCGACCGCCCACACCGCCCCGGCGAAGCTCTTGGCGGGCCGCAGGCCCGAATGCTCGTCGCCTTCGATCTCGGGCGAACCCCCCTCGCCGAGGTGACGCATTTCCCGCCACATCTTCCAGGAAACCCAGAGCAGCAGCAGCCCGCCGATCAGGATCAGGCCGACGACCTGCATCAGCTGAGTGACGATCAGTGCGAAGAAGATCCGGAGCACCAGGGCAGCGACGATCCCGACGATGATGACCGTCCGCCGCTGGTGCGGCGGAAGGCCGGCCGCAAGCGCTCCGACGACGATCGCATTGTCGCCGGCAAGCACCAGGTCGATCATCAGGACCTGGACGAAAATGGTGAAGGCCCCCGGCTCGGTAATGTTCGAGAAGTCGTGGACGATCGCGTTCCACATTCCGCCCAGCGAACCGAATTCGGGCGCTGTGGCATGGCCGACCGCGGCAATCAGAAACTCAATCATCCGCTGCGTTGCCCCTCAAGCAAACAGAGCATCCCAAAGCCGGTCCGGCGCCTTCGGTTCCACGGCCGAACGGCCGACAGTCGGCAGACTTACTGGTTCATCGAAGCGAAGAAATCCTCGTTCGACTTCGCATCCTTCATCTTGTCGAGAAGGAATTGCATTGCATCGACCGTTCCCATCTGCATCAGGATCCGGCGAAGCACCCACATCTTGCTCAAGGTCGCCTGATCGACCAGCAGCTCCTCCTTGCGGGTGCCGGACTTGCCGACATCGAGCGACGGGAAGATGCGCTTGTCGGAGACCTTGCGGTCGAGCACGATCTCGGAATTGCCGGTGCCCTTGAACTCCTCGAAGATGACCTCGTCCATCTTCGACCCGGTATCGATGAGCGCGGTCGCGATGATCGACAGCGACCCGCCTTCCTCGATGTTGCGCGCCGCGCCGAAGAAGCGCTTCGGCCGTTGCAGCGCGTTGGCATCGACGCCGCCGGTCAGCACCTTGCCCGACGACGGAACGACGGTGTTGTAGGCGCGGCCTAGGCGGGTGATCGAATCGAGCAGGATCACGACATCCTTCTTGTGCTCGACCAGGCGCTTTGCCTTTTCGATCACCATCTCGGCGACCTGGACGTGGCGGCTTGCAGGCTCGTCGAAGGTCGAACTGATCACCTCGCCCTTCACCGAACGCTGCATGTCGGTGACCTCTTCCGGGCGCTCGTCGATCAGCAGGACGATCAGGAACACTTCCGGATGGTTGTCGGTGATGGACTTGGCGATGTTCTGCAAAAGAACGGTCTTGCCGGTTCTCGGCGGTGCGACGATCAGCGCCCGTTGGCCCTTGCCCTGCGGAGCGATGATGTCGATCACTCGCGCCGACTTGTCCTTGACCGTCGGATCGAACGAATCGAGCTCGAGCTTCGAGTCCGGGTAAAGCGGCGTCAGATTGTCGAAATTGACCCGGTGGCGAACCGCTTCGGGATCGTCGAAGTTGATCGACGTAATCCGCGTCAGCGCGAAATAGCGCTCGCCATCCTTGGGGCCGCGGATCTCGCCCTCGACGGTATCGCCGGTGCGAAGCCCGAAGCGGCGGACGACGGATGGAGCGACGTAGATGTCGTCCGGACCGGCGAGGTAATTCGCCTCCGGCGAACGCAGGAAGCCGAAGCCGTCATTGAGGACCTCGATCGTCCCGGTGCCGATGATTTCGGTGCCGTCCTCCGCCTCGACCTTGAGGATCGAGAACATCAGGTCCTGCTTGCGCATGGTCGATGCGCCTTCGACTCCGAGTTTCTCGGCCATGGAGACCAGCTCGGCCGGCGATTTCAGTTTGAGGTCTTTGAGATGCATTGGGATTCGCTTTTTCGGGCGTTGGGTGGGTCAGCTGTCAAAGCCTTGGCGGCGGAATGCGCCTGGATGGATGGAAGGCTGAAACGGCGAAATATCGAAGAAAACAGGCCGGTGCAGCCCTTGGCAAGCGAGTTAGGCAGCGGTCATGCGCGAGTCAATCGCTGCTTGGCGCTGCCTGGACAGAATTCAGAAAGGCCGGACGATCACCAACACCACGATGAGGGCCGCAGCAATCCCCGGCAATTCGTTGATCACCCGGAGCGTCTTGTCGCCCATCGTCCTTTTTCCCGCAGCCAGCCGCTTGCCGTAGACGCTTAGCCAGCCCTGATAGCCGGTTAGAGCGATCACCAGGGCAAGCTTCGCGTGGAACCAGCCCTGGGTGAAGGCGCCCAGGTGAAACGCAAGCAAAAGCCCCAGAACCCAGACCGCGATCATCGTCGGGGTGAGGATGATCTTGCGAGTCCGCCGCTCGCGCTCGATCCAGGCGCGGTCCTCGGCCGAACCGGCAGCCGCCTCGTGGTGGTACAGGTAGAGGCGCGGCAGGAGGAGCAGCCCGGCAATCCAGAAGATGACGAAGGTCACATGGGCGGCGAGCACCCAGGGATAAGCGGCTCCAAGCAGCCCGGTCAGGTCGGTCATTGCCCCCCTTTCACGAGCGCTACCAGCTGCTCGACATGCCCGACCGGAGTATCCTGGAGGATCCCGTGGCCGAGGTTGAAGATGTGCGGCCGCTCGCGAAAAGCGTCAAGGATTTGCGCAACGCTGTCGCGCATCTGGTCGCCTCCGGCGAGCAGGGCGAGCGGATCGAGATTGCCCTGCACCGGCAAGCCGGTGGGGAGCTCCTTGTCCGCCCAGACGGGATCGACGGTTTCATCGAGCCCGACGAGGTCGACTCCGGTCTCTTGCGCATAGGCTCGAAGCTTGCCCCCGGCGCCCTTGGCAAAACCGATTACCGGGACATCGGGGTGCCGCTTCTTGAGCTGCTCGACGAGGCGCGCCGTCGGAGCGATCACCCACTTTTCGAACTGCATCGGCGAAAGGCTTCCCGCCCAGCTGTCGAACAGCTGCACGGCTTCGGCGCCCGCTTCGATCTGGCCGGAGAGATAGTCGATGGTCAGGGTTTCGATGCGCTCGATGATCGCCTTCACCCGGCCCGGATCGGCATAGGCCAGGCGCCGCGATTCCAACTGGTCGCGGCTTCCCTGGCCGGCAATCATGTAGGTGGCGACAGTCCAGGGAGCGCCGGAAAATCCGATCAATGCGACTCCTGGCGAAAGCTGCGCTTTGACCTTTGAGACCGTCTCGTAGATCGGGTTCAGCCGGGCCGGGACCGGCTCGAGGGAATCGAGATCGGCCGAGCCGAGCGGAGGCGTCAGCCTTGGCCCCTCGCCGGCGACGAAGCTCAAATTCTGCCCGATTGCGAAAGGCACGATCAGTATGTCGGAAAACAGGATCGCCGCGTCGAAATCGAAACGCTCGAGCGGCTGCAGGGTGACCTTGGCGGCCGCGTCGCTTTCGTAGACGAGGTTCAGAAAGCTTCCCTTCTCCTCGCGCAACTGCCGGTATTCGGGAAGGTATCGCCCCGCCTGCCGCATCAGCCACAGCGGAGGCGTCTTGGGCTTGTGACCCTTCAGGACGGCAAGCAGGGGCTTGTCCGGACTCGCCGGCAAGGGCGGGGAAGGGGACACTAGTTTCTCCCTTATTAGATTCTTTAATAGAAAAACTGTTGAGGTAGTAGGGCGGCGGGAAGCGGGACTTAGGCTTGGGTTCCGGCTTTGCCAACAAAGGCAGTTTGCAAAGAAGCACGGTAATCGCGCGAGTCGCATGGCGGTTCCACCATGATTCACAGGCTGGGGATGGAATCGGGTGCCCGTGGATGGATGTCCGGATAGACTGAAGGTCAACGGGGACGCAGCCCTCATTGAGACTGTCCCCATTCCCGGGCTAGGGACTCCACCGGGCTTTTCCACAGGGTTGCCAAGCCGCAGGTTTTAAATGCCGCTGATCCTCGCTTCTTCGAGCGCCATTCGCAAAAAGATGCTGGACGATGCCGGAATCGCCTTTTCGGTCCAGCCGGCCGATGTCGACGAAGCCGCCGAGAAAAAACGCCAATCGCGGGCGGAGCCGCTCGCCGCCGAGCTCGCCCGGGCCAAGGCGCTTACCGTCAGCGGCAAGGCGCGGGGCGACTGGGTGATCGGCAGCGACTCGGTGGTCAGCGTCGATGGCCGGCTGTTCGACAAGCCGGGGAGCCGGGCCGAGGCGGCCGAGCATTTGCGTTTCTTCTCGGGCAAGACCCTGCTCCTGACCAGCGCTGTCGCTCTGGCCCGGTCGGGCGAAATCGACTGGAGCTTCACCGACACCGCCAGCCTTCGGGTTCGCGAGCTTTCGGTCAAGTTCATCGAGCACTACCTCGACGCCGAATGGCCGGACGTCGGCTATTGCGTCGGGGTTTTCCGTCTGGAAGGGCGCGGCGTGCAATTGTTCTCGGCAATCGAAGGCAGCCATTTCACCGTCATGGGAATGCCGCTTCTTCCGCTTCTCGCGGCGCTTCGCGAGCGCAAGATCCTCGAGGCATGATCAAGCTGGCGCTCACCGGTTCGATCGGAATGGGGAAATCCACCGTCGCTCGAATGTTCGAGCGCGCCGGGGTCCCGGTGTTCGACGCCGATTTCGAGGTTCGCCGGCTCCAGGGCCTTGGCGGCGGCCTGGTGGAGAAAATCGAGCGGCGTTTCCCCGGAACGACGGACGAGGGCGGGGTCAATCGCGAGGCGCTTTCGAACCGGGTGGTGGGCAATCCCGACGAGCTCGCGGACCTCGAAGCCTTGGTGCACCCCGCTGTTCATCTCGCGCGGTCCAAATTCCTCCTGGAGAACCAGGACAAGCCGGCGCTTGTGTTCGAAATACCGCTGCTGTTCGAAACCGGCGGCGAGGAGGCGTTCGACAAAATCCTCGTCGTGACTGCACCGCCGGAGGTTCAGCGCGAGCGAGTGCTGTCCCGGCCGGGCATGACCGAGGAGAAGTTCGAGGCGCTGCTTGCCCGCCAGGTGCCGGACGAGGAAAAGCGCAGCCGGGCCGATTTCGTGATCGACACCGGCACCGACCTATCCACAACTGAGCGGCAGGTGCTCGACATAATGGCTTGCCTCGGCCTGCGGCCCAGTGGTTAAATCGGGCCATGCGCGAGATCGTCTTCGACACCGAGACCACCGGGCTCGATCCGGCGGGCGGAGACCGGATCGTCGAGATCGGCTGCATCGAGATGCTCAACCGGGCGGAAACCGGCCGTCACTTCCACGCCTATTTCAATCCGGAGCGCTCGATGCCGTCGGGAGCCGAGGCGGTCCACGGGCTCACCGACGTCTTCCTGTCCGACAAGCCGCGCTTCTCCGAGCGCGCCGGGGAGCTTCTCGATTTCATCGAGGATTCGCCGCTGGTCGCCCATAATGCCAGCTTCGACTTCGGCTTTCTCAATCACGAATTGGGGCGTTGCGGGCACAAGGTGATTTGCCTCAGCCGGATGGTCGACACGCTCGCCCTGGTGCGCAGCCGGCACCCCGGCTGCAAGCACAGCCTCGACGCTTTGTGCACGCGCTTCGGGGTCGACCGAAGCCGCCGGACCAGGCACGGCGCGCTGCTCGACGCCCAGTTGCTTGCGCAGGTTTACGTCGAGCTGACCGGCGGCCGCCAGATCGGCCTGGGCCTCGTCGAAGGCAGCGAAGACTCGGTGGTGGCGGCCGGGATCGGCGGCGCCGTTACGGAATGCGAACCCCGGGTTGCGCGCCCGCACTCAGCGGCATTCGATGAACTCGAACGCCACCGCGCGTTTATCGCGAAGCTGGCCAACCCCCTCTGGGCACGCTTCACCGCTGCGAGTTGACGCAGCCGCGAACGCCGCCCTAAGCGACCTTAGAGTTTCGCAAGGAAGGAGCCTGCCTCGTGGATGTACGCATCGCCGATCATCAGGTCGAAACAGGCGATTGGGTCAAGGAACATGCGGTCCAGCGGATCGAGGAAATCACCGAGAAATACTATTCGCGAGCGGTCGGGGCGAACGTGACCTTCGGTCGTGGCCCCCACAATGATTTCACCTGCGACATCGTCGCTCCTGTCGCCCAGGGCGTCGTCCTGAAGTCGTCGCATAGAGCGCCGACTCCGCAGGTCGCCTTCGAAGCCGCCGCCGACAAGATAGAAAGACAGCTCCGCCGCTATTCGAAGCGCTTGAAGCAGCGTCATGCCGGCCAGGATGTCACCGAGCGGCTCGAGGCCAACGCCTCCTACCGAATATTCGCGGCGCCCGCCGAAGAGGAGGAGCCTCCGGCGAATCCCGCGATCGTGGCCGAGGGCCAGGCCGATATCCCCGAGGCAAGCGTCGCCGATGCCGTGATGATGATGGATTTGAGGAACACGCCGGCGCTGATGTTCTGCAACAGCAAGACCGGTGAGCTCAACATGGTCTATAGACGGGAGGACGGAAATATCGGTTGGGTCGAGCCGCATTGAGCCAAAGCGCGTCTCCCCCTTTTTAAACGGCCGCTCGTGAAGCGGCGCATTTGTCGAGTTCGTGATGCATTTGACAGACTTCCTGGATTTCGGAGCGATCAAGCCGGCTATGCCCGCGGCCAACAAGCGCGGGCTGCTCAACCAGCTCGCCAGCCTCGCGGGAAACCAGCTCGGAATCGAGCCCGCCGCCATCCTCCTGCCGATCACCGAGCGTGAGAAGCTCGGCTCCACGGGCTTCGGCGAGGGGGTCGCCATTCCGCACGGCAAGATCGATGGGCTGGGCCAAGTCTATTGCCTGATGGTGCGCCTTGCCGAACCTTTGCGCTACAAGGCGATCGACGGCAAGCTGGTGGACCTAGTCTTCCTGCTTCTCTCGCCGCCGGATGCCGGGGCCGAGCATCTAAAGGCTCTTGCCGCCATCAGCCGGGTGGTCCGCCACGCGCCGACTCTCGAGAAAATGCGGGGTGCGCGCAGCCGCGATGCGCTGGCGGCCGTGCTGATGGGAGCGGACGAGCGCGACGCCGCCTGAGCCGAGGATGAGCGCTGGCCGCTTAAGCGCCTCGGTGGAGGCTACGGGGCTGATCCGCCGTACCCAGGCAGCGGGCGATTTCGCCGCAATCCTTCGCAAGGGCGATCCCGAGCGGGGCGCCCTTTTGATCGTCGTGCGCCGCCGGGGAAGCTACATTGTCTGCCTGGAGCGGACGCTGGCGCTGGACGGCCGCTACCGATGGGCGAAGGCCGGACCGGCGGATTCGGAAAATGAGGAGAAAATCGCCGAATTTCTGAAAAAGCGGGTCTCGTTCGACCAGGATTTGTGGCTGATTGAGCTGGATATCGCAGAGCCGGAACGATTCATCGCTGAAACGACCTTTGCTGCTTGACCCAGGCGCGGCTCCCGGGAAAAGGGAGACAAGTGAGAGCGGGGGGTGCTTTTCGCCGGATGACCGGCAAGGGCACCACGCGAGACGGGGAATGGTTCGGGGGCAAAGCGGAATAGTCCGCGCGTAGTCGCTCCGGGGTGTCGGGCAGTTCACCGCAAAGATAACGGACAATATGGCTGTTTCCCTTCGGTCGGCGCTGCTGATCTGTGCTGTAATGAGCGCTGGTTCGGTAGCTCCGGCGCAAGTCGGCGCCAACACGGAGCCGCTGCTTCCTTCGGTCACCTCGGTCAGCCCCTCGGAAATCGCGCAGGAATTGCTTGGCAGTTCCGACCAGCTCGCCGTTCCGGCCGAGCCGGCACCGCAAGCGGCCGCTCATACGCCGGCCCCGGACAGCGATTCGGTCGATCCGGAGGCGGACCTGCCGACCCTGGTCGCGCAGCTGCGAAGCGCCGACCCGGGCAGCCGCGAGATGGAATGCCTGGCCGTCGGCATCTATTTCGAGTCGAAGGGCGAACCGCTGATCGGCCAGCTGGCGGTCGGCGAGGTCATCGTCAATCGCGCCGAGAGCGGCCGGTTCCCGAGCACCTATTGTGGGGTGCTGGTGCAGCGCAAGCAATTCTCCTTCGTCCGCGGCAAGTCCTGGCCAAAGGTCGCCAGGCAGAGCCGCGCCTGGAAGACGGCCGTGGCGATCGCCAAGATCGTTGACCAGGACCTGAAGGATTCGAAAGCCGGCAACGCCCTCTTCTTCCATGCGCGGCGAGTGAGCCCGGGCTGGAAGATGAAGCGGGTGGCGTCGATCGGGAACCACATCTTCTATCGCTGACCGGCTTTCGCTCGTTCGCATTTCGTTTTAGCCTTCGGCCATGGAGGCCGCAGCCCGACCGCTTTACCTTGCCGATTCGCCACCGCTGGCGGCCGATGTCTCGCGCGGGGTCACCCGACTGTTCTGCAGGCAGGAGGTCTTCGCGCTGTGCGAGGTGCCGCTGCCGAACGGCCGGCGCGCTGACATGATGGCGATCGATCCGAAGGGGAATTTGTCGATCGTCGAGATCAAGGTCGCGCGCTGCGACCTGGTCGGCGACTGCAAGTGGACCGATTATCTCGACTATTGCGACCGGTTCTTCTGGGCTGTCCCGGCCCAGCTGGCGGCGATCCTGGAGAGCGAGCGCTTTTTACCGAGCGAGGCGGGGCTGATCGTTGCGGACCGCTATGACGCCGCCCTGGTCCGCGACGCAGCGTACCGGCCGCTCGCCCCGGCGCGCCGCAAGGCGGAGCTTCTGAAATTTGCCCGGCGCGCCGCGCGCAGAATTTCCGAGCAGCTCGACCCCATTCTTGGCGAGGGCAGCTAGGGTTTCGGCTTGTTGGCTTCGATCGCCCGCAGCAGTTCGGGGGTGCGATTGTCGCGCTTCGCATATTCCCGGGCCGAATATCCGGCGGCCGAATCGGTTTTGTCGGGATCGGCCCCGGCCTTCAGAAGGGCGCGCACGACCGGGAGTTGGCGCCGCTGGACGGCGACGATAAGCGCGGTCTCGCCCTTTCGGTTGCTGTCGTCGACCCGGGCGCCGCTGGCGATCAGCCAATCGACGGCGTTCTGGCTACCGAGGCGAGACGCGACCATCAGCGGGGTTTCGCCGTCGCGCATTGCGAGGTTCGGACTGGCGCCCTGCTGGAGAAGATAGCCGGTCCAGTCGTCATTGCGCGTTTCGATCGCCATGATCAGCGCCGTCTTCCCGTTGAGGTCGCGGGCGTCCACCAGGCTCGGCTTCTCCTTGAGCAGCGCCAGCGCGGCGCCGCCGTCACCCTTGCGGATCGCGGAAACCAGCTGCTCGCCATCATAGGCGCCACCCTGGCTCCAGCCGGGAGCGGCGACCGATCCGATCGCAATCGCGAGTATCGCGCGTGTCAGCGCATTCATGCCAAAGTCCCCCTGCTGGTGGCTTGATCACTGCCGGTTAGCAGAGCAAAGCTGGCTCTGTCATGAATCAAGGCAAGCCATTTTGGGAAAACCCTTTGGCCCAGCTCGACAAGGGCGAATGGGAGGCGCTTTGCGACGGCTGCGGACGCTGCTGCCTGCACAAGCTGCTCGACGACGACAGCGGCGAGCTTCATCCGACCAACGTCGCCTGCCGATTGCTCGACCGCAGCAACGGCCGCTGCACCGATTATCCGAACCGCAAGAAGCTGGTCCCCGATTGCGTGGTCCTCGACCGGCGAAAGCTGGAAAGGTTCGATTGGCTTCCCGAAACCTGCGCCTACCGGCTGCGAGCGGCCGGGAAACCGCTTCCCTCCTGGCATTACCTCGTTTCCGGATCCCGCGAGACGGTTCACCAAGCCCGGCAATCGACCCGCGACTGGACGATCAGCGAGGACGATGCCGGCGATCTTGAATTGCACGTGGTCGAGCGTGCGCTCTAGCCGGCGGCTGGAAAGCCATCCGGACCTGCCGCTTCCAGTCCTGCTTTGCGCGATCAAATCGGCGCGCCGGATGCGCCTTCGGCTCGACGAGCGCGCACAGGTCCTGAAGGTCACGCACCCGCGCAGCGTCCGGCCGGCCGCCGCGCTCGAATGGGCCGCTTGCCAGAAGCGCTGGGTCGCCGAGCAGCTGGGACGGATCGGGCCGCCCGAGCCGCTGGTTCCCGGAGCGACCATTCCGATCGAGGGAGCGCCGGTCGAGCTTTGCTGGTCCGACGGAGCGCCGCGAATTGCAGTCCTCGATTCGGGCAAGCTGACCTGCGGCGGCCCAAGGCCCGCCTTCGGGCGAAGGATCGAGCAATTCCTCCGGCGCCTGGCGCTGGAAACCTTATCCAGGGACACGTCGGAGATAGCGGCCGCGGCCGGCCTGACAGCCTCGTCGGTCGCAATCGGCGACGCCAGGACTCGCTGGGGGAGCTGCTCCAGCAGCGGTGCGATCCGCTACAGCTGGCGCCTGATCCTCGCTCCGCCGAAAGCCCGGCGTTTCGTCGTGGCTCATGAAGTGGCGCATTTGATGCACCTCAATCACGGCGCCGGTTTCCGGGCGCTCGAGCGCGAGCTGTTCGACGGCGATGTCCGCGAGGCGAAGGCGCTATTGCGGAGGGTCGGGCCGCGGCTGCGCAGGATTGGAATCACTTCCTGAGCGCGGCTGCGACGGCGCCCCGGCCGGCGGGCGCCGTTCCACCGGGGGCCGAGGCTGCGGCCGTTCCCGTCCGGTCCCGAGTACGCTGTCGAGCCATTGTTGCGAGAGACCGCCCTGAGGCTGGGGCTGCTGCGGCTGCGGCGCTCCGGGCTGCTGCTGGAGGCCGGCGTCCGGCTCGGGATAGATCGGGAAGCCGTCTTCGTCGACCATCTGCCCAGCCTCGGGATCGAAGAAGCCGTCGTTGAGGAACGGGTCGTCCGGCTCCAGGTCCCAGTCGGGCATCGGAACCTGGGTTTCGAATTGCTCGACCGGTCGGTCGGCAACCGCCCGCACCATGAAATCGCGGAAGGCGCGCGCGGGTGCGGTGCCGCCGGCCAGCCCCCCAACCGGACGAGCGTCGTCGCGGCCCATCCAGACGCCGGTGGTGAGCCCGCTTGAAAAGCCGATGAACCAGCCGTCGCGGTTCGACTGGGTGGTGCCGGTCTTGCCGGCTACCGGGCGGCCGATCTGCGCGGCCCGGCCGGTCCCGGTCATCACCGCCGCCTGGAGCAGGTCGGTCATCTCGGCAGCGACCCAGGGCGCGACCAGCACCCTTTGGTCGGGCGGCTCGCGGCGATAAAGCTCGCGCCCGTTGACCGTCGCCACCCGGGTGATCGCATAGGGGGAAACGGACACTCCGCGGTTCGCGACCGAGGCGAAGGCCTGGGTTATTTCGATCAGCCGGACGTCGCTGGTTCCGAGCACCATCGCCGGATAGGTCGAGATCGGCGTGGTGATCCCGAACCGGCGCGCCATGTCGGCGATCGTCGAAAAGCCGAGCTGCTGGCCGATCTGGGCGCTGATCGTGTTGATCGAGCGAGCGAAGGCTTCGCGAATGGTGACCGGGCCGGAATGAGTCCGGGTCGAGTTTCGCGGCTGCCAGCCGCCGATGTCGACCGGCTGGTCGACCATCACGTCGCCCGGCCGCATTCCCGATTCGAGCGCCGCCAAATAGACGAACAGCTTGAACGCCGACCCGGGTTGGCGCTCGGCCTGGGACGCGCGGTTGTAGATCGATTGCGGGTAGCTCTTGCCGCCGATCATCGCCCGGACAGCGCCGTCCCGGTCCAGCGAGACCAGCGCCCCCTGGGCCTTGCCCGGGGCATTGGCGACGATTGCGCGATGCGCCGCTTGCTGGAGATCCGGGTCGAGCGTCGTCCAGACGTCGATCGGCTCGGAGGTCTCGTTGATCAGCGTGTCGAGCTGGGGCAGCGCCCAGTCGGTGAAATAGCGGACGCTGTCGTGCTTGGTTACCGGCTGAATCCGGATCCGGGCGGGGTCGATGCTCGATGCGGCGTCCGCCGGGACGAAGCCGTTTTCCACCATCGCCTGAAGAACCACCTGCGCCCGGCCGCGCGCCGCCTGGATGTCGGCGGTCGGCGAATAGTTGGACGGCGCCTTTACCAGCCCGGCAATGATCGCGGCTTCCCCGAGCGAGAGATTTTCGGCGCTGTGGCCGAAGAAGCGGCGGGACGCGGCGTCGACTCCGTAGGCGCCGCCGCCGAAATAGACGCGGTTCAAATAGAGCTCGAGAATCTGATCCTTGGTGAACTTGCGCTCCAGCGCCAGCGCAAGAACGCCTTCCTTGATCTTTCGGCCGAACGTCCGGCTGTTGGTTAGGAAAATGTTGCGGGCGAGCTGCTGGGTGATCGTCGAACCGCCCTGCCGCCACTCGCCGGTTTCGAACCGGACTCCGAGCGAGCGGGCGATTCCGATCGGATCGACGCCGATGTGGAAACGGTACCTCTTGTCCTCGATGGCGATCATCGCCGCGCGCATCGCCGGCGGGATCTGTTCGTAGGTCAGCCATTTGCCGAAGCTCGGGCCGAGCGACACCAGCACCGCTCCGTTCGACCCGTGGACCCGAATCATCTGCCCCAGATCCGACCTCTGGGAGAGCTGTCCGTAACTGGGAAGAGAGGAGACGGCGACAGCGACCGCAACGGCGAGCGCGATCACCCCCAGCAGCGCGGCATAAAGCAGCGCCTTGGTTGCGGTGATGAGCGGGCGCCGCTGGGTGCCGGTCTTGGACTTGGCCATCTGTGTTCAGGCGATAGGAAGCAGCAGCCGGTCGGGCAAGAAGGTCATTCGTCCCCGTCCGGGTCGCCCTCGAACTCGAGCGCGGCCGAATTGATGCAGTAGCGCAGCCCCTCTGGCCCCGGCCCGTCGGGGAAAATATGGCCGAGATGGCCTTTGCAGCGGGAGCAGCGCGCTTCCTTGCGGACCATTCCGTGGGAAGTGTCGAGGTGCTCCTCCACTTTATCCTCGCCGGCGGGCGCGGTGAAGCTTGGCCAGCCGCTTCCACTGTCGAACTTGGAATCGCCGTCGAACAGAGGCTGGCCGCAGCCCGCACAGCGGAACTCGCCCTCCCCCTTGACATGAAGAAGCTCGCCGGTGAACGGCGGCTCGGTCCCGCCCTGCCGAAGGACCCGGTACTGCTCAGGCGTAAGCCGGGAACGCCATTCCTCGTCGCTGCGCTCGATCTTTTCGCTCATGCTCACCCCATACCAAAGCGCAGGTTACGCGGCCATTAACCCTGGTTTATAGCATCGCGCCGCCATGCCGGACTGTGATGGTGCGGTCGAGAAGACTCGAACTTCCACGGCCTTTCGGCCACAGCGACCTCAACGCTGCGCGTCTACCAGTTCCGCCACGACCGCACGTGCATGAGAATGGACGGCTAAGGCGCCGCCGCTCCTGGCAAGGCCCGCGCCTCTATCAAAGCGGTTGGGCGCGCGCAATGCCGCGCCTTCGGCCCCGTGCAGGACAATCTTCGAATTCGAAGCTTCAGCCTCTCAACGTCAGCGTGACGGTCGAATCGAGCCCGCTTGGAGGGACATCCATCTCGGCGCTGTTGAAGGTCGCGCTGCCGCCCGGCGGCAGCGTCCGGGCTGGTGGAGCGATGGTCCAGGAATAGATGAGCCGGCCCGCGCTGTCGCGAAGCTGCGCCTCGATCGGGGGCACCTGCTGCGGCTCGCCGCTGGGATTGATGACCCGCCCGCTGACCACCACCAGCTCGTTGCCGCTCTCGAGCCTTTGCCGCTCGGGAGTGCCGGGGGCGATCTGGAGCGGGGTCGGCTCGGCGGCCGCGAAGCCGACCTGCTGACGAAGCGAATCGGGCGCGATGAACCACAGCGCAAGGGCGATCAGGACGACAAAGCCGATCGCGATAATCACCCCCATCAGCCAGTTGTGCTTGCGGTCGGATCCGGACTCGGAACGTACTGCGGCAAGCTCCTCGGCGTCGGGCAATTCCTTTTCCGGGTCCCAGTCCTGCTCGTCTTCGCTTTGCTCGGGCCAAACTTCCGGCGGAGGCACCGGGATGGAAGCCGGAGGATCGACCGGCTCCGTTTCGGGCGGGTCGGGGCGGGTGATGTCGAAGTCGAAATCCTTAGGCGCGTCCGTCGCGCCCTGCGGCGACGAGGCCGGCTCAGCAGGATCGCCGGGCGGTGGTGACGGAGCCTGGACCGGAGCGGGCTCTTCCGGCTCCCCGGCCGAATCTTCGGGCGGCTCCTGGTGCCAGCTGTGCCCGCAGGACGCGCAGCGAACCTTGCGGCCGTCCTTGGGGATAGCGCCGTCTTTCACCGCATATTGGGTATCGCACGACGGGCAGGTCAGGATCATGTGGCGCGCGCCTCCGATAAATCCCTCTTGGTAAACAGGAATGCGCAGGCGTTGGCAAGGCGACGCCCTCATGCGAGAAGCGGTCGGGACGCGGGGAGGGTTTTCTGGCGCCTATCGTTCAATTCGAAAGCGTAGGGCTTCGCTACGGCATCGGCGCCGAGGTGCTGCGCGACCTCGATTTCACGCTGACCGAGGGCGGCTTCTATTTCCTTGCGGGCGCGTCAGGCGCCGGCAAGACCTCGCTTCTGAAGCTTCTCTATTTGGCGCAGCGGCCGACTCGCGGGAGAATCCGGCTTTTCGGCCAGGATTTGAGCGATGCGCCGCGCGAAGCGCTCCCGCAATTCCGCCGCCGGATCGGAGTCGTCTTCCAAGATTTCCGGCTGATCCGGCACCTGCCCGCCTTCGACAATGTCGCGCTTCCGCTACGGATCGCGGGGCGCGACGAGGCAGACATCAATTCGGCTGTCCGCGAAATGCTCGACTGGGTCGGGCTCGGCGACCGAGCAGGGGCCAGGCCGGCGACGCTTTCCGGCGGCGAGCAGCAGCGAGTGGCGATCGCTCGGGCGGTCATCACCCAGCCGGACTTGCTGGTCGCCGACGAGCCGACCGGCAACGTGGACGCCGAAATGGCGGAGCGGCTTTTGCACCTTTTCAACGCGTTGAACGGGCTCGGAACGACCGTCGTGGTTGCAACCCACGACCTCGGGCTGATCGCTCGAAACGCTGGCGCCGAGCTCCTTCGCCTCGCCAATGGTGCGCTGGTCGATCCGACCGGATCGCTGAAAAATCCCCCGAAGGGCGACAGGATCGAGGCGCGGCTGTGATCTTCGACCGGATCTGGGTTTCCGGCCCCGAGGCGAGGCTGCTTCCTGCGGAAAAGCTGCACGCGCCGACGGTTGCGGTGATGGCGATCATGACCTTTGCGATGCTGGTGGTCGCCGCCGCCGGCCTGGCTATCGCCAACGCCGCCGGGCTGGTCGCGGGCGGCTCGGAGAACCGTTACGTCGTCCAGCTCCCCGCCGGTGCCGCTGCCGAGCTTCCGCAGCTGGTCGAGGCCGCGCGCTCGGCCGAGGGTGTTCGGCAAGTCACCCCGGTCAGCGAAAGCGAAATGCGGGACACGCTCGAGCGCTGGCTCGGCGAATCGGCGGCAAGCAGCGCGCTCCCGGTGCCGGCGATGGCGACAATCGAGCTTCACCGGGGCG
>DATKAY010000143.1:0-3861 GCA_035514495.1 Sphingomicrobium sp. | reverse complement strand
CGTCGATTCGATGCCGGCAAGGAATTTGCTCGCCAATTTGTCCCCGCGAAGCTCGTCGCTGACGGCGGCAAGCGCCCGGTCGAGATGGTCCTTGATGGCCAGCATGTCGCGGGCGAAGGTCGCCGAGGCATAGGCCGCGGCTTGGCTCTTCTCGGCCTCCAGCCGCCGCCGGACGTTCTGAATCTCGGCGGCCGCGTAAAGTGCCTTGTTGTTGGCCTCCTCAAGCGCCTTCTCGAGCTCGGTCAGCCGGTCGTGCTCGGCAAGCTCGGGCGCCTCGTCCGCCGTTTCCTTGCGGATTTCCTCGGCCTCTTCCTGAAGCTCGTCTTCGTCCTCGACCCTGTCGTTGTCTTCAATCATCCGATCAATCTCGTTAGCGCCTTGGCGGTGAAATCCACCATGGGCACCACCCGCGCATAGTTCAACCTCGTGGGCCCGATCACGCCAACGACTCCTATGACTTCGCCATGGCTCCCTCGATAGGGGGCGGCGATCACCGAGGATCCCGACAGGGCGAACATGCGGTTCTCGCTTCCGATGAAGATCCGGCAGCCCGGCGCGTCGCGGGCGCCTTCCAGCAGCCGGGCGATTTCCTGCCGGTCCTCGAGCTCGTCGAGCAGGCGCCGGACCCGTTCCAGGTCGGCCGCCGCGCTGTCGTCGATCAGATTGGCCTGTCCGCGGACGATCAGCACCGGGCGGCGTTCATTGTCCCGGCTCCACGCCGCAAGGCCGGAGGCGACCAGTTCGGCGGCGGCCATGTCGATCATTTCCCTGCGGTCGAGGATTTCCTTGCGGAGGCGCGCCTCGGCTTCCCCGAGGGTCATTCCCGACAGCCGCTCGCTGACGAAATTGGCGACTTGCAAAAGCGCGTCGGCGCTGGTCCCGGGATCGAGCCCCACCACCCGGTTCTCGACCGAACCGTCGGCCCCGACCAGGACCGCAAGCGCCCGGCTGGGCGACAAGGGCACGAGGCTGAATTGCCTCAGCCGAAGCTCCCGTTTGGGGGCAAGGACGATGCCCGCCGCCTGGCTGAGCCCCGACAAGGCCGCCGAGGCCGCCTCGAGGGCATCCTCGATCGGCTGCTCACGGCCGATCTGCCGCTCGATTTCGGCCCGCTCGTCGGGGTCGGGCGCGTTCGCCTGCATGATCCCGTCGACGAACAATCGAAGCCCGCTTTCGGTCGGCACCCGCCCGGCCGAGGTGTGGGGGTGGGTGAGAAGCCCGCGCTCCTCAAGCTCCTGCATCACGCCGCGGATCGAGGCCGGCGACAGGCTGACCGAGCCGGCAAGCGCCTTTGAACCCACCGGCGCGCCGCGCTCCAGATAGGCCTCGACCACGAGGCTGAAGATCTCGCGCATCCGGTCGGTCAGCTCGATGATCTCACCGGTCATGGAACCGCATCTAGGATTGCTTCGCTCACCGGTCTAGGGAGCCAGCCCACCAGCATAAGGAGAGAACATGCGGCCTTCCGGACGCGCGCCCGACCAGATGCGTGAGCTAAGCTTCGAGCCGAACTTCACCCGCCATGCGGAAGGCTCGGTGCTGGTGAGCTTCGGCGACACACGGGTGCTGGTCACCGCGTCGGTCGAGGAGAAGGTCCCGCCTTTCCTCCGGGGAAAGGGCCAGGGCTGGGTCACCGCCGAATATGGAATGCTTCCCCGGGCCACCCACACCCGCGGCAACCGGGAGGCGGCCAAGGGCAAGCAGTCGGGGCGCACCCAGGAGATCCAGCGGCTGATCGGCCGCTCGCTTCGCGCCGTCGTCGATTTGAAGAAGCTGGGCGAACGCCAAATCATCGTCGATTGCGACGTGATCCAGGCCGACGGCGGAACCCGAACCGCGGCGATCTCCGGCGCCTGGGTGGCCTTGCGGATTGCGGTTGACGGGCTGATCAAATCCAAGGCCCTGCCCGCCGACCCGATCGAAACCCAGGTCGGGGCGGTGAGCTGCGGCATCTTCAACGGCACGCCGGTCCTCGACCTCGATTACGACGAGGACAGCAAGGCCGGCTGCGACGGCAATTTCGTTCTCACCGCCGACGGCAATATCGTCGAGGCGCAGCTGACCGCCGAGGGCGAATGTTTCGACGAAGAGCAGCTTCTCCGGCTCCTTCGGCTCGCCCGGATCGGTTGCGGCGAGATTTTCGAGGCGCAGTTGAAGGCGGCCGGAAAATGAGGGAAATCGGCGGCAAGCTCGTCATCGCCACCCACAATCCGGGCAAGCTGCGCGAGATCGCCGCTTTGATCGAGCCGCTCGGGATCGAATGCATCGGCGCCGCCAAGCTGGGCCTTCCCGAGCCCGAGGAGATCGGCAACAGCTTTATCGACAATGCCGATTTGAAGGCCCGCGAGGCGGCCGATCTGTCCGGCCAGGTGGCGCTCGCAGACGACAGCGGCCTGTGCGTCGATGCGCTTGGCGGCCTTCCCGGGATTTTCTCGGCACGCTGGGCCGAGGACGATACCGGCAACCGCGACTGGATGCGCGCGATGAAGCGCGTCTGGACGGACATCGAAGTCGCCGGGCCAGACGCCAGCCGCGACGCCCATTTCGCCTGCGCATTGTCGCTCGCCTGGCCCGATGACGGAATGGTCGAAAGCTTCGAAGGCCGGGTGGACGGAACGCTCGTCTGGCCGCCGCGGGGCGACAAGGGCTTCGGCTACGACCCGATGTTCGTCCCCGCCGGCTACGACCGGACCTTCGGCGAGATGGACGGCCAGGAAAAACACAAGATCAGCCACCGGGCCAATGCCTTCGCCAAGCTGGTGCGGGCGCTGAAGCGGTGAACAAGCCGTTCGTCCCGGCCAGGGTCGAGGCGCGAACGAACGAGGCTCTGGCCCTCTATGTTCATTGGCCGTTCTGCCTGTCCAAATGCCCCTACTGCGACTTCAACAGCCATGTCCGCTCGACCATCGACCAGAACGAGTGGCGCGAGGCGCTGCTCGCCGACTTGGCGCATGAAGCGCGGCTGCTTGCCGGCCGCGAGCTCACCTCGATCTTCTTCGGAGGCGGCACTCCTTCGCTGATGGAGCCGGCGACGGTCGCGTCGCTGATCGCCGCTGCTCGCCGGCACTGGCAGGCCGCAGACGATATCGAGATCACGCTGGAGGCCAATCCGAATTCGGTCGAAGCCGCGCGCTTCGCCGATCTCGCCGCCGCCGGGGTCAACCGCCTGTCGCTCGGCCTGCAGAGCTTCGACGACGAGGCTCTCCGCTTCCTCGGCCGCGCCCATTCGGCTCGCGAAGGCCATGCCGCCCTCGAAATCGCCCAGGAGCATTTCGAGCGGGTCAGCTTCGATCTGATCTACGCGCTTCCCGGCGACAGTGAATCCTCCTGGTCGGCGGCGCTCGGCCGGGCGCTGTCGCTCGGCACCGGGCATTTGTCGCTCTACCAGCTGACGATCGAGCCGGGCACGCGTTTTGCGACAATGGCCGCCCGTCGCGAATTCGTGCCGCTCGACCCCGATCTTGGGGCGGCGCTCTACGAACTGACCGACGCGACCACCTCAGCGGCCGGGATTCCGGCCTATGAGATCAGCAACCATGCGGTCCCAGGCCAGGAGAGCCGCCACAATCTCACCTACTGGCGCTACAGCGATTATGCAGGGGTCGGCCCCGGCGCTCACGGGAGGCGCCTCGGCGCCCGGACAATACGGCACAAAAAGCCCGAGAATTTCCTGTCCGCGCTACGGCGGAACGGCCATGCGATCGTCGAGGAAGCGCCGCTTTCGCCCCGAGAGGGTGCCGACGAGGCGCTGGTGATGGGCCTGAGGCTCGGCGAGGGGATCGACGCGCTCGAGCTCGAGCGCAGGTTCGGGGTCGAGCTGGTCAACTGGGAGCGGGTCGATCGGCTGGTGACGAGCGGTCA
>DATKAY010000142.1:0-3548 GCA_035514495.1 Sphingomicrobium sp. | reverse complement strand
AGGGTCGCGCTGAGGCTCGAGAAATAGGCGCCGAACGAGCATCCGCGCTCGCACACCGACCGGTACTGGCAGGCGGTTCGGCCGAGCTCTTCGTGGTGCGGCCTGGCCTCGGTCAGATGGGCGCAGCGGCCGATGATCAGCCTTCGCGTCGGATAGGCCGCCTCGAGCTTCGCCTTGAAGTCCTTTTCGGGGTCGGTCATCCCCATCGGCGGCAGGAACTGTCCGTCCGGAAGTTGCGCCAGGCCCTCCTTCGAGCCGGAAATGCCGGCGAAGGTTTCGACATGGTCGTACCAGGGCGCCATGTCCTCGTAGCGGATCGGCCAGTCGGACCCGTGGCCGTCCTTCGCGTTGGATTCGAAGTCGAGCGGTGACAGGCGATAGGACTGCCGGGCCCACATGATCGAGCGGCCGCCCAGATGATAGCCGCGGATCCACTTGAACGGTTTGCCCTCGGCGACCGAATAGGGGTGGTCGCTATCCTTCACCCAGAATTGCTTGGTTGCGGTCGAAAAAGCGTAGCACTGGCTCTGGACCGAATAATGCTCCGCGATCTCGTCTTCCGGCACCATCCCGACATTCTCGAGCTCCCAGGGCGCCAGCGAGTCGAGATAGTCGGCGCCATGTTCGACATGGCGGCCGCGCTCGATCACCAGAGTCTTGAGGCCCTTCTCGCACAGTTCCTTGGCGACCCAGCCGCCGCTCATCCCGGAGCCGACGACAATCGCATCGAACATCGCCATTTCCTCAGGCCGCCCAGGTTCGGGTGTCGTCGTCGATCACCGTAGACGGGTCCCACTTGCCGGGAATCAGCTCGTAGCGAAGCTCCTGCGTCGCTCCTGCTTCCGACCAGTAATAGAGGGTCAGGACCAGCTCCTTGAACTTGCGGTACACCTGATCGTCGGCGGCGAACCTTTCCAAGTCGATCCGCTCGACGATAGCCGCCCGCACAGCTGCATCGGGCGACAGCACTCCGGCGGCTCCGAACTGCTGGACGAGCGCTCGGAATTGCGCTTTCCTCGCTGCTGATGCCCAATTGGTCATCAGCAGGTCGAACATTTCGGGGACTTTGGCATCCGTTGCGCCGGGCGTGTCGGTGCGGGGGATGATGTTTTCCGCGACCTCGGTGAGGATCGCGAATTCCGCGGGGGTGAAAAAACGCTCGACGCTTCCGACGGCGAGCACTTCGCCGGCGAGGGCTCGTGCGGGCAATCCGGCGGCCAGGCTGCCGCCGACGAGCAGGATTGCGCTGCGCAGTAGCGAGCGCCGGTCCAGTTCCGGCAGCATGGCCGATGAAAGCATGGAAATCCGCAGCCCCCGCGATATTGTGGTAGCGCTACCTTATTGACGGGCGAAACTGCTGTCCAGACTGTCAAATCCTTGGGAAGACCGAGTTTATCTACGAATTTCAACATTTTGCCGGACGCGGCGGAAAAGGAGACGATCAATGAAGATACTGGCCGCACTGGTCGCGCTGCAGCTCTCGATGATATCCGCGCCGGCGCTCGCCGCGCAGGCCGCCTCTGCCGTCGAGCAGCCGCAAGTGCTCCTGTTCTCGCATTCGACCGGCTATCGCCATGAATCAATCGAGCCCGGCGCCGAGGCGATAAAGGCGCTCGGGGCCCGCGAGAAGCTGACCGTCATCCACAGCGAGGACCCGGACGTCTTCAGCCCGGACGGCCTCAAGAATATCGATGCAATCATCTTCCTGAGCTCGAGCACCGATTCGAAGAAGCCCGAATCCGAATGGTTCCAGGGATCGAGGCGCGAAGCGCTGCAGGCTTTCGTGAGGCGCGGCGGCGGGGTGGTGGGAATCCATGCCGCGTCCGATTCGCATTACCACTGGCCTTGGTACCAGCGGCTGATCGGCGGCCATTTCGCCCGCCACCCGGAGGGGACTCCCGAGGGCACCGTCCATGTCGTCGAGCCCGATCACCGCGCCAACAAGGGCCTCCCGGAATCGATCACCCGGGTCGATGAATGGTATTATTTCGACGACTACAACCCGCAGATGCGGCTGCTTGTGACCCTCGACCCGGCGTCGATCGGGGAGAAGGACGTCAACCCCAACCCGATCAGCTGGGCGCATGAGTTCGAGGGCGGGCGAATGTTCTACACGGCGATGGGTCATACGACCGAAAGCTATTTGGAACCCGACTTCCTCAACCACCTCGCCGGCGGCCTCGCCTGGGTGCTCAATCGGGAGTAGCGAGCGCGTTCCAGGCGCCGATTGCCGCCGGTCAGATCGTGGACTCCCCGACCTTTCCAGCCGGTGGAAGGCTGGCCGCCCGGTGCCGCCGCTCGACCAGCCAGACCAGTCCGAAAATGAAGAACAGGGCGACCGGGATGATCGCGATCACCTGGAACGACTGCTGGGCCGCATAGGCGAGGACCTGCTGCAATTCCGGGCCCGCGCCGAGCGATGCGAAAGCTTCCTCGCCGCCGGCCGCCCGGAGCTTCGCCTTGTCGTAGATCTTGCCGATCTCCGGGAGCACCAGATAGATCGCCATGGCGCCTGAAAAGCCGATGATGCCGATCGACCAGGGGCCGCCGCGCGGATAGCGCCGGGAGACCGCCGCGAGCATCGTCGGCCACATGAAGCACACGCCCACCGCCCACAGGGTCGCTGCGAGCAAGGCGGTGACCGGCGACCAGGCGACACCGAGCAGATAGAGCCCGATCGCCGCCGGGATGGTGGACAGGCACAACAGCCCCATGTCGCCGAAGCGATGCGCCAGGGGCCCCGCGAAATGGCGCATCACGAACATGATCGCCGACACGTAAATCAGGACGACGATGCCCGGCATTCCAACCGACTGGGTCAGCGCGATATCGACCCAGGAACCCGGCGCCAGTTCCGCCGAGGCGGTCAGGAACATGATCCCTGCGAAAATCCAGAAGGTCGGCCGCTTGAACGGCTCCGCCAGCATCTCCTTGAACGGAACGCCCATGGCGTTGCTTTCCGTCTTCGGGAATTGCTGGGTCAGCGCCCACAGGCCAAAAGCAATGCCGGAAATCGGGATAAGCGCGATCAGTGCCTCCCACCTGAGCCCGAGCTGCTGGAAGAAGATGAGGCTCGCGATCCCGCCGATGACGATTCCTGCCGGCCACCAGGCGTGGAGGATGTTCAGCTTGCCGGTCTTGTCGTCCGGATAGAGCGCGGCGACGACCGGGTTGATCGAAGCCTCGGTCGCTCCCCAGGCGATGCCGCTGACCACCATCCCGATGGTGAGCAGCCGGTAGACGGGCTCGATGTCGCCGGCCAGCGGCGACAGAAGGATGAGCAGCGGCCCGGCGACGTAGCAGGCGGAGGCGAGCAGGATCACCTTTTTCGCTCCGAACAGGTCGAGGAGCGGGCTGATGACCAGCAGGCTCAACGCAAAGCCGAGGAAGGAATAACCGAGCGCGGCGGCGATCATCTCGCCCGACTGGAGCGGCACGACCGGGTCGAGCAGCGCCGCCTTGATGGCGCCCGACGCGCCCGTGCGGATCGAAAAGGACACCGCCGCGGTGAACAGCGCCAGCACGCAGATCCAGAAGATCGCCCGCCG
>DATKAY010000141.1:0-5257 GCA_035514495.1 Sphingomicrobium sp. | reverse complement strand
GAACCGAGAATAAGGAAAACGAGGCGCGAGCGCATAACTTCCTCCGAGACGCGAGGATTGGGGAGATTAGGCCCCGATTGCGCCTTTCAGCCTGTAGCTGGGATGAATGAGCGCCGGCGCGCCCTAGTCCCCGACCCCCGCCTTGCGGCTCGCCCGGCGGCTTTTGGCCTTGTTCTTCGGGTCGATCGGCCCGGTCACCCGGACCTTGCGTTTGTGGGTCGCCCAGATGTTGCGATAGGCGAGATAGCCCAAAAAGGTCGCGATCAGCAGGAAGACGATCACCGCGATTCCGGCCGAGTGACGCCGCTCGAGCGTGGGCTCCGCGGCCCAGACCAGGAATGCAGTGACGTCCTTGGCCATCTGGGCGACAGTCGGGCGGGTGCCGTCGGCATATTGCACCTGTCCGTCGCTGGTCAGCGGCGGCGGCATGGCGATGTTGAGATTGGCGAAATAGGGGTTGTAATACAGCCCTTCCAGGGTCTGCGCTTCCGGGAATTTCTTGAGCAGTTCGGCCGGCTGCCGCCGGTAACCGGTCAGCAGCGAATAGATATAATCGTCCCCGCCCGCTCGCGCCTTGGTGATCAGCGACAGGTCGGTCGGGTAAGCGTTGTTGTTGGCGGCGCGTGCCGCGACCTCGTTGGCATAGGGCGCGGGGAAACGGTCGGGCGGAATGGCCGGGCGGGTCGCCGGCTCGCCGGTCTCCTCGTCGATGGTCGGCACCTCGATCGGCCACTGGGCGGCAATCGCCTCGACCTCGGCCTCGTTATAGCCAAGCTCCTCGAGGTTTCGGAACGCCACCTGCTCGAGCCCGTGGCAGGCCGCGCACACTTCCCTGTAGACTTGGAAGCCGCGCTGGAGCTGCTGCCGGTCGAAGCGACCGAACGGGCCGTCGCTGGCGAGCCACAAGGATTTGGGCTCCTCGTGGAACACATATTCCGCGGTTTTCACCTGCGGCGCGCTCATATAGTCGCTGACCGTCCCGTACAGCGAAATCAGCAGCACTCCCGAGAAAGCCAGGCCGACGAAGAAACCGATTTTCCGGACCATTTTGTCCCTGTCCCTCTAGTCGGCAGTGTTGGTTGCGGTGGATCCCGGGCGCTTTGGCGAGCCGGCGGGCGCGGATTCCTGCTGCTCGCCGTGAAGCACCGATTGCGTGATCGAGTTGGGCAGCGGAAGGGTCCGCTCGAACTTGGCGATCAGCGGCACGATGATCAGGAAATGCGCGAAATAATAGGCCGAGGCAATCTGGCTGGTCACCACGACCACCGGAGTGGCATAGGAGCCGCCCGCCCAGCCGAGCAAGGCGATGTCGGCAATCAGGATCCAGAAGAACACCCGGTAGACCGGCCGATAGGAGGCCGACCGGACCGGCGAATTGTCCAGCCAGGGAAGGAAGAACAGCAGCAGGATCGACGCGAACATCGCGAGCACGCCCCACAATTTGGCGGCGAGGATGAAATCGACCGTAAAGGCCCGGAGAATCGCGTAGAACGGCCAGAAATACCATTCGGGGACGATATGCGCCGGGGTCGCGAGCGGGTCTGCCGGGATGTAATTTTCGGCATGGCCAAGCGCGTTGGGCATGAAGAAGACGAAGATCGCGAAGGCGATCAGCACCGCGCCCGCGAACCAGCCGTCCTTGGCGGTGTAGAACGGATGGAAAGGAAGCGTGTCGCGCTCCTCCTTGACGTCGACGCCGGTGGGGTTGCTCGATCCCGGGATGTGAAGCGCCCAGATGTGGAGGATCACCACCGCGGCGATGACGAACGGAAGCAGATAGTGAAGCGAGAAGAACCGGGTCAGCGCCGCCTGGTCGGGCGCGTAGCCGCCAAGCAGCCAGACCCGCATCGGCTCTCCGATGACCGGGATCGCGCCGAAGAAGCCGGTGATGACCTGCGCTCCCCAATAGCTCATCTGCCCCCAGGGCAGCACGTAACCCATGAAGGCGGTCGCCATCATCAGCAGGTAAATGACCAGCCCGAGGATCCACACCAGCTCGCGCGGAGCCTTGTAGCTTCCGTAATAGAGGCCGCGGAAAATGTGGATGTAGGTGACGACGAAGAAGAAGCTGGCCCCGTTCGCATGGGCGTAGCGCAACAGCCAGCCGGCGCTGACGTCCCTCATGATGTGCTCGACCGAGTTGAAGGCCCCGTCGGCGGTCGAGTAATACCACATCGCCAGCACGATCCCGGTCACGATCTGGATGGTGAGGAACAGGCCCGCCAGGACTCCGAAATTCCACCAATAGTTGAGGTTGCGGGGCACCGGATAGCCGCCGCCGACCGCTCCATAGACGAGGCGCGGGAGCGGCAGCCGCTCGTCGAGCCACCGCATGAACGGATGCTTGGGTTCGTAGGGCCTGGCCCAGGAAAAGCTCATCTCGCGGGTTCCCTCAGCCGATCACGACGGTCGTGGGCGACGTGAATTCATATTCCGGGACCAACAGGTTGGTCGGCGCCGGTCCGGAGCGAATCCGGGCAGCGGTGTCGAACGCCGATCCGTGGCACGGGCAGAAATAGCCGCCGTACGGACCCCGGTTCTCGCCCTCCCCGATGCCCAAAGGCACGCATCCAAGGTGGGTGCAAACGCCAAGCGTGATCAGCCAGTTGAGATGTCCCGCCTTGGTTCGCTCGGCAAGCGTCGCCGGATCGCGAAGCTGCGACAGCGGAACGGAATTCGCTTCCGCGATCTCTTTGGGAGTGAGGTTGCGGATGAAAATCGGCTGCTTTCGCCAGACCGCCTTGATTCCCTGGCCGGGCTGGACCTTCGAGATGTCCACCACGGTGGTGGCGAGCGCCAGCACGTCGGCCGGCGGCGACATCTGCAGCACCAGGGGCGAAATCGCGGCGACCGCGCCAACTCCCGCGAAGCTCACCGCGGCGACATTGAGAAAATCGCGGCGGCGAACGCCTTCGCCAGCCGTAACCGGAACGTCAGCCATGCTTACCCTATGACAATTGGCGCCCCGCCCAACGGAGCCCCCAAGGCGATTGGCGGGCCTGATAGCGACCGCACCTGCCACTGCCAAGGGGAACAATTGGCATATCGCGCAGAGACGCTATTGGAACGGGCGATGCTTCCCCTGGACGATCAGCAGCGCTCGGCGAAAGACTGGTTCGAAAGCCTTCGCGACCGGATCTGCGCCGAGTTCGAAAAGCTCGAGCGCGACGCCGGGTCGAATGCCGCTTTCGAGTTCACGCCCTGGGAGCGAACCGACCCCGGCGCAGTTGAAAGGGGGGCCGAAAGTGGTGCCGAAACTGGTGCCGAAACTGGCGCCAAAACTGGCGGCGGCGGCGTTCGCGGGCAGATGAGCGGCAAGGTTTTCGAGAAGGTCGGGGTCAACGTCTCGACCGTGGGCGGGCAATTCTCGCCGGAATTCGCCGGGTCGGTTCTTGGCGCGGACGAGGAAAACCCCGGCTTTTTCGCGACCGGGATCAGCCTGGTTGCCCATATGGCCAATCCCCACGTTCCGGCGGTCCATATGAACACGCGCTTCCTGACGACCACCAGGCGCTGGTTCGGCGGCGGCGCCGATCTCAACCCGGCGATTCCCTATCCCGAGGACACCGACTCCTTCCACGCCCGCCTTCGAGCCGCCTGCGCGGCCCACGACCCGACCTTCTATCCGCGCTTCTCGAAATGGGCCGATGAATATTTCTTCCTACCCCACCGTGGGGTGGCGCGCGGCGCCGGCGGGATTTTCTACGACCACCTCGAATGTGTGGAGCCCGGCAAGGGCGCGAGCTTCGATGCCAATTTCGCCTTCACCCGCGATGTCGGCGAAGCCCTGCTCGACATCTTCCCGAAGATCGTGAGAAAACGGATGGGGATGAAGTTCACCAAGGAGGACATGGACCGGCTGCTCGAGTTTCGCGGGCGCTATGTCGAGTTCAACCTGCTCTACGACCGGGGCACGTTGTTCGGGCTGAAGACCGGCGGCAATATCGACGCCATCCTGATGAGCCTTCCGCCGCTGGCGAAGTGGCGTTGACCGCGCTGCCCGACGGCGAGATCGCCGCAATCGTCACCTTTTTCGAAATGCTCGAAAATCCTCGAGCGCCGGTGCCCGCTTCGCCGCTGTCGCTTCAGGCCGTCGAGAAACCCGATGCGATCGCCTACCGCAGCCTGTTCCGGCTGGTCGGCGCGCGCTGGCTGTGGTTTTCCCGCCTGTCGATGGACGATGAGACGCTTTGCGCCATCATCCACGACCCGAAGGTCGATATCTACGCGGTGGCGGACGGCGGCGGCCGCCGGGTCGGAATGCTCGAGCTCGACTTCCGCGAGAAGGGACAATGCGAATTCTCCTTCCTCGGGCTCGTTCCGGAAATGTCGGGAAAGGGCCATGGGCGCTGGCTGGTGGCAGAGGCGCTTCGCCTGGCCTGG
The DNA here is from genome assembly GCA_035514495.1 of Sphingomicrobium sp. Lineage (GTDB taxonomy): Bacteria > Pseudomonadota > Alphaproteobacteria > Sphingomonadales > Sphingomonadaceae > Sphingomicrobium. The sequence goes on along the minus strand of DATKAY010000141.1, from coordinate 874 downwards.
GCGCGCAAGGTGTCGCGGGTCCACCTCCACAGCTGCACGCTCGATCACCCGGCGGCGCTTGCCACCTACGTCCGTGCCGGCTTCACGCCGGTCAGGCGAGCAATCGAGCGCTTTCCCGACCCGCGGCTGCTCGGCATCCTGCCGATGGACTGCGCTCCTCAGCTGCCGGTGCTGGGCACCGTCACGTCGAGCGCTCCGCGCCCGGCCAGCTGAAGGTAGATCCGCGCCAGCATCACCGCCAGGATCAGGGTGACCGCCGAATTCACGAAGGCCTCGGCAATGGCAACGACCAGCGCCGACCCGCTCATCGGCTCGACCGGGCCGAACAATAGCACCGCGAGCAGGCCGAAGGCGGCGCCGACCGCGAGCATGGTGACGGCCGCGCCGATCACGAACAAGAGCAGGAAGGCGAACAAGCGCCAGAAATGGCCCGAGGTGAGCTCCCAGCTTCTCCGGATGATGGCGATCGGCCCGCTTGCTTCCTCGCTCGCCACCGGCGAGGACAACAGCATCCGGACCCCAACGAAAATCGCGAGCGCGACGACGAGAAGCAGGAGGATTGCCGCCAAAGGCGATTGCGCGATTCCGGCATCCAGCGGGATTTCGGCGAAGACGAGGATCGCCACCAACGGGATCAGGACAAGGAACAGGGCACAGGCGATCAGCAGCGCGGCCAGCAAATAGATCGGCATCCGCCGGGTTGCGTGGCCGATCGCCTCTTTGACCGACACGTTGGTCCCGATGGCGAGCCGAATGATCGCCAGCTGTCCGATCATCGCGAGCAGCGAGGATGCCAGGAACAAAAGCGCGGAAATGAGGGTCATTTCCTCGCCCGAGCTTTTCGGGCTGACGAGCCCGGTCACCGACATCGGCA
>DATKAY010000140.1:0-3097 GCA_035514495.1 Sphingomicrobium sp. | reverse complement strand
CTTGCGCTGGGCGACCTCGACGGCGACGATCTCGGCCGCAAGGCGGCCGCCGGCCTGCGCCTTGGCCGTCTTCTCCTGGCTGCGCAGCGCAAAGGCGTCCTGATCCTCGCGGGTGATCTGATATTCCTCGGCGACGTTCTCTGCCGTGCCTGGCATGGTGTCGTCGCCGTAGGCGTGCTTCATCTTCGGATTGACGAACCGCCAGCCGATGGTGGTGTCGTAAATCTCGGCGTTGCGGTCGAACGCGCTCTCCGCCTTGGGCATGACGAACGGCGCCCGGCTCATACTCTCGCTGCCGCCGGCAATGATGAGGTCGGCCTCGCTTCCGCGGATCGCCCGCGCCGCTTGTCCCACGGCGTCGAGCCCCGAGCCGCACAAGCGGTTGAGGGTCGCCCCGCCCGAGCTGTCGGGAAGCCCCCCCAACAGCCCGGCCATCCGAGCGAGATTGCGGTTGTCCTCGCCCGCCTGGTTGGCACAGCCCAGGATAATATCGTCGAGGCCGTCCCAGTCGACTTGCGGGTTCCGATCGATCAGCGCCTTCAACGGGATCGCCGCGAGATCGTCGGCGCGGATCGAGGCAAGAGCGCCGCCGTAGCGGCCGATGGGCGTTCGGATATAGTCGCAGATGAACGCTTGCGTCACTCGAGCACGCCGCGCCGCATCTGGTCGAGCTCGATCGATTCGAACAAGGCCTTGAAATTGCCTTCGCCGAAGCCCTCGTTGCCCTTGCGCTGGATGATCTCGAAGAAGATCGGCCCGATCACGTTGCGGGTGAAGATCTGGAGCAGCAGGCCCTGCCCCTCGGTCGGAGCGCCGTCCATCAGGATGTCACGCTTCTCCAGCTCCTCGAGATCCTCGCCATGTTCCTGGATTCGCTCAGGAAGCAGCTCGTAATAGGTGTCGGGCGTGTCCTGGAACGGAATTCCACGGTCGCGCAGGATGTCGACGGCCTTGTAGATGTCGTCGCTTCCGAGGGCGATGTGCTGGATGCCCTCGCCCTTGTACTCGCGAAGGAACTCCTCGATCTGGCTCTTCTCGTCCTGGCTTTCGTTCAACGGGATGCGGATCTTGCCGCAAGGGCTGGTCATCGCCTTGGAGAACAGCCCGGTATGCTTGCCCTCGATGTCGAAGTAGCGAATCTCCCGGAAGTTGAAGAGCCGCTCGTAGAAGTCGGCCCAGACCGCCATGCGCCCACGGTGAACATTATGGGTGAGATGGTCGATATAGGTCAGGTGCGAGGCATGCTCGGCCTCGATCTTCTCCGAATCGTCGAAAAAGTCGAAGTCGACGTCGTAGATCGTACCCCCCTCACCGGCAGATCCACCGTAACGGTCCACGAAGAACAGCAGCGAGCCGCCGATTCCTTCGATCGCCGGGATATCCAGTTCGCCCTTGGCGACTTCGGTCGTGGCCGGAGTGGCTCCGAGCTTCACCGCGCGCTCGTAGGCGGCCTTCGCGTCCTTGACCCTGAACCCCATCGCGCAGGCGGAGGGGCCGTGGGCCTTGGCATAGTCCTCGGCGTAGCTTCCGGCCTGCGAGTTGATGATGAAGTTGATGTCGGCCTGCCGGTGCAGGGTGACGTCCTTGCGCTTGTGCCTGGCAACCGCGGGGAAACCCATCTTGGTAAACAGGTCGCGGAGCATCTGCGGGTCCGGCGCGGTATATTCGACGAACTCGAAGCCGTCGGTGCCCATCGGGTTTTCCAGACCTGTAGCGGTCTTTTCCTCGGCTGACGTGGCCATGGTAAGTCTCCTTCGCTTGCCCAACTGCGCTCGCTTCGACGCCATTTCAAGGGCGCGAAAGTTCACCAAGTTCACTCCATCAACGCGCGCGCGAGGGCGCCGTATTGATGAACGCGAAGACTCAGCGCGCGGGCACGCGAGAGCGCCGTATTGACGAACGCCTAGACTGGCTGAAACGCTGCTCATCCCCGACCATTAAGCGACTGCAGCGGTTGTAGGACAGGAGAATTACGATGGACGCTCCACGAGGATGGCCAAAAGGATGGGAAGTCGAAGACGGCGGCAAGGCGCTGGTTCGAAGCTTCCAGTTCGAGGACTTCAGCACCGCTTTCGCCTTCCTGACTCGGGTCGCGCTCCACGCCGAAAGGCAGGATCACCATCCGGAGTTCACTTCGCGGTGGAATCGAGTCGATTTTCGGCTGACCAGCCACGATTCGGGCGGTGTAACGGACCGCGACCGGAAGCTCGCCGAGGCGATCGACGGGCTCGCCCGTTAGCGTTCGAGCCGAACCTGTTGCTGCTGGCCGTCGTAGGTGACGGTGGCGTCGGGCTTCGAAGCGAAGTCGGGCCTGTCGTTTCTGCCCGGGCGGATCCAGCGGACGTTGATCACCTTCGGGGGACTCGGGAAGCTGCCCTCGCGAGCTGAGATGGTAAGCGTGCCGCTGCGCTCGTCGTAGCGCAGCGGGATTCGCGCGAAGGCGCCCTTCAGATAGTCCCGGCTGACCCCATCGTCCTCGTAGATCGAAAAGGCCCCGTCGGCACCGGTGAAGACGTGGAGCGTGATCGGCCCGCTTTGCCCCTCGCCGGTGTGCTGGATCGCCGGGCCGGACGGAATGATGGATCCGGCGCGAACGAACAGCGGCATTCGCTCATAGGGAGCCGGGGCCTCGACCGTTCGCCCGCCCTCGATCGTCCGGCCGGAGTGGAAATCGTACCAGGTCGTGCCGGCCGGGAGATACACCGGACGCGACCGGGCTTTGAACCGGCTCACCGGGGCGACCAGCAAGGCCGGGCCGAACATATATTGGTCAGCGACGTCCCAGGCGGCGCGGTCGGCGGGGAAGTCCATCACCAGCCCGCGCATGATCGACCCGTCGCGGTGGTAGGTGTCGGCGGCGATGGAATAGATGTAGGGCATCAGCCGGTAGCGCAGCTCCAGGTGCCACTTCATCGACTCGTAGGTCGGCGAACCTTCCGGGGCGATCTCGTAGACTTCGCGCCTGGGGAATTCGCCGTGGCTCCGGAACAGCGGCGAGAAGGCGCCGAACTGGAACCAGCGGCTGTTCAGCTCCCGCCATTCCTCGACATGCGCCGGGTCCTGGCTCGTGTAACGGGCCTCGTTGGAAAAGCCGCCG
>DATKAY010000139.1:0-6215 GCA_035514495.1 Sphingomicrobium sp. | reverse complement strand
GCCGGCGAGCGGGCCAAGCGGATCGTCATCCGCAAGGGGCGCGAGAATTATCTGTGCCTGCTCAACCTCGAAGATGCGCTCCAGGGCGGCTTTGCCGGACGGGCCGCGATCCTCGCGCAGCTGGTCGGGCGCTGGGCCGCCTATACCAAGGACGGGGACATGGTCGGCGGCGATCTGCCCGGCTGGCTGCCAAGCCTGTTCCGGCGCGCCGGATCGACCGCGCTCACCGACCGCCGCGGCGAGTGCGTCTATGGAGGCTGCCCGCACCACCGCAAATGCTTCATCGAGCGCGCCGAACGGTCCGGGCGGGAAGCCGATCTGGTAATCGCCAATCATGCTCTGGTGATGATCAATGCGGCGCGATCCCGGGAAAGCGCTCCCCAGCAGATCGTGTTCGACGAAGGCCATCATCTGTTCGACGCCGCCGATTCGGCCTTTGCGATCTGCTTTGGCGGGCTCGAATCGATCGAGATGCGGCGCTGGATCATCGGCCCGGAAGGCAAGTCGCGGGGCCGGAGGCGCGGGCTCGCCGCCCGGCTGATGGATGTCGCTTCCTATGACGAGCAGGGCGCCGCCGCCCTTAACCAGGCGGTCGAGGCGGCGCGGGCTTTCCCGTCCGACGGCTGGCTCGCGAGGATCGCCGAAGATTCGCCTTTCGGCCCGCTCGAAGCCTTGTTCGCCGAGGTCCGGGGCACCGTCTATGCGCGCGCCAAGGCGCAGGATGCCGGATACGGGCTCGAAACCGAGCTTGCCGGTCCGGACGGGGCGCTGGTCGCCACGGCCTCGGCGGCGCTGGAGGCGCTCGAGGGCCTGAACACACCTTTGGCGGTCCTGTCCCGCCGGCTCGAAGCCGTTCTCGAAGATGCGCCCGACTGGCTCGACAGCCAGGCCCGGGCGCGGGTCGAAGGCGCGTTGGGCAGCCTTGGCTGGAGGCGTGAGACCTTGTCGGCCTGGGGAGCGCTGCTGGCTCGTATCGGCGGTCCCGCGGACCCCGATTTCGTTGACTGGCTGACGGTCGAGCGGGTTGACGGGCGCGAGTATGACGTGGCGATCAACCGCCGCTGGCTGGACCCGACAAGGCCGCTTGCGCAGGTCGTGCTCAAACCGGCGCAGGGGGTCGTCGTCACCTCGGCCACCCTGCGCGGCGGCGACGGCTGGGAAAGCGCCGACCAGCGGACCGGGGCCGCGCATATCGATTCCCCGGTCGATCATTTCGAGGCGGACAGCCCGTTCGATTACAACGACTGCTCGGAAGTGCTGATCGTCACCGACATTGCGCGCGGCGATCTTGCGGCGCTGGCCGGCGGCTATGCGCGGCTGATCGAGGCAGCCAAGGGCGGGACTCTCGGCCTGTTCACGGCAATCCAGCGACTAAAAGCGGTCCATGCGCGGATCGCCGACCGGCTGGCGCGCGCCGGGCTGCCGTTGCTTGCCCAGCACGTCGATCCGATCGACCCGGGGACCTTAATCGACATCTTCCGCGACGATCCTCATGCCTCGCTCCTGGGCACCGACGCGCTTCGCGACGGGGTCGACGTGCCGGGCAGGTCGCTTCGGCTGGTGGTGATGGAGCGGGTTCCCTGGCCGCGCCCGACGGTTCTCCACGCCGCCCGGCGAATGGCCAACGGGGCAAGCGGCTATGACGACCGGGTGGTTCGAGCGCGGCTCGCACAGGCGTTCGGCCGGCTCATCCGCCGGACAAGCGACCGCGGCCTTTTCGTCATCCTGTCGCCGGCGATGCCGTCGCGGCTGCTCAAAGCCTTTCCGCCGGGCGTGGAGATCAGCAGGGTTCCGCTCGACGAGGCGATCGAGCGGGTGAGCGCCCGGCTTTCCGGGGGCAAAAGGGAAAGAAGTTCAGCTTTCGAGGGCCGAAGCGAGCCGGTCGCGGATCGCGATTAGCCGGTCGACGGGCGGCCTCGGGCTGTCGCGTTCGGCCGGCTGGACGGCGGTCTGGGTTGGTCCGTCCTCCGCGCCGCCGCCATCCTGCCGCAACAGCTTCTGGACTCCGCGGATCGTATAGCCCTCGTCGTTGAGAAGTTTGTTGATTCGCCGGGCAAGATCGACGTCGCCGGGACGGTAATAGCGGCGGTTGCCGGCGCGCTGCAGGGGTTTGAGTTGCGGGAACTTGCTTTCCCAGTAGCGAAGGATGTGTTGCGCTACGCCGAGCTCGGCGGACAATTCGCCGATCGTCTTGAAGGCGCCCGGTGCCTTTTCGCCGGTCGCAGTGCCGGCCACCTTTACCTGGCGATCCTGTCGCGCAAGATCTGGCTGGCCCTGAAGGTCATCACCCGGCGCGGAGCAATCGGGACTTCGACCCCGGTCTTCGGGTTGCGGCCGATGCGCTCGCCCTTGTCTCGAAGGATGAAGCTTCCGAAGCCGGAAATCTTGACATTCTCGCCGTCTGAAAGGGCGTGGCAGACGTGGTGAAGGATGCGTTCGACGAACTGGGCCGATTCGGCGCGCGACAGTCCGAGGTTGCGGTGGACGACATCGGCCAGATCGGCCCGGGTGAGAGTCCCGTTCAACGCGCCTTCCGGTCCAAGCCGGGCCATTCCCAAATCGGCCATTCTTTCCCTTCCTCCCCTGTTCGCGGATTTCCTGCCCGCGTCTTTCCTTCCCGCGCCCCCGCGTCGGTTCCGGTGCAGCAGCGTAACGGAAATGTCGCGTGTCGGCAATTCGACTTTGATCAAAAATTCCAAAATAATTCAATACCTGAGCACGGTCGCGCCCCAGGTGAAACCGCCGCCCATGGCTTCCAGCACGACGATGTCGCCGGCCTTGATCCGACCATCCCTGACTGCCGAGTCGAACGCAAGCGGGACCGAGGCCGCCGAGGTGTTGGCGTGCCGGTCGACCGTGACCACCACCTTTTCGGGCGGAAGGCCGAGCTTTCGCGCGGTGGCGTCGAGGATTCGGGCATTCGCCTGGTGCGGCACCACCCAGTCCACGTCCGAAATTTGCAGCCCGGCGGCCTCCAGGACCTCCGACAATACCCCGGCCAAATTGACGACCGCGTGGCGAAAGACCTCGCGCCCCTTCATCCTCAACTTTCCGACCGTACCGGTGGTCGAGGGCCCGCCGTCGACGAACAGCAAGTCGTTGTGGCGGCCGTCCGCGTGAAGGCGAGTCGCGAGAATCCCGCGGCCGTCATCTTCGGTTCGAAGCACCAGCGCGCCCGCTCCGTCGCCGAACAGCACGCAGGTCCCCCGGTCCTCCCAGTCGAGGATTCGGCTGAAGGTCTCGGCGCCGATGACGAGGGCGGTTTTGGCCGAGCCGGAGCGGAGCATCGAGTCGGCGACGCTGAGCGCGTAGAGAAAGCCGGTGCATACCGCATGCACGTCAAAGGCGATGCAATCGTCGATACCGAGCATCGCCTGGACCTTGGTCGCACTCGACGGGAAGGTCTGGTCGGGCGTTGCGGTCGCCAGCACGATCAGCCCGATTTGCCTGGGCTCGATGCCCGCATGCTCGAGCGCCTTGAGCGCCGCGTCGCGGGCGAGAGTCGCGGTGGTTTCGCCTTCGCCGGCGATATACCTGCTTCGGATTCCGGTGCGCTCGACGATCCACTGGTCGGTGGTATCGACGGTCTTGGCGAGCTCCTCGTTATCGACCCGTCGCTTGGGAAGCGCGGAGCCGATTCCGGCGACGACCGACCGGGCGGTCATTTGGCGGTCTCGGAATTGCCCGCAGGCTCGTCGGCGGCGACCGCTGCCGCCTGGCCGTTGCTGCTGTTGAAAGCGTGCGCCCGGAAATTGTCGAGATCCTCGCCGATATTCTGGAGGATGTCGTTTCGAACCATTTGAGCCGCGACGTTGACCGCGTTGGCGACGCCCTTGGGATTGGCGCTGCCGTGGCTCTTCACCACCAGGCCGTTCAATCCCAGGAAGACGGCGCCGTTGTGGTTGTTGGGATCGAGATGGATCTTCAGGAGATTGAGCGCCGGGCGCGACAAGGCGAAGCCGGCCTTCGAGCGAAAGGAGCTGGTGAACGCCCGCCGAAGCAGGTCGGTCACGAAGCGCGCCGTCCCTTCGGCGGTCTTCAGCGCGATATTTCCGGAAAAGCCGTCGGTCACGACGACATCGACATTGCCCCGCGACAGCTGGTCGCCCTCGGTGAAGCCGTCGAACGACAGCGGCAAATAATCGGCTTCGCGAAGCAGCGACGCTGCCTCCTTCAGCTCGCCGGTGCCCTTGAGCTCCTCCGTCCCGATGTTGAGGAGCCTGACCCGCGGCCGTTCCAGCCTCAGCACGGTCCGGGCATAGGCCGAGCCCATGACCGCGAACTGGACCAAATTCTGCGCGTCGCATTCGGTATTGGCGCCAAGGTCGAGCATCACCACGTCGGTCTTGCCAAGGGTCGGCAAAAGCGCCGCGAGCGCCGGGCGGTCGATCCCCGGCATGGTTCTCAGCGCGAGCTTGGACATCGCCATCATCGCGCCGGTGTTTCCGGCCGACACCGCGGCGTCGGCCCGGCCGTCCTTCACCGCGCCGATCGCCATTCCCATGGAGGTGGTGCGCGCCCGCCGGATCGCCTGGCTCGGCTTTTCGCTGGGCGCGATCGCCTCGGGCGTGTGGACGATCTCGATCGCTCCCGCGACTCGCTTGTTGCGGTCGATCTCGGGCCGGATCAGCCGTTCGTCACCATAGACCAGGAAGCGCAGCGACGAATCGCTTCGATGCGCCTTGGCGAGCCCGCCGACCATTGCCGCCGGGCCGCTGTCTCCGCCCATTGCGTCGATCGCGATCGTCGGGGATTTCGGGTCTGCGCTCACTTCTGCAGCCCCTGTGCCAATTCGCCGCTCAGGCCTCGTCCGAGATGATCTCGCGGCCGTTGTAATGGCCGCAGGCCTGGCACAGATTGTGCGGCAGCTTGAGCTCTCCGCAGTTCGGGCATTCCTGGAACTGCTTGGGTTTCAGCGCATCATGGCTTCGACGCATGTTGCGCTTGGAGGGCGAGGTTTTTCTTTTTGGGACAGCCATTGAGGCACCTGTCTTGACTTGAAAAAAATTTGGCGACGATCTGCGCCGATTTCCAGCAGGATCCTTATCAAGGATCACATGCGGCGGCGGACTGATCGTCGCGGACTGCGGCCCCTATAGCGAAAGTGCGTGCCAGCGCAAGTCAAGCCGGGGCGAGGGCGGCATCGCCGACCAGAGGGTTGGTGGCGCGCTCATGGCCGAAGGTCGACATCGGCCCATGGCCGGGGATGAAGGACGTCTCCTTGCCCATCGGCCACAATTTGCCGGTGATCGATTCCACCAGCTGCCGGCGATCGCCCATCGGGAAGTCCCAGCGCCCGATCGAGCCTTTGAACAGGACGTCGCCGACCATCGCAAGCTTCGATTCGGGATGGTGGAAGACGATATGGCCGGGCGTGTGGCCGGGGCAGTGGCGAACGCCAAGCACCAGCTCGCCCACCGTCACCGTCTCCTTGTCGTCCAGCCAGCGGTCGGGCTCGAACGGCCGGCCGGCCAACCCCCATCGGCTGCCGTCCTCCTCCAGCCGCGAAATCCAGAATCGGTCCGCTTCGTGGGGTCCCTCGATCGGAACGCCAAGCTCCCCGGCAAAGACTCCCGCTTGCCCGGCATGATCGATGTGGCCGTGGGTCAGGAGGATCTTCTCGACCGTCACTCCGGCCTGCCCGGCGGCTGCCCTCAGGCGCGGCAAATCGCCGCCCGGATCGACGAAGGCGGCGCGCATCGTTTTGGTGCACCACAGCAAGGTGCAGTTCTGCTGGAGCGGAGTCACCGGAATCACCGCGGCCTTGAGCGGCGGCTCGGTCATTGTGCCGGCTCGAGGCTGGCCATCGAACCGGGCTCGCCGCTCATCGCTTCGGAAACCTTCTCCGCCTGCCGGAGCGCCCGGAGGAGATTGCCCCCGGCGAGCCTGGCAAGATTGTCGTCGCTCCAGCCGCGACGGATCAGCTCGGCGAACAAATTGGGATAGCCGTCCACGCCGCCGAGCCCGACCACCGTGGTCGTGATCCCGTCGAGGTCGCCGCCGATCCCGACATGGTCGTGGCCGGCGATCCGGACGACATGCTCGATATGGTCGGCGACATCCGCCACCTGGGCTTTGGGACTGGGATTGGCAGCCTCCCAGCTCTTCAGCTCCGTTTCGACTTGTCTGGTGCTGAAGGGATAGAGCGACTTCAGCCGCGCTTCCTGCGCCGAGCGCTCGCGCCTCCAGGCCCAGACCTCGGCCTTCAAAAAGGT
>DATKAY010000138.1:0-14109 GCA_035514495.1 Sphingomicrobium sp. | reverse complement strand
CCGGCTGCCCCACCGGATTCGCTGGTCGATCGCGATTCCGGGTCTCCGGCGGATCGTCACCCGAAGCCTCGGCATGGCGCTCAGCGCCATTGCCTCGCTCTCCGGCCCGACGCCCTCCACCTGGATTGCCGCGAAGCAGCGCGCGACCGGCTCCCAGCCGGCCTCCTGCAATCCCGTCGATGTTCGCAATGCAACCGGCCGTTCGATGTTGACGCGCTGGCGGAGCGCTCCCGCGAACTCCGTCATCTCAAGCGCATCCGCCGGTATGGGCGCCACAGCGCCGTGACCGCTGCCGGAATTTCGCCGCGGTCCCCATCGCGCGATCCGAACAAATGCGCGACCAGGCGAAGAACTCCCTGCCGTATCGGCTCCGGAACAGCGTTTTGGGAGGCGGCTATCCCGGCGGTGCCTCTCACCTCCAAGATTCCGGCAATCGCGGGGTCCGTTATCCGGACCCATCCGTGACCGCTCGAATCTATATCGGTGGCATATGCCGCAAGCGGGACCGGAATGCCGCTGCTGGTCACCTCCGCGATCGACCGTACCGGCAAAACCTGGAGCCGCTGCCACTGGGAGCTCGCCGGGACGACTTCGCTGAAAAGTCTTTCGATGACTACCTGGCCCAGGAAAGCTTCGCACAGCGCGCTTGCGGTTCGGATGAGACCCGCAAGTACGGCCTCCTCTTCGCCGGTTTCAACTCGGGCGAATGCCTGCGCCTCGCTCAGGGTCGCAATCGGCCCGGCTGCAGCGCCGCCAATGTTCATCATCGTTTCTCCACCCGAAGGACGATCGACCGCCGGTCGCTCAACCCGGAGGCGAGCACGACAAGGTTCGTGAGTTGGTACAGATGACCGGTCACGCCTCCTGAAGCCGTTACCGTCGCCAGGTCCCCATCGAAACTGCTGGCGATGATTGTCAGTCCGCCGGCCTCGATGGGAACCACCTCCCACAAGCTTTCGAGGAGGAACTCGCCATTCAGATATTCCGCGCCCCAGTCGACGGCGTAATCGAGCGTCGCTTCCGGGTCTTTCAACAACAATGCCATTTAATGCCTCGCTTCCGGCAGCTTGCGCGCGTCAGCGCGCCTCGGGTGTTGCAGATTCGTCGCGCTTCGGACGGATCAGGCGGACCGGCGGCGTCTTGGTTCCGCGCAAAGCGCCTGCCAACTCGGCAACAGCAGCCTCGGCGATTGAGAAAGCAGCAACACTCATCGGGTGATGCCGGGAAACAGCTTGAGCGCGCTGGAGCGAGTGACGAAAGCGGCTTCACGCTGACGTTGTCCGAGTCGTTGTATGTGCTCATCGTGGTGACGCGGTTGTTGCGGTTGTTGCGAAGGCTCACGCAGATCATGATGGTCCTCGTTACGAAGGTTCCCGAATTCGACCCGGTACCTTGTATGTTGAGAAGCGACGCATTGCTGCGCCTGGTGCCGACGAGCAGCGAAGCCCCTTCTACGGTCCCCTGCAAGAAATCTGCCTTGGCCTGTTGCGTAGCGTTCCGGAGTGGCGGCGCTATGGATGGTGAGATATTTGACGCTCATTTCCCGTTCCTTCGCTGTCCTCCGATTGATTTCGTCGACATTCCTCAAGGTCTCAAGCCAGTCGATTTCGGCCAGTAGCCGGCTGACGATCAGGTCGTCGGTTTCAGCGCCGAGCTTGCGCGCCTCGGCCTTGAGCTTGGGCAATGCGAACCAAACCACGATGAGTGTGACCAGGCTCCCGAAAACACCGCTGGCGAATAGCTCAACCACGCCACACCCCCGCTATGCCGATTCCGAGAGAGCCGGGCATCATTTGGCTGCCCAGCCAGTGTTGCCGGTGCCGCTCTCCTTGACATAAAGTGTCGTCCCGGCCCCGCCGTCCGTGCGCGTGAACAGTGAGCCGACAACTGCGGTTACAACACCCTCGGGCGTCCCGGCGCCGCTGGTCCAGATTGGAGTACCGTCACCGGGGCGCAGGTTCACTGCATAGAGGTTGGCCCATCGGTTACTCGCGCCGCCGTTGTTGAGAACATTGTTAGAAAGAGGCTGGAAGTGGCCAGCGGCGGCAACTTCGACTCGACCAGCGTTATTCGTTCCAAGATGCAATGGATGATTGGTAGTCGTTCGCAGGGCTGCCAGTGCGGATTGAGCAAGCAGCGAAAAGCCTGCGCCTGCGGTTCTGCTGCCTTTGTATTCGGGGTTCCCGGCGCGGACCAAATTGATATTTAAATCGCCACCAATCTCGTCCAGTGCATCTACCGTAAGGGACAGCCCTCGGAATGTTCCGTTATTGGTGACATTGAAGAGCTTGTTGTTGGCAGCAAAACCGGCCGCACCACCAAATCCTCCTGTAACATTACCGATAGTATAGAATGGATCGAACACACTACCTGTTGCGCCAGTATCGAAATAAACTCCGTAGCCTTGACCACCTTTTTGCCCCGCTATCGTTCCATTTAGCGATGAGCCGCCTGTGACCTGGATCGAGCAGCCAGAGGCGATGCGGATGCCGTGGTAGGTGCCGTTCTGGATGGTGCCATCCACCCAGGAGTTATCGACCGCGGTGAACGTGCCGAGACTGGTTCGAGAGACTGATGCGACGCAGTTCAGACCGTGCTGCTGATTTTTCGAGGCCAGGTTTCCGTCGCCGGTGCATCCCTGTATGTCGTTCAGTTGGAAGCCGTCACCAGTGTTGGCGATCGAAATGTTGTTGTTGAGGGCGCAATTACGAAGGCCGTGCCACGAAAAACCGGGACAGTTACCTGTCGTTCCGTTGCCATAAGCAAGATTGCCGCTAATCGTGCTGTCGCGGTTGACATAATCACCTGCGGTGTAGGTGCCGCCGAACGTACCTTTAACCTCAAAGCCCTGAAGGCCATTATACATGGCGATATTGTCGGCGAGATTGCTGGCGACAAAGCCGTCATAAGTGTCGATGCCGTCACGGTCGTTGTACGCGCAGAAATTGCCGGTGATATTGGCGCCGAACGTGCCTTCCGAACATTTGATGCCGTCAGTCCCGGCATGGAGCGCGACATTGTTCAGCAGCTGCAGCCCGAACGACCGAGCAGAATGAATGCCCGACGAAGCGGTGTTCTTGGTCAGGCACCCTTCGGCTCGATTATGCTTATTGGTGGTGTAATCGCCGGCGACATTGTTGGTGTTATGGAAGGCGATGCCATGATGGCCGCCGAGGACCGTAACCTTTTCCGCCGAGCAATGGTCGACGTCCTCAAACTTGAGGCCAGCGCAGTTGGCCGCCGTCCCGGTCCCGGCATCGGTAGAGCAGGCAGTGGCGTCGATAGTGAGATCGGCCACCCTCACATTGTCGGCTGTCGCCTTGATGGCCGGAATGGCCGCGACAGTAGAAGTATAAACGAGCTTGGTGGCTTCTCGGCCTTCGCCCACCAGCGACAGGCCCGCCGTAGCGAGGATCAGCCCCGCGAGCGCGCCGTTCTTGAGCTTGAGGTTGCCGCGAGGGAGCTTGACGGTGCCCCCAGCCGGGGCGGCTGCGACCGCGGCGATGATGCTGGCTGAAGTGGCTTCTGCTGTCCCGGCCTCGTCAGCGCCAAACCACTGGGCGTTGATCCAGGTGTCGATCCCAGGGTGGCGAACCCACGCGCCTGATGCTCCGGTGCTGTCGCTGTCGGGCGCGACATAGATGCCTTGCAGCGTGTCGGCGGTGACTTCCGCGGACAGGTTAGAGGCGTCAAAAATAAACGTGCCCTCGCGACCGGATTCGCTAAGTATCGCCGCACCACCGACGGCTAGGCTAGCCAGCTCTGCCCTGCTGCTGGCTCCTGCCGGGGCGTCCCGCAAGGAATTAATCGCGTCAAACCATTCCGCTGCGGCAACCAGCGAGACAGCTTTCTTGCCGGTCGAGAAGTTCGTGAACTCGCCGTTGATCGGCTCGCGCGCTATTCTTCCATCGGCCTGAAGCGTGCCTCGGCCGACCTCGCTCTCGTTCGTTTTCACGAGACCGACCATCGAATAATAGAAGCGATCGCCGGGCTGCAGCGCTGACGTGAAGCTGACGAACCCCGGCACAGAATCGCCGAGGACCAAATCGCCCGTACCGTGCGTGTCGGTGAAATTTCGAACGAGATCGATGAACTTCGGCTGGAAAGAGTCCGCCATTGCGGCTCCTGTCTTTGTCTAGGAAAAAGGAAGTTGGGGGCCGCGCTTTCGGCGCGGCCCCCGCGGCTAAGGTCGCGCAGAGGCTGCCAGGGGAGACAGCCGAACGACTATGCGAACTTCAGGAGCTTGATGGCTTCCGAGTTGACGACCTGGCCGCCTACGCGCTTGGTCGCGTAGAAATGGACGTAGGGCTTGCTGGTGTACGGATCGCGAAGGATCGTCGTCGCATTGCGCTCCGCGATCACATAGCCGACCTTGAAGTTGCCAAACGCGATCGACAGGCTGTCCGGCGCGATATCGGCCATGTCCTCGGCCTCGATCAGCGGATAGCCGAGCAGAGTCGCCGGCTGGCCGGCGGAAAGGCTCGGCTGGAACAGGAAGGCACCGTCCGCGGTTTTGAACTTGCGGATTGCCGCGGCAGTCGACGAGTTCATCACGAACACTGCGCCCTGGCGGTATGGGGACCGAAGCGACTGGACAAGGTCGATCAGCACGTCCTCCGGCTCGACCGCCGGGAAGGCGCCGAGAGCCCCGGTGCCGATCGTCTGAAGCGTTCCCATCGGGCGGACGCTGTCGACAGCCGTCGAAGTCGGCGAGCTCAAAAATCCGAGCGGCTGGTTGACTCCGGATCCGCTTACGAAGGCTGCACCCTCGGCACGCGCGAACTCCTGTCCGATTTCCTGCGCAAGCCACGCCTCGACGTCGAACATCGCGTCGTCGAGCATCTGCTGGCTCGCCGCCGGATTGGCGTAGAGTTCGCCCGATGCGGGGATGACCTCGGTGAAAACGGGCGTTCCCGTTTCCGGGCGGGCGGCCTCGAATCCGGCCCATCCCGACGGGGTTCCGTTGCTTGCGATGAGCTTTCGGTAGCCGGCGCTCCCGACCTTGACGACATTGGCGATCGACCGGATCGGCGAGATCGCCTTCAACGTCGAATCGATCTGCTCGTCGATCTCCCTGGGAACCGCGTAACCGCCGGCAGCATCGGTCGAATTTCCGATTGCCTTCATCTCCAGTCCGGCTTCAATTCCCTTACGCAAATATTGTGTGACAAACATATTTGCGTCGGTTGATTTAACGCCGTCGAGCGCCGGCCGCTGCGGCGCGATCGTGCCGGATGCGATTCGCGACTTGAGCAGATCGAGCTCGGCCTTGAGCTCCGCGACCCCGTCGCCTTCCGGTTCGAACTGCTCGAATGACTGCTCGAGCGCATCCGCTTTTACTTCAACCATATCCGTCTTCTCCTGTGTGAATTGCGCAAACAAAAAGGGCCGCGCTTCCACGCGACCCCTCACCGTCTTCTCGTCATCCTTGAATGAACGGGACTTTTGCTAGGTCACCATCGCGTGCACCCGCGCTTGGCTTTGCATCGGCCGGGCGACCAGGCTCACCTCGACCAGGTCGAGCGAGCGCAGCTCGCGCAAACCCCCCGACTCCCCCGCCTCGCGCACCCGATAGCCGAAGCTCAGCCCGCGCATTCCGCGCCGAATCAAGTCTCCCGCCTGCGAATCTTCCACCCGAGCGATCACCCGAAGCCCGCGCTTGTCCTCCGACAGATGCTCGACCCGGCCCACCGGCCGGCCCTTGTGCTGCACAAGCAGCGGAACCTCGCCCAAGCGCTTCAGCGCCTCGGCGAACGCCCCGGCTCGGATCACGTCACCGCCGCTGTCCGGCCGATCGAAAATTGCCGCATAGCCTGCGAATCGAAGGGCGCTCATCCGCTGATCAGATCCGTCAGCCGGAACCGCACCGCCAGCCCGACCAGCAGGGCCGCAAGCGCGATCCTCACCAGCCAGGTGACGACCGCTCGCGAGGCCGTCCTCTTCGCGTCGCGCCAGGCGCGCAGCAATTCCCTCAGCTCATCCATGTCGCGCCGCGCCCGTTCGTCGTCGAGCCCGAGCGCGCCGAGCGCCCGCTGCGCTCCGGCCTGGCTCGATTCCTCGACCATCGCCCGCACCGAGTTGAAATCGAGCGCTCTTCCGTCCGCCTGGGCGACAAGAGTCGCAAGAAGTGAATCACTGCTGGCCCCGCTCACTCGGCCCGCTCCGCCGCGAAGCCGAGAAGCTCGCGCTTCTCCCGCTCGCTCAGGAAATCCGCCGCCCCGACCTGCTCCCATAATTTCGCCCGGTCCTCGGCAAGCTCGCTGATCTGGTCGGTGTCCACCGCCAGCCTAACCGGCCCGGCCCAGGCGCCGATCAGCGCCGACAAGGCGTCGAGCATCCGGCCCGCCATTGGAAGGATCGTCTGGCGATAGAGCGCCCGCCCGGCTTCGCGCGCATTGGCGTAGGTCGCATCGCCCGGAAGCCCGACCAGGACCGGCGGCACTCCAAACGCCAGCGCGATGTCGCGCGCCGCTCCTTCCTTGAGGGCAACGAAATCCATGTCGGCGGGGGTCAGGCTCAGCGCCTGCCATTTGAGCCCCCCTTCGAGCAGAAGCGGGCGCCCGGCGTTCATGCTTCCGGAGAATTCGCTCTCCAGCTCTCTCTTGAGCCGGGTGAACTGATCGGTCGAGAGCAGGCTTCCGTCCGCCGGCTCATAGGTCAGCGCCCCGCTCGGCCGGGCCGCATTGTCGAGCAGCCCCTTGTTCCACCGGCTCGCCCGGTTGTGGACGCTCGCCGCGGCAGTCGCCGACTCCAGGCATCCCATTCCGTAATGGTCGTCACGCGGGTGGAGCGAGCGGATATGCGCAACCAGGGCCCGGCCCAGCCCGTCCGTCCGTGCCAACCGCGACGTCTTTCCGGCGGCACGATAAAGATAGGCGACCGGCCAGCCCTGCGAGTCGGTCTCGACGCTGACCCGCTCGGGCCGAAGCAGGGCCAGCTCGGCCGGCTTCTCGTCGGCGTCGGTGATCAGCTGCACATAGCCGTTGCCGTGAAGCAGGAGCGATGCGCCCAGGCTCTCCATCAGCCCTCCGGCCGCGACCAGCCTGGCCGCCGATTCGTCGCCCTCCGCCGAATAGATCGTCAGCGAGCCCAAAAGGCCGCAGACCAGCCGCACCGCCCGCTGGCCCACCGGGTTGGCTCGATAGACCTCGTCGAACTGCGCTTCGTAGCCGCGCACGAATCCCTCGCCGCCGCCGGCGCTCAGCCATGCGGGCACAAGCGGCCGCGCAGGCTCGGGCGCGGCCTTGCGGCCAAACCACCATGCCATGAAAATTCCTTTGAACTAAAGCCGCCGCACCCGCGGCAATCCCGACATCGTCTCGCCGAGCTCGGTCATCGCCCACACCATCGCGTCGGCGCGGTCGGGCGACCGCCCCGGCCCGTGGTAATCACCGCCGGTAACCAGCCCCGCCATTTCATCTTCCAGCCTGGAAAAGCTCCCGCAAAGGAACGCCTTTCCAGTCTCGAAGCGAAGCGCGACCGGCTCCGCCCGAGCGACCTTGCCCTTCGACGCATGGACCAGCTTCACCTTGACCGCGCATTCGGCGGCCCTGAGCACGCTCCTGACCATCGCCCCGCCATTGTTCGCTTCCGCCACGACCACCGAGGCGCCCCACCGCGCCGCCGCGGTCGCGACCCTGCTTGCCCAGCCTTCCGGGCTCAGCCCCCGGACGCTCTCGTCGGCAATCACGCACAGGTCGTCACCGCGCCTCCCGCACACCACGATCCCGCAGGCGTCGCATCCCTCGCCGACTCCCGCCGGCGGATCGACACCAACCACGATGCGGTCGAACTGGGGCGGCATTCGGGTCCTTTGCTTCTCGATCAGCGCCCTTGGCCAAAGCGCCCCCTCGATCTCCTCGATCAGCTCGCCGTCGAGCTCCTGCCGGCCGATCCGGGTGCCGCCGTAAGTCGCAAGCATCACATCGACGAACCTGGAGCTCAGGTTGATGTTCTCCTTTGTCCGCCCGGTTGTCGTCACCGTCCATTTCTCGTTGCGAATGCGCTTGAGCAGGGCGATCGTCCTTGGAGTCGTCGTCACCAGGGCTCGCGGGCGGCGCCCGCGCCTCAGCCCGAGCTGAAGATTGTCCCAGGCGGCCTGCGGCTCGCGCCATTTGGCAAGCTCGTCGCACCAGGCGAAATCATGCTCGGGGCCCCTCAGCCCGTCGGGACTGTCGCCCGAAAACAGCTGCGCCTGGCTCCCGTTCGGCCATTTGATCCGCCCAAGGCTCGGCTCCCACGACACCTTCAGCCCCTTCCTCCTGGCGACGGCGATTATTCCGCTGACTCCCTCGACCATCACCCGCCGCGCCTCGTCGATGGTCGCTCCGACCAGCGCGATCCGGACGCCCGGCCGGCAGCGCGCCAGCTTATCGATCCACTCGGCTCCTGCCCGGGTCTTGCCGAAGCCGCGCCCGGCCAGCATCAGCCAGGTCCGCCAGCCCTCCAGCTTCGGGGGCAGTTGCGCTGCATGCGCCCAGCTTTCGAAATCCGCGTCGAAGCTGAGCGCGTCGCGCGGCGTCAACTTGTCTATGACGGCGATCTTCTCGTCGAGCGGCGCCTCTGCCAGGATTCTCATCTGGCGAAGCGTCAGCTCGAAACCCATCAATCGCTTTTCCCTTCCTCCTCGAACCGCTGCCGCAACCGTTCGAGTTTCTCCACCAGCCGCTCGCGGATGTCCTCGACCTCCGCCTCGGCGGGCTCCTCGATGGCCTCCGTCGCGCCGTCGCGGTGCATCCTCAGCAGCGCCAGCGCCGTCTGGTTCGAATAATCGCGCATCCGCTCCTCGGAGCCGTCGCGGCGCCTCACCACCTTTTCGGTGCCGTTGAGCGCCCGGTCGAGGAGCACGAGCTCCAGCCGCTGATATGCCGTTGCGACCGCCTCCGCCCAGCCGGCGCGAAACGCGGCGACCTTCCTTCGCCGCGCATAGGCGCCCGACACCGACATCCCCGCCGATTGCGCTGCGAGCGTGACGTTGCACGTCTCGGCAAGCGCAGTCAGAAAGTTCTTTTCCTTGGCCTTCGTCCAGTCGCTTGCCCGCGGCTTGCGGGCCCTGGGCCTGGCGCCGCCCGAAACGGTCAGTTCGCCTGTCTTACCGCCTCCGGCCGCTTTCGCCACTCACCCCACTCCAGAATCAAGTCGGGCCGCGCTTCCCCTGGGGGAGGCCGGCCCGAATCGGTTTTTCTCACTGTGCGTTGTTTGTACCGAACAAGCGTTACGATGTCAAGTATTTTTATCCATATCGGTTCGCTAGTCTGGGAAGGCCTATTGCTCCATTCCGGATGAATGCCCCTCCTAAACCGATTCGGTTCAGGTCGTTTGCGGACCCACCCTCAGGTACAGCATTCGAATGCGTTATCAGCGTGCCGAACTTCCACTCAAGCTCGACGGTTTGGCCGCGGCCCGCCGCTTCTTCGCCGGCTGCATCGGCGACGGGGACCCGACCCGCGAAAGCCTGTGGGTCGCTCACCTCGACGAAGCGGCGAACTGCGTTCACGTTACTCGCCATGCCGGGGATGAAAGCGGGACCGACTTTCCGCTTCGCTCGATTATCTCCGATGCCGCGCTGCACGGCAGCGCCGGCATCGTTCTTGCCCACAACCACCCGAGCGGCAATCCAATGCCGAGCGACGGCGACAAGCGCGCCACCCGCCGGCTCGCCTGCGCCGCCGAGGCGCTCGACTGCACGATCGTTGATCACCTGGTCTTCGCGGGCAAGGATTGCACGAGCTTCCGGCAGATAGGACTGCTCTAGGCCTCGGTCGATTCGCCGGCTCAATCCGTCGGTGACTTCCCCATCATCACGATTGCATCCCACTCCTCGTCCCGCACCGGCGAAACCGACAGGCGCGATTGGCGGACCAGCTCCATCTTCTGAAGGCGCTCCCGCCCTTTTATCTCCTTGAGAGTCACCGGCCGTTCGAGCGTCCTAACCGGCTCGACCTCGACCGATACCCAGTCGGAATCCTTCGGATCGGGCGCCGCCTCCCGGTTCACCCGCATGATCCCGATAACCGCGCGTTCATCACCGCTGTGATAGAAAAACGCTTCGTCGCCGCGCTTCATCGCCTTGAGGTGCAGCCGTGCGGCATTGTTGCGGACTCCGTCCCATTCGGTCGACCCCTCCCGCAGCAGATCCGCCCAGCTGTAGGTGCCGGGCTCGGATTTCATCAGCCAGTGCGCCATTGGATTCTCCTTTGCTGGCGCCTTAGGCAAACCGGCCGCAAAGCCAAAGCCCATCTATATTTCTTCTGTAATTTCAAAATGTTCCCCCACTCATCCCGTCCAGCCCTCAACTCACCGAAGGCGGGGTTGGAATGCCCGGATTATACAGTATTTGGCCCCCATCGGTTAAACGAGAGCGAGCGGGCTGAGAGCGCAAGAGACGCCAGGCCCCGGGGCAAGACGGAGAACCTTTTACACAAGCTGATGTGAGAGACACCCACTGGTGTCCTGTGTAAACGGTCGGCCGCAAAGGCAAGAGAGACAATTTGACTAAGCTTCTGAGCCGCGGCCTCGCCGCGGCAATGGGATCGTTCATGCTGACTTTTGGCGCAGGCGCTGCCTCCGCCCAGGCCGAAACATCGGCCGCTCCGAAGATTTCGGAAGTTCAGCGCACGGTGACCGCCACGACCACCATGTTCTCCAACGCGGTCGGCTCGGTTTTCGGGGCCCAGCTGGACCCCACTCAGATTGATGCCGCGCGTGTCGCTCGCGAAGCCGCCTGGCTGCGCACCGCCGGCTGGCCGCTTTACGCGCTTGCCGACCGCTTCGGAACCGGGGCGCAGCTCACCGAGGAAGCCAATTGCATCGCCGTTGCCGTCTATCACGAAGCGCGCGGCGAATCGCTCGAAGGCCAGATCGCGGTCGCGCGAGTCATCTTGAATCGCGCCGCATCGGGCAAATACCCGCCAAGCTGGTGCGATACCGTCAAGCAGCCGTGGCAGTTCTCCTTCGTCAACCCGCGCACCGGTCGGTACCCGTCGGTCGACGAGAGCTCGGCTTCGTGGCGCAAGGCGGTCGGTGTCACGCGTCTCGCCATCGCCGGCGCCTATCCGAGCGTCACCGAAGACGTTCTGTGGTACCACGCGACCTACGTGTCGCCGTCCTGGGGCCGCCGCCTCAGCCGCGCCGACAAGATCGGGACTCACATTTTCTACCGCGCCTAGGCGCGCCATCGTCTATCAAGGTTCGGGCCGGGTACCCTGGCGAAAGCCAGGTATCCGGCCCTACTCATTTGCGGCTCGTCAGCCGCCCCAAAGCGCCTCCGAACCGCTCGAGTTTCGGCGCACCGCCCCCCGTCATGAAATTGTAACAACTGCGTCACGGGCGCGTAGCAGTCAGCTTCTAGACAGCCTCTCGAAACACTCTGAAGAAGGCTGACTCATAGATGAGAACTCTCCTGCCGATCCTGCTCGCCTCCGCGGCCTTTGCGACTCCGGCGATCGCCCAGACTGCTCCCGCCACCGATGAAATCGCGTTGCTGCGCGCCAAGATCGAAGGCCTCGAATCGAAGGTGACCGAGCTTGAAGCTGCCCAGGCTGCCCAGTCGGCCGAGGCCGCAACGGCCAAGGCCCCGGCTGCCGCCGGGCCGAAGATCAGCTGGAAGGGCGCTCCGGTCATCGAAGGCGATGGCTGGAGCTTCAAGCCGCGCGGCCGTCTCCAGTTCGACGCCGGCTACGTCTCCCGGCCCGACGGTTATACTAACCGGGGCCTTGGCTTCTCGAACGAAATTCGCCGCGCCCGTCTCGGCGCGGAAGGCAAGTTGCCGGGGAATTTCGGTTACAAATTCGAACTCGATTTAGCCGCCGGTAATGTCGCGTTCGCCGACGCCTTCCTTTCCTATTCGCAGGGACCTTGGCAGTTCATCGTCGGCCAGCACAAGAGCTTCCAGTCGCTCGAAGAGCTGACCAGCTCGCTCAACACGTCCTTCATCGAACGAGCAGCCTTCACGGACGCCTTTGGTTTCGAGCGGCGCGTCGGGGTCTCGGCGCAGTGGCAGAAGAAGGACTTTCTCGCCCAGGCCGGCGTCTTCACCGACAATATCAACGACCTCAACAGCATCGGCGACCGCAACAACAGTTACAGCTTCGACTCGCGGCTTGTGTACATGCCCAAGGTCGGCGGCAATCAGCTGCACTTCGGCGGGTCGGCCCATCGCCGCGAGCTCAAGGATGCCGCAACCAGCGTCCGCTATCGGCAGCGGCCGGCAATCCACACCACCGACGTTCGCTTCATCAACACCGGAAGCATCGTCGCAGCGACGGGGGAAACCGGCTACGGGCTGGAAGCCGCGGGCATTTTCGGACCCTTGTACGTCGCCAGCGAAGCCTTTTGGCAGCGCGTCTCGCGGACCGGCATGTCCGATCCGACCTTCTTCGGCGCCTATCTCGACGTCGGTTACTTCTTCACCGGAGAATCGCGCGGCTACAAGGCCGGTAAGTTCGACAGGGTGAAGGTGAAAAATCCGGTCGGCAAGGGCGGCTACGGAGCGGTCTGGGCGAATGCTCGCTACGACCATCTCGACCTGGTCGACCGCGGGATCGTCGGCGGAAGGCAGAACTCTTATCAGCTGTCGCTCAACTGGAAACCCATCGATTACATCATGTTCGGGCTGAATTACGCCCATTTGGTGTACGACGATGCGGCAATCGCGGCCGCCGGCGACCGCGATTACAGCGTCGATGTTGTTGGGCTTCGTTCGCAGGTCGATTTCTAGCCTGTCCACTCTCCGACGAAATGGCTGCTCCCTCGCCTTCACGGGCGGGGAAGCTTTTTTCTCGCCGTTTTCCAGCTCGCACCGGCGAATCGCCTCATGGAACTGGAAGGCGCCGGGTCACTTCCGCTAGTCTGTCAGGATGGCCATGAACGACGAAAGCATCCGGGCGCTGCTGAACACGCTCGACGACCCAGCGCTTATCCTCGAGAGGAAGCAGGTCCAGCTCGCCAACGAGCCCGCCAGGTCGTTGCTCGGCCAGGGCATCGAAGGCGGCGATGTCAGGCTCGCGGTTCGCCACCCGGAGGCGGTCGAGTTCATTCTCGAGGGCAAGGAGGGGGAAATCGAGGTCGCGGGCATCGGGGCGCTCGGCCGCCCGTGGCGGCTGTCGGTCCGGAAAATCTGGGACGGCGCCCGGCTGGTTCGGCTGATCGACCGGTCGGACTCTTATGCTGCGGAGAAGATCCGGGTCGATTTCGTGGCCAATGCGAGCCACGAGCTTCGAACTCCGCTCACCGCGATCCTGGGCTATGCAGAAAGCCTCGACGATCCGGATCTCGATCCCGAGCTTACCCACAAATTCGCAACCACGATCCGGAGCGAGGCCCGGAGGATGCTCCGGATCATCGAGGATTTGATGAGCCTGTCGCGGATCGAGGCCGACCGGTTCGTCGCGCCGACCGACCGGGTGTCGATCACCTCCATTCTCAAGAGCTCCGTCGAGCTGGTCCGCCGAAGCGCGAAGGAGCAGGGCTGTGACGTTCACCTGGATATCCAGGATGACCTGCCCCTCGTTGCCGGCGATATCCCGCAGCTTTCCCAGATGATCGACAATTTGCTGAGCAATGCAATCCGCTACGGCTGCACCGAAAAGAGGTGCAAAGTCCGTATTTCGGTGTCGGCCGACGCCGATTTCATCCGCCTCGAAGTCAGCGACAACGGCCCCGGCATTCCGCGCGAGCACCTGCCGTTCGTCACCCGCCGTTTCTACCGGGTCGATGCGGCTCGAAGCCGCCAGACCGGCGGAACCGGGCTCGGGCTGGCGATCGTCAAGCATATTGTCGAGCGGCACCGGGGCACCCTCTCGATCGACAGCAATCTCGGCAAGGGAACGACCATTGTCGTACGACTTCCGGCCCGTTGACCAAGGCGGCTGTCATAAAAGTGTAAAACCCCCGCAATATGGGCGTCAGGAACGGCGGCTATGGCGGCAGTGCGGGGACGGTCCCCGACAAGGGAGATTTCATGAAGAAGTCACTATTCCTGCTTCCCGCCGCGGCATTGCTGGCGGCGTGCGGAAGCAATACCAGCGGGGGCGGAGAAGGGGCAGCGGTCAAGGTCGTCGGCTCCTCGACCGTTTATCCTTTCACGACCATGGTCGCCGAGGAATTCCA
>DATKAY010000137.1:0-3732 GCA_035514495.1 Sphingomicrobium sp. | reverse complement strand
CTCGATCGCCATCCAGTCGGACCGGGCCCTTCGACGGTCGCCGCGCGCCCGGACTTCCCCGGCCTCGCGAATGGCGCCCGCGCTGTAGAGCAGCTTTTCGGTAAGCGTGGTCTTGCCGGCGTCCGGGTGGGAAATGATCGCAAACGTGCGCCGTTGCAGCTCGGAAAAATTCTCCTCCGGAGCAGCGCCGCTCGAATCGAGCGCGGCCTCGTCGTCGCGCGCCGTCATCCCCGTGCCTGAACCTTCTGTCACCATTGCTCCATCGTTCGAAAATTGCCCTGCCCATGAGCTTCAAGGCGCATCTGAACCGGACTTGCAGTCAGCCGAGGCTGTGGACGGTGCCGGATGCAGGAGTCGAACCCGCGACCTTCGGTTTACAAAACCGCTGCTCTACCAACTGAGCTAATCCGGCTGCCCCTGCGCATGTGGGTTATACAACACCGAACGTCCAGCCTTCCGTTTTCGCAATTTGCGGAGTGAGGTCCGGCGGACTCCATAATCGTTCGTCACTAGTCGAAACCCGCAACCAAGCGGCCGTAACGATCGCATCGGTTGAATGGTCGTCGTAGCCTGGCAACCCACGGTGTGCCTGAGACTGCAAAGCCACCAACGCGTGATCGAGCGCTGCTGCATCGCGAATCTTGGCTCTGCTCTTCGATCGTCCAGCGGCCATTGCGGCTATCGTGGTATAAATTTCGACGATTAACGGCCCGCGCTCCGGGACAGGATCAAATGGCCAAATTGGAATTTCGTTTCGCAGCCGTCTTAGAACTCGCATTCCTGTAAGGCTCGATTTTCCGACTTGGGACGCGCCGACGAGATTGAAACAGCTGGTTGGCGATAGCCCCATTCTCTTCTGACCAGCCTCGCAAACGCGCAATCGTCCTGCTCCGCCGGGGAATAGATCGCCGCAGTCGCGAAACTGTCGAAAGTGCCGGCGGATGGTGGCATCGGAGAGAAACCCGCGAGTGGACAGATGCGGGTTATTTTCCGATAGATTTTCGACGAGATCCCATAGCTCTGACGCGCTTGTGGGGGACTCATGCCAGCCAGGAAAATAAGAGCCGCAGTCGACGAATGGCAGGGCGGGCGACAGGTCCAATCCTACGACGATATCTGTTTTTGAGGATGCCAGACGCTTCAGCCATTCCAGAACACCCTCGCGCGACCATCCTCCCTGTGGACGTAGTAATACGGGGGCAGAGGAACCGGTCTCGACGTGGGCCACCGCCAAACCCTTCGGTTTAGCGACCGCCTCGCCCGACCAGTCAACGCAGGCGAAGTTGGAGAACTTCCTCACACCAGCGGCGGCTGGCGCTCCTCCCGGTCGCGCTCTGGTGGAGCGTCGCGCTCGATTCGCGGTTCGGGAGCGCCGGGAGCGCCGCCTTCATCGAAATAGCGATGGAGCAGGCGCGCCGCCGCATCGCGGCCGCCAAGGCCGAAGGCAAGCGCCACCGCGACAGCGGCCGAGCCGAGGATCAGGCCGAAGGCGAGGACCACGATCTGGTCGGCCAGCCCCATGAAGGTGAGGCCGATCGCGGTGAACAGCGCGATAATCGCATAGCGGACGATGGTTTTCGCGTAGCTGTCCTCGGCGGTCGAGCTTCCCACCAGCCCGGCGATTATCCTCGCAAGGAAAATGCCGGTGACGATGATCAGCGTTCCGAAGATGACCTTCCCGCCAAGCTCGGTGACCTGCGCGAGGAAGATTGCGACCGTTCCTCCGCCGAGCTGCTTGGCCGCCTCGATGGCGGCGCCGAGCATCACCGCGATGAAGGCGATGTTGGCGACGATCCGCGACGGGTTGCGCGATTCGGGGAGAACGCCGGTCGAATGAACCGCCCGGTCGAAGCCGGTCGGCGGGAGGACGCCCTCGATGATCGTCTTGATGAACCGGGCCGCGATATAGGCGATCCCGAGCCACAGGGCGGCGGTCAGGATTCGCGGGATGGCCGCCAGGATGTCGTTGAGCATATTGGTCGCCGGCACTGAAATCGCGTCGATTCCGAGCACCTGGAGCGAGGCGATCGCGACCGGGATGATGATCAGCGCGAAGACCAGGATTCCGGCTGCCCGGGCGAGCGTCGCCCGAGTTGCCCCCGGACTGGCGCCCGGCGGCACCGCGTCCGGGTCGGTGCGCATTGTCCCGGAAGTCTCGCCGACGCCGATGCGGGCGAGCAGCCCGTCGACATTGGCCGCCGTCAGTGCGGTTTCGACCAGCCGCTGAAGGATTCGAGCGACGATCATTCCGAGGAAGAAGATGATCCCGGCGCCGATCAGCCGCGGCAGGAATTCGAAGATCTCCACGGTCAGCCGATTGATCGGGTCGAGGATCTGGCCGATTCCGAGATAGTGAAGCGCCGCCATGATCCCGACCAGCCAGACGATCAGCTTGGCGATCGTCCCGAGCTGGCTGCCGACCGTTTCTTCGGGCCGACCGGTCGTGTGCGTGCGCAGCGCCGGTATCTTGTCGACCAGCTTCTTCATCGCCCATTTGACTGCGCGGGCAGCAATCCACGTCGCGAGCAGGATCAGGAGAGCGATCAGGACCTTCGGGCCCCAGTGCATCAACTGCCCCTGCCAATAGCCGTCGGCTCGACCCATTTCGTACATCGGCTTTTACTCCCCCGTGTTCGACTGTTTCGACTGTAGCGCATTGCGCCGCTCTTCCCAAAATTCCAGCCGCTCCCGCACCCGCGCTTCAAAACCGCGGTCGGACGGCCGGTAGAATTCCTGCGGCTCCATGTCCTCGGGCCAATAATCGGCGCCCGAAAAGGCGTCGCTTGCCTCATGGTCGTAGGCATAGCCTTTGCCGTAGCCGATCTCCTTCATCAGCTTGGTGGGAGCGTTGAGGATGCTGGCCGGCGGCATCAGCGAGCCGGACTCCTTCGCGGAGCGCCAGGCGGCCTTCTGGGCGGCATAAGCGGCGTTGGATTTCGGGGCGACCGCGCAATAGAGGCAGGCCTGGACGATCGCTAGCTCGCCCTCCGGCGAGCCGAGGAAGTCATAGGCGTCCTTGGCGGCGAGGCACTGGACCAGCGCCTGCGGGTCGGCGAGGCCGATGTCCTCCGACGCGAAGCGGGTCAGCCGCCTGATCACGTAGAGCGGCTCTTCCCCGGCCACCAGCATCCGGGCGAGATAGTAGAGCGCCGCCTGCGGGTCGGAGCCGCGAAGGCTTTTGTGAAGCGCCGAGATGAGGTTGTAATGGCCTTCCCGGTTCTTGTCGTAGACCGGCACCCGCCGGTGAAGCAGAGCCGCCGTCGCGGCCGGGTCGAGAGGCTCGGCCGGAGCGACGTCGAACAATGTTTCGATCTGGTTGAGAAGGAAGCGCCCGTCGCCGTCGGCGCTTGCGATCAGCGCCTCGCGCGCCTCCGGCGTGACCGGAAGCTTTTGACCGGTCTTCGCTTCCGCGCGATCGATGAGCGTGGCGAGCGCTTGCTCGTCCAGCCGGTGAAGGATGAGCACCTGGCAGCGCGACAGCAAGGCCGCGTTGAGCTCGAAGCTTGGGTTCTCGGTCGTCGCTCCGACCAGAGTCACGGTGCCATCCTCCACGTAGGGAAGAAAGCCGTCCTGCTGGGCGCGATTGAACCGGTGAATCTCGTCGACGAACAGCAGGGTGCGCTTGCCCGCCCGGCCGGCCGTCCGAGCTTCGGCGAACAGTTTCTTCAAATCGGCGACGCCTGAGAAAACCGCCGAGATCGCGACGAAGCGAAGCCCGACCGAATCGGCCAG
>DATKAY010000136.1:0-3155 GCA_035514495.1 Sphingomicrobium sp. | reverse complement strand
GACAGGGCAAGCGACAGATCGTCCCACAATTCGAGCGCGTCATGGCGGTAGCGAACCGGCACGCTGGTCAGATAGGAAGCCTTGAAGTCGCGGCTGTTGGCCAGCAGCGAAGCGGCGATGAAGATGATGGCGAACAGCGTCAGCGCAAAGCTGAAGGTCCCGAAGACGATGCCGACGGTGCCGCCGACGATGTTCTCGGTGATGACGCCGAAGCTCGCCTCGAGATCCTGCCCGAGTCGGTTGATGACGTCCTGGGCGGTGGTGGGCAGAACGCCGCTCCTGTCCAATGCTTCGAGGGTACGGACCAGGAGGGCTTCGAGGTCGCGCATCAGCTTGGGCAGCGCGGCGATGAGGTCGCGCGACTGCTCGATGAAGATCGGCGCCAAACCGTATGCGAAGAGCAGCAGCGTCGCGAGCAGGATGAGGAATGCAAGCAGGATCGCCAGCGTGCGAGGCATGAAACGCGAGAGGAACTGGACGGGGAACGACAGCACCATGGCAACCGCGAAGCCGCCCAGCAGGACCACCGGCAGGATCGGCACCGCCCAGATGATCAGCAGCAGAATGAGGACGCCTGCGGCGATAAGCAGGTTGCGGGCCGTACGAGATATGGGGATCGGAGTAGGTCTTCGAGCGGGATCGGGCTCGGCCGGCGGGGAGTTTTCGACCGGCTCCGCTGGTGAAATCCCTGACTTTTTGCTGGGCGTGCTGGCTGGAACGCGAGGCGGCATGCGACGATCACGGTCATTGCCAATTTGCCGGCGATGTTAGCGGGCTAGAAGCGCAAACACCAATCCCCGAGCCGAATCAGCGGGGCAAATTCCGCCTATCCGCGACCGTTGGCGACGGACGTGCCATTCCGGCCGGAGCGGTAGGCGACGCCCGCATGGTATCGGCAATAGGGCAGGGCTTCGAGCGAATCATGACCGCAAAAGTGAAAATCCTCGCCGCGGGGATCGCCGATGGGCCATTTGCAGGTGCGCTCCGTCAGCTTCGCGAAAGTGAGCTTCTTCGCGAGGGGCACCACCTGCGAAAGGAGCGGCTGGATTCCGGGCCTGCCCAGCAAATCCGGCGCCGCCTTCAGCGCCGTGTTGCCGATGCTTGAGGTGCGCCAGGATTTCCGTCCGCCCTGAGATGCCCGCGGCTTGCATTGGCGTTTTACCGAAATGGTGGGCTGGCCGCGTCCCTGAAGTCCCAGCCGGTGGATCTTTCCGATCACCGCGCTACGGCTGACGCCGCCCAGTTCCGCAGCGATCCGGCTCGCGCTGAACTCCTCGATCCATAATCTGCGCAAGAGTTCTATGCGTTCCTCGGTCCAGGACATCGGCGCCGGCCTCCTTGTGTCTTCCGCACCACTTGCTTCAACCGGCATCCTGTTCGCCGGCCTTGGAAACGATGCGCAAACGGGGCTCTTTCGCCGCCAGCCGGGCTTTGCGTGCTTCCTCGTACCGCTTCCTGACGTCGGGCTCGGCCTCCAGGCGATCGCGCATGAAATGCTCCAGAGCCTCAGCGACGATGCGGTATTCGGGCGCCCCGAAATAGCCCTCGCGGAAATCCTGGATGCGCTCGATCAGCTCCTCGTCGAACCCCAGGAGCTTGAGCCGCGAACCTTTCGAAGGCCGCGACATCACGCATATGTCAGGCTTTTGCGCATTTAGGTATTTTTAGGTATCTAGCGGCGAAGAGTCAATCCGATTCTCGGAAGCTGCCTCCAAGCCGGATATTCTATGCGATCCTTGGGTGGGGGCGCGGTGACGCTGCGGCTAGTGTGTGGTCGCGGCGGCAAGGTCCGGCTGCGAAGGCGTCGTCGGCAAGGACCACAAGGGTCCCAGAGGTCAACGCCCGGTCAGGACAGGCAGCAAATGGCTTGCTACTCGACACAACGACTCGCTTATGGATTGACGGTGGCCTATCGCTACATTTGCTTTCGGCTGTGGTACATTGTGGCTACAGTCTTGCGACGGGTTGTGCACGGGGCGATTTGCGTAAGGCCGGTTGTCTTAAGCACAAGCCGCAGGCCGGGCTCGGCTGAAATCGGCACGCTCCGGGAGATCAGGTAGTTTGCAGGCTGTCGACCCGCGCAGCGTTGTCGTAGTCGGAGCGGGCGTCATCGGGACTTCTTGCGCCTTGGTCCTGCAGTCGCGGGGCTATGCCGTCACGCTGGTCGACCGCCTGGAAGCCGGCGAGGCCTGTTCCTTTGGCAATGCCGGCGTCATCGCCACGAGTTCCTGCGTCCCGATGATGCTGCCCGGCACCCTGGGCAAGGCTCCGGGCTGGCTTCTCGACCCCGACGGGCCGCTGGCCGTGGACTGGCGCGATCTGGCGTCCCTAGTTCCCTGGATCGCCCGGGCCTGGCGGGCGTCCGGTCTGCCGCGGGTCCGGGCCGCCGCCATGGCGCTGCGCGACCTGCATGGCAGCGCCGCCGAGGACCATTTGGCCCAGGCCGGGGCGGCAAACTGCAGCCATCTCGTGGCGACATCCGACTATCTGCACGTCTATCGCAGCTCCGCGGCCTTCGCCAAGGACCGCTTTTCCTGGGACCTGCGCCGCGAACTCGGCGTGTCCTGGCGCGAACTCGACGCCGGGGCGCTGCGCGAGGTCGAGCCGGCGCTTGGAGATCAGTTCGCCTGCGGCGTTGTGATGGAGGGCCATGCAGCGGTGGCCGATCCGGGCGGCTTGGTGAAGGCGCTGGCCGAAGCCTTTACCCTGCGCCAGGGGCGCTATCTCCGCGCCTCCGTAACGGCCCTGCGCCCGACCGAAGCGGGGATTTTCGCGGAGACCTCCTCAGGCCCGCTTGCGGCCGCCACCATCGTGCTCGCGGCGGGAGCCTGGTCGGCAGAACTCGCCCGATCCCTGGGTCATCGCTTTCCCCTGGCCGCGGAGCGTGGCTACCATGTCGTCTATGGCGATCCCGGCATCCGGCTGCGCCAGCCGGTCATGTTCGCCGAAACGAAATTCGTTGCCCACAGCATGAAGGCGGGCTTGCGCTGCGCCGGGACGGCGGAGTTCGCCGCGCCCGACCGGCCGCTGCGGCCGGCCCGCATCGAAGCCATAGAGCGGGTCGCCAAGAGGGCGCTTCCGGGCCTGCGGACGTCGCAAGCGACCCCGTGGGTCGGGGCTCGCCCGAGCCTCCCGGACACGCTGCCCGTCATCGG
>DATKAY010000135.1:0-4232 GCA_035514495.1 Sphingomicrobium sp. | reverse complement strand
TTCGACGTACCAGCTCCCGCCGAGCGGATCGGCGACCGCCGTCACTCCGCTTTCCTCGGCGAGGATGAGCTGCGTGTTGCGGGCTATGCGCGCCGAGAAATCGGTCGGCAGTGCGATCGCCTCGTCGAAGCTGTTGGTGTGTAGCGACTGTGTGCCGCCGAGGACGGCGGCCAGCGCCTCGACCGTGGTGCGGATGATGTTGTTGTAGGCGTCCTGCTCGGTCAGGCTCACTCCGCTCGTCTGGCAATGGGTCCTCAGCCGCTTGGATTCGTCTTTTGTCGCCCCGAGATCGGTCATGATCCGGTGCCACAAGCTGCGCGCCGCGCGCAGCTTGGCGACCTCCATGAACAGGTTCATTCCGATCCCGAAGAAGAAGGAAAGGCGCGGAGCGAAGGCGTCGATGTCGAGTCCACGCGCGCTTGCGACCCGCGCATATTCCAGGCCATCGGCGAGCGTGTAGGCGAGCTCCTGCACCGCCGTCGCTCCCGCCTCGTGCATGTGATAGCCGCTGATCGAAATCGAATTGAACTTCGGCATTTCGCGCTCGCAATACGCGATCACGTCGGCGACGATCCGCATCGAGGGGCCGGGCGGATAGATGTAGGTGTTGCGAACCGCGAACTCTTTGAGAATGTCGTTCTGGATGGTGCCGGTGAGCTTGTCGGGCGGTACCCCCTGCTCCTCGCCGGCGACGATGAAGAAGGCCATGACCGGAAGCACCGCGCCGTTCATGGTCATGCTGACGCTCATCTGGTCGAGCGGAATGCCGTCGAACAGCAGCTTCATGTCCTCGACCGTGTCGATCGCCACGCCCGCCATCCCGACATCGCCGGCGACCCGCGGATTGTCGCTGTCGTAGCCGCGGTGCGTGGCAAGGTCGAAAGCGACCGAAAGCCCCTTTTGTCCGGCGCCGAGGTTGCGGCGGTAGAAAGCATTGGACTCTTCGGCGGTCGAAAAGCCAGCATATTGGCGGATGGTCCAGGGCCGGCCGGCGTACATCGTCGCATAGGGGCCGCGGGTGAACGGCGGAACGCCGGGCCAGCCGCTGTCGATGCCCTCGACGTCCCCGGGCCCGTACACCGTCTGGAGGTCGATACCCTCGGGGGTTCGGCGCGAAAGATCGCGGCCGCGCGACTCTTTGGCAGCCTGCTCTTCCCAGTCCTTGCGCGTCGTTTCGTCGGCCATCGGCAGGTGCACTAGCAGGCCCTTTCGATTTTCGGGAGTGGCCAGGCGCGCTTCGGGCGGATGAGCGCCAAGGAAGCCAATGCGGCGCTGGTTTGTTGCACCGGTGACTACCAAGGAGATCCACCATGCCTGCCAAGTCGAAAGATCAGCAAATGGCCGCCGGAGCGGCGCTTTCCGCAAAGCGCGGCGAGACCAAGAAGAGCGAGCTCAAGGGCGCATCGAAGAGCATGTACGAATCGATGAGCGAGAAAGAGCTCGAGGAAATGGCGTCGACCAAGCGCAAGGGTAAGCCCGAGCAAGTCGGCGACTGAGCGTTAGACGCTTGCGGCAGGGCCCGGCCCGACTGGCCGGGACCGGCTGCCGCACTGACGATTTTTGAGCAGTAGCGGGTGCAGCCCTTGACCGCTCTGCATCACACCATGCAAGCGCCCTCTCAGGTCCGAAGAACAGGGGAGTGGCCTGGAGTTGAGCGTCGGAATTGTCCTGGCCCTGCCCTTCGTCGGCGCGCTCCTTTGCGCTGCCGCCTCGAAGAGCAGCCGAAATGTCCAGGCCGGTGCCGCAATCGGTGCGACCGGCGCCGCTTTCCTGCTGCTCCTGTTCCACGCGCCGGCAGTACTCGCTGACGGGCAAGTCCTGGTCACCCGGCTCGACTGGGTTCCCTCGATCGGCCTCAACGCCAATCTGTTCCTCGACCCGTTGGGATGGATGTTCGCCGGGCTGATCCTGGGAATCGGGCTGCTGATCCTGATCTACGCCCGTTTCTATCTGTCCCCGGCCGACCCGATGGGCCGGTTTTACGCGTTCATGATGCTGTTCCAGGGCGCGATGCTCGGGATCGTCCTTTCCGACAACGTGCTTTTGATGATCGTCTTCTGGGAGCTGACGAGCATCTCCTCCTTCCTGCTGATCGGCTTCTGGCGGACCAGGCCGGAAGCCCGGCAGGGCGCCCGGATGGCGCTTGCGGTCACCGGCGGCGGGGGGCTGGCGCTTCTGGCCGGCATGCTGGTCCTCGGCAATATCGCCGGCTCCTACGATCTGACGACCATCCTCGCCAGCCGCGACGTCATCCAGGACTCACCGCTCTATCCGCTTGCGCTCGTCCTGATCCTGCTTGGCTGCTTTACCAAGTCGGCGCAATTCCCGTTCCACTTCTGGCTTCCGCAGGCGATGGCGGCCCCGACCCCGGTGAGCGCCTATCTTCACTCGGCGACGATGGTGAAGGCCGGAGTGTTCCTGCTGGCCCGGCTGTGGCCGGTGCTCGCGGGCAGTGATTTGTGGTTCTATCTCGTCGCCACCACCGGGCTGGCGACCATGCTGATCGGCGCTTCGATCGCTTTGTTCAGCAACGACCTGAAGGCGCTGCTCGCCTATTCGACCGTTAGCCACCTGGGTTTCCTGACCATGCTGTTCGGCTTTGGAACGCCGATGGCGGCAGTAGTCGGCGTCTTCCACATCCTCAACCATGCGACGTTCAAGGCGGCGCTGTTCATGACCGCCGGGATCATCGACCATGAGGTCGGGTCCCGCGATGCCCGGCGACTGGGCGGCCTTCTCACTTTGATGCCGATCACAGCAACGGTCGGCATCGTCGCAGCCGCGTCGATGGCCGGCTTTCCGCCGCTCAACGGCTTCCTGTCGAAGGAAATGATGCTCGAGCAGGCGGCGCATACGGTCTGGGGCGAACTGTCCTGGCTGGTGCCGCTACTGGCGACCCTCGCCGCCACCATCTCGGTCGCTTATTCGCTGCGTTTCATCTGGCACGTCTTCCTTGGCCCGAAGCGGCTCGACTATCCGCGCGAACCGCACGACCCGCTGGCGGGCCTGTGGCTTTCCCCGGCGCTGATGGTGGTGGCCGTCGTCGTCATCGGGCTGTTCCCAGCAATGATCGCCGGGCCGCTGGTCAAGTCCGTCTCGGGCGCGGTCATCGGGGCCGAGCCGCCGTATTTCGCACTCAAGATGTGGCACGGATTCACTCCGGCGCTGCTCATGAGCATGCTCGCGATAGCCGGCGGTGCGGCGATCCTGTGGCGGTTCCGGGATGCAGCGAAGCTGTGGGACCGATTGCCGATCCCGGCGGCCAAGGCGCTTTTCGAGCATTTCGTCGGAGCGATGGTGGCGGCCAGCCGGGCAATTATCGCGGCGATCCATACCGGGTCGCTGCAACGCTATCTCGCGGTCCTGTTCGTGACGGCGGTGCTACTTGCCGTCGGTTCGGCCTTCACCGAGGGCGGGGTGCTTACCGGCGAGCGGGAGCTGCTGCCCGCCAGCCCGGTGGCGATAATCGCCTGGCTGGCTCTGATCGCCGGAACCGCGGCGGTGATCTGGGCCCAAAGGCGGCGCTATCTCGCCCTCATCTTCATCAGCGCGGTCGGACTGATCGTGGCTCTCGGCTTCGTCCACCTGTCGGCGCCCGACCTCGCCCTCACGCAGGTGTCGGTGGAGGTCGTCACGATCCTGCTTCTTCTCCTCGCACTGAACCTGCTTCCCAGGCAGCCGCCGAGGGTGAGCGGCACCTTGCGGAGGGCGCGCGACGGAGTGATCGGCGCCGCCGGCGGCGTTGCCGCGGGCCTCGCCGCCTGGGCAGTGATGACCAGGTCCCCGAACGATCCCATCTCCTCCTACCATTGGGAGAAAGCCTATTCGGGCGGCGGCGGGACGAATGTCGTCAACGTCACGCTGGTCGACTTCCGCGCCTTCGATACTTTCGGCGAGATCATCGTTCTGGGCATTGCGGCGCTCGGCATCTTCCCGCTTCTGGAGACCGCCACTCGCGGGGTTTCGGGCTACCGGCTGACCCACTGGAAGTTCGAGACCGTCTATTCGCCCGAGCGGCACCCGATGATGGTGGTGGTGGCAACGCGTCTGCTGCTGCCGCTCGCCATCCTGACCGCAGTCTACATATTCCTTCGCGGCCACAACATGCCGGGCGGCGGGTTCATCGCCGGGCTCGTGCTGTCGGTCGCGATGCTGATGCAGTACATGGCCTCGGGTTTCGAATGGGCCGATCGAAGGACCCGGGTCACTCGCCACGCACTGATCGCCTGGGG
>DATKAY010000134.1:0-11313 GCA_035514495.1 Sphingomicrobium sp. | reverse complement strand
CATGAAGATGAATCCGGCAAGGATCCCGAGCCAGTAGTTGCCGAACCAGAAGTAGAAGAAGGCGAGCAGTGACAGGGCCGCCCCGACCGCGGTGATCGCGTTCGGCGTGATCCCGGCCTCGGCCGCCCATCGAGTGAGGTAGAAGGCGGGTTTTCGCCACAAATACAAGGTGAGCGCATCGGTCACGCCCTTGTAGGCGCCGTCATAGGCGGCGCGCTCGACCTGGTCGGCGGTTTCGGGCCGAAGCGCCAGGACGAAGGGCCGCTCGCGTTTCCTGAGCTCGTCGTAGGAGGTTTCGGCGTTTTGGGAGTCGAGCCGCCGAAGGCCCTCGAGCGAACCGCCCCCACCGAGCATCGCCTGCTCGACAGCACCGGCGGGCTGGCCGGCGGGAAGGTGGGCGAGCACGGGGTCGGCGCCGTGCAGAAGGACGGCGGCAGGCTGGTTCGCAATCAGCTTCAGCCAGGCCGGGTCCCAGGCGAAATCCAGATTGGCGAGCATCGCCGGGCGGTCCGGCGGGGCGGCATCGGCGCAATCCAAACCGGCAGCCGCCGCCAGCCGGCAGGCTCGATCCCTGGAGTCCAGGGCGAAGACCCGAACCGGGTTCGATCCGACCGGCACGAAAACAGGGTAGCGCTCGTCTTTCATCGCCGGCTTCTTACGGACGGGTGGCGCGGGGCGAAAGTGCCTGCGGTTGCGGCCTGGCCAACAGGGCGGCTTGCTGACGAGCGCAATTTCGCGCAGGTTCGCGCGGCATGGAGCGTGATCCGCCGACCGGGGCCGACGAGGGGGACAATTCGACCTACCGAATGGCGGGGTCGATCACGATCGCGCGCGCCGCGAGCACCGCTCGCGAGATCGCCGAAGTGCCGGACCCGATGACCATCGATTTGACCAACGTCACCCGGATGGACACGGTCGGCGCGTGGATCGTCTATCGCACTGTCCGCGATCGCGACGCCCGCGTCGTCGGTGCGAGCGCGCAAATGAAAAGCCTGCTTGAACAGGTCGCCGAGGCGGACAAGCCGGTCAGGGTTCATCCGGAGGAGCGGGGCGGATTCACCCGGGTCCTTCGAGAGCTTGGCGAGTGGGTTGTCGAAGCCGGCGTCACCCTTGTCGGCCTGCTGGGATTCTTCGGCGCCACCCTCGTCGCCTTCGCCAACCTCATCCGCCGGCCCAAGCGCTTCCGGGTCAACGCCGTGGTCCAGAGGTTCGACGTGGTCGGGGTTCGGGCGCTCGGGATCATCGGGCTGATGAGCTTCCTCATCGGAATCGTCATCGCCCAGCAAGGCGCGGTCCAGCTGCAGCAGTTCGGCGCCGAGATCTACACGATCAATCTCATCGGCCGGATCACGGTCCGCGAGCTCGGGACCCTTATGACCGCGATCATGGTCGCGGGCCGGTCGGGCTCGGCCTTCGCCGCGCAGCTCGGGACCATGAAGATTACCGAGGAAATCGACGCGATGCGCACGATCGGCGTGTCGCCGATCGAGGCGCTGGTCGTCCCGCGGCTGATCGCGACGGTGGTCATGATGCCGCTGCTGGCGTTCTGGGCGATGCTGCTGTCGCTGCTCGGCGGCGGGATCTTCGTCTGGCTCGTGCTTGGAATCCCGCCGCTCACCTACGTCCAGAGGCTCCAGGAGGTGATTCCGCTCACCGACCTGTGGATCGGCCTCATCAAGGCGCCGGTGTTCGGCTTCATCATCGCTCTTGCCGGCTGCTTCCAGGGCATGCTCGTCGAGAGCAATTCGGAAGAGGTCGGCCAGCGGACGACGACCGCGGTCGTCCAGTCGATCTTCCTGGTCATCGTGCTCGACGCCATCTTCGCCGTTTTCTTCAGCTTCATCGGGTGGAAATGACGAGCAACGTGCCACCGGGCTGCGAGGCGCTGATCACGATCCGCGGCCTCCGCAACAGCTTTGGAGAGGACGTCATCCACGAGGACCTCGACCTCGACGTCTGCCGGGGCGAGATCCTCGGCGTGGTCGGCGGTTCGGGCACAGGCAAATCGGTGCTGATGCGCTCCATCATCGGCCTTCAGAAACCCGACGAGGGCGAGGTCGAGGTGCTTGGCGAGGACATGCTCGATCGCGAGGAGGGCGAAGCGAAGAATATCCGCCGGCGGTGGGGAATCCTGTTCCAGGCCGGTGCGCTGTTCTCGACCCTGACCGTCGCTGAGAACGTCGAGGTGCCGATCCGCGAGTATTTTCCGTTCATCCAGAAGGACCTTCTCGACGAGATCGCCTCTTTCAAAATCTCGATGAGCGGCCTACCGCCGGACGCGGGGCCCAAATATCCGTCCGAGCTGTCCGGCGGGATGGTCAAGCGCGCCGGCCTCGCCCGGGCGCTGGCCATGGATCCGGAGCTGCTTTTCCTCGACGAGCCGACCGCTGGCCTCGACCCGATTTCAGCGGCGGCCTTCGACGAACTCATCGTTTCGCTCCAAAAGAAGCTCGACCTTACCGTTTTTCTGATCACCCATGACCTCGACACGCTCCACGCCATCTGCGACCGTGTCGCGGTGCTGGCGGACAGGAAGGTGATAGCGGTCGGTACGATTCCGGAACTTTTAGCTTTGGACCACCCTTGGATTCAGGGCTATTTCAATGGGCCGCGCGGACGAGCCGCGGCAATGACTGCTGAGGAGCACTCGAAAGCCTGATGGAAACGCGGTCGAACTACATCCTGGTGGGAGCCGTCACGCTGGCGATGCTGGTGGGGGTGCTTGCCTTTACCGTCTGGCTTGCCGGTCTCTCGGGCCGTGAAACCAAGTGCTACGACATCTATTTTGCCCAGGCGGTCGGCGGCCTCAACAGGGGCTCGGCGGTCAGCTATTCGGGCGTTCCCGTCGGGCAGATCACCCAGATTTCGCTGATGCCCCAGCGGCCGGAATTCGTTCACGTCAAGATCGAGGTGCAGGAGGAAACGCCGGTCGTCCGCGGGACCACCGCGGAAATTCGCGGCGTCGGCTTCACCGGGGTCAGCGAGATTCAGCTTACCGGCGGCGCCCGCGGGGCGCAGCCGCTGACCCAAACGGGGCCGCAGGGCTGCCCGGTCATCCCGTCGAGCACCAGCGGGCTTGGAGCGCTGCTCAGCAACGCTCCGGAGCTGATGGAGCGGATCCAGCGGCTGACCGAGCGGATGACGGAGCTCCTGAGCGATCAGAACCAGAATGCGATTTCCGACATCCTCGAGAATGTCCGGCAGACTACCGCCGTCCTTAGCGAGCGGGCGCCCGAATTCGCGGCGGCGGTCGCCGATGCCCGGATCGCGGCTCGAAACGCCGGAATCGCGGCGGAGCGCTTTGCGACGCTCGCAGAAACCACCAATACGCTCATGGTCGAGGAAGGCCGCCCCGCCGCCCAGGATCTTCGCCAGGCGATCGCCGCCATCGAAAGCGCAGCCACCAATCTCGACGCGATGATCGGCGATGCGCGTCCCGGCGTGCAACAGTTCACCACGGGCACGCTGCCCGAGCTCAACCGTCTCGTTCGCGACATGCAGGAGCTGACGAGATCGCTCAAAGGTGTGAGCGAGCGGGTTGAGCAGGAGGGGATCGGCGGTGCTGTAGGACGAGAAAAGCTGCCCGATTACGAACCGAGGAACCGATGATGAGCCCTCTTGTGCGACTTGCCGCCGCTGCGTCCCTCGCCTTGTTCGCCAGCGCCTGCTCGCTGGGAGGCAAGGTGCCGGCGCAGCTGTTCACACTGACCTCCGAAGCGCCGCCGGCCGCGCCGGTGCGCTCGGCGCCGACCGGCGAGACGGTGACGATCGAGGTGCCGGTAACCAGCGAGGAGCTTCGCACCAGGCGAGTGCCGGTGCAGATCTCGCCGTCGGTCGTCCAGTACGTCAAGGATCTGCAATGGGTCGATCTTCCCAATCGCCTTTTCCAGGACCTGGTCGAAGAAACGGTTCGGCGGAGAACCGGAAGGGTGGTGCTCGACCCTAGCCACGCCGGCCTCGACCCGGGCCTGATGGTCGCGGGCGAC
The DNA here is from genome assembly GCA_035514495.1 of Sphingomicrobium sp. GTDB lineage: Bacteria > Pseudomonadota > Alphaproteobacteria > Sphingomonadales > Sphingomonadaceae > Sphingomicrobium. Next base: position 7,327 of record DATKAY010000134.1, on the reverse strand, counting down.
CTCAGGCGCTTTGGCTATGACGCCCAGACCGGGATGGTCGTGGTGCAATATGACGCGTCGCTTGCGACCCGTGGAGGCACCCATGTCCAAACCCGCCGGTTCGAGGCGTCGCTTCCTGCCGACGGAACCGCGGCGACCGTCGCTCCGGCGCTCAACCAGGCGGCCAATCTGGTGGCGCTGGAAGTGGCGAACTGGATCGGCGGTTAAGGCCTGCGCTATCGCCAGAGCTGCATCAAGCGGATTGCCCTGGGCGTTTGGGGATCCACCTCGATTCGCGACAGCACCCGCTCGACCAACCGCCACTGGCGGCGGATCCGACCCTTGCGCCACAGGTCGGTGACCCAGAAATTCCCGGAGATATCGCGACCGTCGAGGCTCGCCTCGAGCTCCAGCTGTGAAGCGAAGATTGTGACCGGGCCGATATCCCGGACGTAGACGTCGCCGAAGCGGTAGCCGCTGCACAGGAAGCGCTTGGTCGCCGCCTCAAGCCAGCTTGGGCAGTCGAGCATGACCGCCGGTTTCGAGCCGATGACGAGGTTGAAGCGGCGCCCGGTCAGCGACTTGAGCGCCCGAAGGTCGCGCTGCGCCCAGGCCCGCATGTAGCGGTTCTCCATCGTTTCGATTTCGGGCGTAAGCTTGGCCATCCTTGGGCAAGGGCACTACAGCAGCAGCGGGACGAGGCAAGGGCGAAGCGCCTGGCGCCCGCCTTTCAGGGAGCGCCGGAGGTGCATCGCCGGTCAGTGCGACGCGAAGACCTTGGTCTTGCCCGACTTGTCGAACAGGATGGTCTGGTACGGCTGCTTGGTGTCGCCCTGCTCCATCCCCGGCGAGCCGACGACCATGCCCGGGACCGAAAGGCCCGCGGCATCGGGCCTCGTCGCCAGCAGGCGCCGGATGTCGGCGGCGGGGACATGCCCCTCGATGACATAGCCGGCGATCTGGCTGGTGTGGCAGGACCTCAGCTTGTCCGGGACGCCCAGCTTCCTGGCGGTCGGGGTGACGTCCTCGACCACCCGGACGTCGACAGCAAAGCCCTCGGCCTTCATCCGGTCGATCCACGCCCCGCAGCAGCCGCAAGTTGCGCTCTTCGTCACCATCAAGGTCGCTGCGACGGCGGTCTCGGCACAAGCGAGAAGCGCCAGCGGGGCGATAAAGCGGATGATCTTGCCAGCCATGATCCGGTGTCTCCTGTGGGGCGCGGTCTATATGGCCGTACCTGTCGATTGCCTGACTGCCCTACCTAATGGCGCCCCGGGCCACCGCAAGGGGCAGTGGCACTCAGATCGCCTTGGAGCTGCGGCGGCTCGGTGATTCGAAAATCTCCTCGATCGACAGGTCGAACAATTCGGCGATCCGGAACGCGAGCGGCAGCGAGGGATCGTATCTGCCGGTCTCGATCGCATTGACGCTCTGGCGCGAGACTTCGAGCCGTTCGGCGAGATCGGCCTGGCTCCAGCGGCGCTCGGCGCGCAGGACTCGAAGGCGATTGATCACGCGCATTCCCCGCAGATGCCGGACTGCGGCTTACGCAAGCTCATTAGACAAACTCTCTTTCCTTTGTGTCAAGTAAAGCTGCCACACGCTTGGAGGAGCGTCAAGTATTTTTACATTCGGCCGAAGCCTGTAATGGCCATGGACTCCGGCCGCTTGCCGGCAGTCAGGCCAGTGACCCGCTTGAGGCGGTGAGGCGGCGCGGGTAAGGCGCTCGCTCGATGACCAAGATGTTCAAGATTTCGCTTCCGGACGGCTCGGTCCGGGAAGTGCCGGAAGGCTCGACGCCCGCCGATGTCGCGGCGGCGATCGGGCCGGGTCTCGCCAAGGCCGCGCTTGCCGCCAGAGTCGACGGCGAGCTTCGCGACCTCAGCCGCCCGCTGGAGGGCGATTCGAGCCTTGCGCTGGTCACCTCGCGCGACGAAGCGGAAGCGTTGGAGCTGGTTCGCCACGATTTCGCGCATATTCTCGCCGAAGCGGTCCAGAACCTCTTTCCCGGGACGCAGATCACCTTCGGCCCGTCGACCGACGACGGTTTCTATTACGATTTCGCTCCGCCGCCCGGCCGCGGTCCTTTCACCGAAGAGGATTTGCCGGCGATCGAGGAGGAGATGCGGCGCATCATCGGCGAGGACATGGCGTTGTGCCGCGAGGTGTGGACCCGCGACGAGGTCCGGGATTTCTTCGAAAAGCAGGGCGAGACCTTCAAAGCCGAATGGGTGATGGATCTTCCCGAAGACGAGACCATCACCATGTACCGGACCGGCGAAGGCGAGGACTCCTGGGTCGACCTTTGCCGGGGGCCGCACCTGTCCTCGACCGGCAAGCTCGATCCCAAGGCGTTCAAGCTCACCCGGGTTTCGGGCGCCTATTGGCGCGGCGACCCGAAGAACCCGATGCTGAGCCGGATCTACGGGACAGCCTGGCTCAACAGGAAGCAGCTCGACGCCTATCTCGTTCGGCTCGAGGAAGCCGCCAAGCGCGACCATCGCAAGATCGCCCAGGAGATGGACCTGTTCCACCTCCAGGCGGAAGCGCATGGAAGCATCTTCTGGCACCCCAACGGCTACATCCTGTGGCGCGAGCTCGAGGCGTATATGCGCCGGCGGCTCGATTCGGCCGGTTACGAGGAGGTCAAGACTCCGCAGCTGATGGACGCCCGCCAGTGGGAGCGTTCGGGCCATTGGGGCAAGTATCGCGAGAACATGTTCGTCGTCCCCGACGAGATTCCCTCGACCGACGAAGAGGCCCCGGTCTTTTCCGGCGACTCCGAGCTGATGGCGTTGAAGCCGATGAACTGCCCGGCCCATGTCCTGATCTTCAACCAGGGCATCAAGAGCTATCGCGACCTGCCGATCAGAATGGCCGAGTTCGGCTGCTGCCATCGCAACGAGCCGCACGGCGCGCTCCACGGAATCCTTCGAGTCCGCCAGTTCACCCAGGACGATGCCCACATCTTCTGCCGCGAGGACCAGCTAGTCGAGGAGATCAAGCAGTTCTGCGACCTGCTCGACATCGTCTATCGCGACCTCGGCTTCGACGATTATGCGATCAAGCTCGCGCTTCGCCCGGACGTTCGCCTCGGAAGCGACGAGGAATGGGACAAAGGCGAGCAGATCCTTCGCGAGGCGGTCGCAGCGACCGGGCGCAACACGTCCGAATATGGCTGGGAAGAGCTGCCGGGCGAGGGCGCCTTCTATGCGCCCAAGCTGGAATTCCACCTGACCGACGCGATCGGGCGCACCTGGCAGGTCGGGACCATCCAGGCCGACACCGTGCTCCCGCAGGGACTCGACGCATCCTATGTCGGCGCCGACGGCGAGAAGCACCGGCCGGTGATGCTTCACCGGGCGATCCTCGGCACCTTCGAGCGGTTCATCGGAATCCTGATCGAGCATTATGCGGGCAAGTTCCCGCTGTGGCTGGCGCCGGTCCAGGCCGTGGTCGCGACGATCGTGTCCGATGCGGATGATTATGCGCGCGCTGTCGAATCGAGGCTCGCCGTGCGCGGAATCCGGGTCGAGACCGACCTTCGCAACGAGAAAATCAACTACAAGGTGCGCGAGCATTCGCTCGCCAAGGTCCCGCTTCTCCTCGTCGTCGGAAAGCGCGAGGCGGAGGAGGGCACGGTCGCGCTTCGCCGACTCGGATCGGAAGAGCGGCAGCTGGTGATGAGCCTCGACGAAGCGGTCGAGATGATCGCCGGCGAGATCGTTCCGCCCGACTTGCGGCCAAACTGAACCCACTTCCCGTCGCCAGCAGCGGGCCGCTGCGGGTATCCTGCTCGGCTTGGCACCGGTTTGGGTTCCGATACTTTCATCGAGTCGCAGCCGGTTCCCAGCGAAGGAGCTGTGCTTGGCACTCGGCAACGAAGTTTGGAACGGATCTCCACCGGCGATCGGCGCCGGTGAAGAAAACGTCCTTCCACAGGCGCCCTTCGCCGATGAAATCGCGGAATCGGATCGCCGGGCGCCCGACGCCGGCACCTATCTGCGGTCGCGCCGCCGGGAAATCGTCGCCGACATGGCTGCCCGACTGCTCGCGGGACAGGATGCGGACGACGAGCTTCTGCCGTTCCTCTATCGGGCCCTGGCCGCCGAGCGAATCGTCGATGCCTCGATCGGCTTCGTCGTCACCGATGACGGGGACGGCATGAAGCTCGCCTTTGCAAAGGGGTTCCCCGACTCGGTGATCCGGCAGTGCATTACGCTGGACTTCGGGCAGGCGATCTGCGGAACGGTCGCAAAGACCTGCAAGGCGATGCACGTCACCGACATCCAGCGCTCGCTGAACCCGCTTGCCGATCTGGTCCGGTCCGCGGGGGTCTCCGCTTATGCCTGCCAGCCGCTGATCGTCGGCGACCGGCTTCTTGGGACCCTGTCGTTCGCCAGCCGCACCCGCCGGAGCTTCGATTCGGAGGATCTGCAGTTCTTCCGGACCATCGCCAAATACGTGGCGATCGCCCGCGAGCGCTCCGGCGAGGAATTCGTTCCAGCCACTGCCTCCTGACGCCGGTCCGCAACAGCTCGTGGTGAAAATGTGGCTGCAATGCTTGTGCAGCCTTTTCAAATTGCGGGCGAAAGCCTAACTCGCAGCGCTGACACAAAAGCAGTTTGGAGACGAAGCTATACCCCCGCCCTATCCGCGTCGCCCGCAGACGCCGCCGCAATTCACTGGCCCCCGCTATAATGAATTCATCCAGAGCCCGAAGGTCCGGGTCATCGATGAGAACGGCGAAAACCTGGGCGTGATGTATACCCGTGAAGCGATGGAGCAGGCTTCCGAAGCCGGGCTCGACCTCGTCGAAGTCTCTCCGAATGCAGACCCGCCGGTCGCCAAGTTCCTCGATATCGGCCGCTACAAATACGAGGCCCAGAAGAAGGCCAGCGAGCAGCGCAAGAAGCAGAAGACGCAGGAGATCAAGGAGATCAAGATGCGTCCGAACATCGACGATCACGACTATGACGTGAAGATGAAGAAGGTGGTCGAGTTCCTCGAGGAGGGTGACAAGGTCAAGGTCACGATGCGCTTCCGCGGCCGCGAGATGGCCCATGGCGAGCTCGGGATGGCCGTCCTCCAGCGAGTGCAGGAGCAGACCGGGGACATCGCCAAGGTCGAGGCGCACCCGCGGATGGAAGGTCGACAGATGCTGATGGTGCTCGCCCCCAAATAGCTTTCGCCCCGGGATTCTCCCGCTGCTTTCAACGTCCTGCCCGGCTTTTCAGGGCTGGCCCTGCTGTTGCAAAATTACAGCAACGGCGGTCGATTGTTACGGCCCTGCCCTCTGCCGCTTTCCTTGCCATCGACAGTTGATTAGCTTTCCTCGATGCGCCGAGATGCGGCTGCTGGAGGAGGGGGAATGATGCGCAAATCCGTTTGGCTGCTTTCGGCCGGTTTGGCCGCCTTGTCGATGCCGGCGCATGGACAAGTGACGAGCGACGAGGACACGCAACCTTCACCGACTGAGCAGGCTGCGGTCGACCCGCAATCGCAGGAACTCGCCGAGGCCCAAGGTGCCGACATCATTGTCACCGCACAGGGGCGCCGGCAGATTCTGCAGGACGTGCCGATCTCGGTCAACGTCGTGTCGGGCGAATCGCTGGAGAACAGCGGCGCGACCGACATTCGCGATCTCACCCAGCTCGCCCCTTCGCTGCTCGTATCTTCGACCGGGAACGAGGCCAATGGTTCCGCGCGCATCCGCGGCATCGGCACGGTCGGCGACAATCCGGGCCTGGAAAGCTCGGTCGCGGTGTTCATCGACGGCGTTTACCGCCCGCGCAGCGGCGCGGCCCTCGGCGAACTTGGTCCCGTCGAGCGTGTGGAGGTTCTGCGCGGGCCGCAGGGCACTTTGTTCGGCCGCAACACATCGGCCGGCCTGATCAACGTCCTTACCGAGCAGCCCCGCTTTAAGCTCGAGGGCTACGGCGCCTTCACTTACGGCAATTATGATGCGGTTCGAATTGAGGGCGGCATAAACGTTCCCTTCGGCGATACGCTCGCAGGCCGGCTCGACGGCGTGTACTTCAAACGCGACGGCTTTTACGACGACGTCATCAACGGCGTCACGGTGAATGACCGCGATCGCTATCTGATTCGTGGGCAGCTGCTGTACGAACCAAGCGCGAATCTCCGCTTTCGGCTGATTGCCGACTATTCGAAAAAGGATGAATCCTGCTGCGCGGCGGTGTTCGTCCAACCCGAGTTCGCGCCACTTGCACGCATCAGCCCCGGGCTGAATCCATTCAACCGCCCGTCTACCGGCTCACCCGCGCTCACCAGCACGGCAAACCCGATTATTCCGATCCTGCTCGCGCTTGGCCAAGATCCGCGCGCGCTCAACGCCGACATGTTCGACCGCAACATCTATCCAACCCCCGGCCGCTCCTATGCCGGCGAAACGGAAGACTATGGGATTTCGCTCGAGGCGAACTTGGACCTGGGCGGCGCCCAGCTGACCTCGATCACCGCCTATCGCGATTATTCGAACACCCAAGGCTCCGACACCGATTATACGACAGTCGACATCCTGTATCGCGAACCTGGCCCGGCCGCCGGCGCCCGCGCCTTCAAGACGTTCAGCCAGGAACTCCGACTCCAGGGAGAGGCGTTCGGCGGCGTCCTCGACTGGCTGGTCGGAGGCTATTTTGCCAGCGAAGACGCGACGGTTCGTGAAAATTTGAAGTTCGGCAGCCAATATGGCGCCTTTGCGCCGTGCCGGGTGGTGCTGGCGATCAGTCCGGCGCTGGTGTCGCCGCTAAGCACCGGCTGCCTCAGTGCCGGCGGGCGCGCCGCCTTGCTGGCCGCAAATGGCGGCGCAGGGGCATTTGGACCAGCGACTCCATTAATCTTCGCCGGCCTCGACCGGCTCGCCACCGTCAACAATGTCGGCAGCGACGATACGCGCTATTTCCAGGACAGCACGAATTTCGCCCTCTTCACCCATAACATCATTCACATCACCCAACGGCTCAACCTGACCCTGGGCCTGCGTTACACGGTCGAGAACAAGAAATTTTCAGCCGATTTCAACAACACCAACACGATCTGCCCAGCGCAGCGGGCGTCGCTTTCGCCGCTGCTGGCGACAGCCCTTGCCCCACTGGCGGGCGGCCTCATCTCGCTCGCCTGCCAAGGCAATTCGTCGAGCGAGCTGAACAGCCTCGACCTTAGCGACAAGCGCGACGAGGATCAGTTCACCGGCACCGCCGTTCTGTCCTACAAGCCGGTCGACCCCCTCCTGCTCTACGCGAGCTATTCGCGCGGCTACAAAGCCGGCGGCTTCAATCTGGACCAATCGGCGCTTACGGGCAGCTTTTTCAGCCCCGCCGACCCG
>DATKAY010000133.1:0-4332 GCA_035514495.1 Sphingomicrobium sp. | reverse complement strand
CCAGTACAGCCTTTTGTAGATCGCCACCGCCTCCTCGCGGGGAAGCCGACGCATCGAGCCCTGATAGCCATGCGCTCGCGCAACGGCTTCGGTAATTCCATAATTCGTCGGTCCGCCACGGTCGCTCGGGTGGTTCACGTAACCCCCCTCGCGCTCCAGAAGCGCCTCGATCAGCCGCTCAACATCCACTCGCCAGACCCCCCGACGGTTATCGAATCGTCTGCCTATGAACCACATTGGTTATTGTGTAGGAAAGGGAATTCTTCGGTCTCGCCGCCCGCGGGAACCGAGTGGCCACCGATGCTTTGCTTTTTTAAGAGGTGAAAGTGGACGACCAACCGGCGAGTGAACAGCAACAGGGCGACGGCGTCGGGATTGTTTCGGACTCCGACAGGCCGGGCTCCGACTGGAAGCAAGTCGGCAAAATTGTCTGGAAAGAATCGGGCAAGGATCACGTCTCGATCCTCGCCTCCGGGATCGCCTTCAACGCCTTCCTCGCCTTCATCCCCTTCCTGACCTCGGTCGTCCTGACCTACGGCCTGGTCGCCGCGCCCCAGCAGGTCGCCGGCCATATCGATTATTTGAGCCAGGTGATGCCGGGGCAGGCGGCCGACCTCATCGGCAACCAGCTTCGCAACATGGTGGAAACCGCGAGCTCGACGACCGGGCTCGGGCTGCTGGTCACCCTCGGCCTCTCGCTTTACGGGGCGCTGCGCGGAGCGGGCGGGATCATCAGCGGCCTCAACATCATCTTCGACGTCGAGGAGAGCCGCTCCTTCCTCCAGCAGACCCTCGTCGGCATCGCGGTCACTTTGGGCCTCATCCTGGCCTTCATTTTGGCGAGCGCCGGGATCACGATCCTTGGATTTTTATCGGCGATCCTGCCCGATCTCGGCGGGCTGGTCCACGATTTGCTGAGGATCGGATTCTGGGTTGCCGCCGCCGCCGTGGTCAGCATGGTCGTGTCGGTGATTTACCGGCTGGCCCCCAACAGGGGCGATCTGGAATGGCGCTGGCTGACCCCGGGCTCGGTGCTGGCGACCGGAACCTGGCTGGTCGCGACCTATGCGTTCGGGCTCTATGTCCAGAACTTCGGCAGTTACCAGGCGGTCTACGGAGCGCTCGGGACGATCATAATTTTCCTGATCTGGCTCTATATCTCGGCCTATATCCTGCTGCTCGGGGCCGAGCTCAACCAGGTGCTGATGAACAGGCGCGGCAAGAATTAGTTCGCCGCGAGCTCTATTCCCGGCCCGAACATCTGCGCCATCGCCTGCTCGTCGAACCCGTAGCGGTCGGGGCGGAACTGGATTCCGTTGCCGCGCGCCTGGACGGTCAGATAGGTCATGAACACCGGCACCGGCTCGCGCAGGCTCACGACCTCCTCGACGCCCGACCGGCCTGTCGGGACCGTTCCGAACACCCATGAGGCGAAGCGTCTGTAATCCTCCAGCCGGACGCAGCCGTTGCTGATCCACCGGTCGGGCTCGGAAAACAGCTCCTTCTTGGGAGTGTCATGAAGAAAGATTCCATAATCGTTGGGAGTCTCGAACTTCATCTCGCCCATCGAATTCCACGGCCCCGGAAGCTGCCGCACCCGGATGTCGCTATCGCCCGCCGCGACCTTCTTCCAGTTGACCTTGGAAGGATCGAGCTTGCGCGCATTCACGCTCCAGTCGGAAAGGACCTCGTAATGATAGTTCTTCAGATAGGAGACCCCCTGCTTGAGCACCCTCGGGGCGGTCATCTTGGCGATGAGGTCGGGCGGTACGTTCCAATAGGGATCGACCCGCGCGTTGGTCAGCCGAACCGCCATCATCGGGGTCTTGTTCTTGGGCGATCCGACGATCGCGCGCATCCCGTCGACGAAGCGGTCGTCGTCCGACAGATAGACCTCGGCGGCGCCTGAATCGACGATCACGTAGCGGTCGAAACGCCCCGTCTTCGGCAAGCGGTGCGCCCGCTCCATGTTGATCGCGATCCTGTGGACGTAATAATTGGCGCCGCGATTGAGCGAGGCGATCGTCTGCCTGCCGACGATTCCGTCGGCCGGCCCAAGCCCGTGAATCTGCTGATAGGCCCTAACCGCCTCTTCGAGCCTTCGGTCGAACCCGCCGCCGGGCGGAAGGCCGAGCCGCTGCCTAAGACGCTCGACGCGCATTCCGGTCGAGCCGGTCTTGAGCGCCGGGCCCGCCGGAATCTTCACCTGCGGCAGTCGGCCCCAGCTCGCCTGGTATTGCTGCAAGCCCCTGGCGAGGTCGATGAAGATCCTGTTGGGCGCCTCGCTGCGCGGCCCCCAGTCGAAACCGATCGTTCGCAACAGCCAGTTGACCGGCCGCTGGCGCCGCTTGGCGACGCTCTGCAGCGCCGGGTCGACGTAGACGAAGTCGATTCCCTGCTGGACGGTCCGGGGGACGGCAATTGGCTCGTCGCCCTGCGGAGCGGCATAAGCGGGGGCCGCGAAGGAAAGCGCCACGGCGCCCAGAATCAGGCTGAATCTCATAATCTTGATGTTCCACGCCGGTCCCGGCGCGCTCCAAAAACCCATGTTCGATGCATGAACGCTACAACACTGGATTGGTTCGCGTTTACCGGGCCTGACGATGTGGTTTTGTGGCCGTTCAGCCGCGGTCGCGACGGCTTGACTTCAGCTTGGTTTCGGAGCCTCATCGATTCCGGCGGCGCTGCTTGCCGCTTGGCGAAGGGGGAACAGCAATGGCCACGACTGCCGAACGGCAAACGCCGGCTCATCTCTGGATTATCGGACTGATCGCGCTGCTGTGGAGCGGCTACGGTTGTTACGACTATCTGATGACCATGACGGCCAACCCGGCCCATATGGAAAGCCTGCCCGCCGACCAAATCGCCTATATGGAGAGCCTGCCCGGCTGGCTCAGCGCCTTCTGGGCCCTGGGAGTCTGGGGCGGCCTTGCCGGCGCGGTGCTGCTGCTGATTAAGAGCCGCTATTCGGTCTGGGCCTTCGGTGTCTCGCTCATTGGGGCGGTCATCGGCCTTGGCTACCAGATTTTCGTGGCGGAGATGCCGGCGAGCATGAAAGAAGGCGCAATGGCGTTCCTGCCCTGGGCGATCATCATCTTCGCCGCCTTCCTGTTCTTCTATTCAAGGAACATGGACAAGAAGGGCGTGCTTGGCTGATCAGCGCGAGGCGCGGCAGGCGGCGAAGAGCTGCCGCGCCTCTTCGACTGCGGCGGGGACGGAAATAACCTCTCCCTGCCACAGGACGTCGAGCGTGCTTCCGGTGCGGAAATTCTGCAGCGGCCGGGCGCTCATCGGAACCGTCGCCTCGATGATGACCCCGCCAGGCTGGCTTGCCTCGGCAATTGCGTCGACTCGCCTTTCCTCGCCTCCCGAGCGCAGGAGGAGCTCGCCGCCCTCGGCGCCTTCCGGCCTCGTGAACGACACGCGGAGCGATTCGCCGCCGGTGCAGCGAAGCATCAGCTTCACATTGTCGCTATCGGGCGCTCCGTAGGCCAGCTTCGGGCCGACCGAGTCGCGAGCGAAGCTCCACTCCATTCCTTCTTCCGCCGCGCCATCCGGGGTGAGGCCGTTCGCGTCGGCAGCGGCGGTATCGGCGCTATCCGCCGGAACGACCGACGGTTCCGGAATCGCTCCGGCTATCGCCTCGAGGTCGTCGGCCGATTCCTCGACCGGCCGGACGTCCGCGCAGGCGGAAAGTGCTGCAATTGGGATGATCCAGAGATGTCGCATGGCGCATCCATGGTAGTGCGCCCCGCCGGTTCCGCGCAAGCCGGTGCGGGGAGAGCTTGCCGATTACCCGCATTGGCTGAAAGTCAGGCCCTCCGGCCTCCGAACCGCGTCCTTCCGGTCTTCCCGAACCGGCCCTTTCGGGTGCCCGGCTTGCCTTGCGTCGAATGGCCGATCGGCCGCGGCGCGACCCGCTCGGGATCGGGGATTCCAAGCTCGTCTTCCTCAAGCCTGCGGATCTCGTCGCGAAGCCGCGCCGCCTCCTCGAACTCGAGGTCGGCGGCGGCCTTGCGCATCCTCTCCTCCAGCTCGGCGAGATAGGCCTTCAAGTTATGGCCGACCAGATGCGGCCTTTCCTCGTCGCCGGTGTCCACCACCAGCCCGTCGCGAGCCGTCAGATGCGCCATCACGTCGCTGATCCGGCGCTTGATGCTCTCGGGCGTGATGCCGTGCTCGCGGTTGTAGTCGAGCTGCTTTTCCCGGCGCCGGCTGGTCTCGGCGAGCGCCCGCTCGATCGATCCGGTGATGGTGTCGGCATAGAGGATGACCCGCCCCTCGACGTTGCGCGCCGCCCGGCCGATGGTCTGGATCAACGAGGTCTCCGAC
>DATKAY010000132.1:0-17836 GCA_035514495.1 Sphingomicrobium sp. | reverse complement strand
TACCGACCCGAATGGTCGAACGATTGCCCGCTGCACGGTTGGATCGACCGATGTGAACAAAGCGATGGTGAGCAGCGGCTATGCAACGGCCTATCGGCATTATTCCGCCGATTATGTCCCGGACGAAGAGCGGGCGAGGGGCGCCAGGATCGGGCTATGGTCGGGGACGTTCCAGGCTCCGGACGAATATCGCCGGGCTGCGGAAAAGGCCGCTCGCCATCCGGAGCGCCGAACCACCGCGCGGGCGGTGTCGCAGGGAAATTGCGCGATCAAGGGCAATCGCGGCAGCAACGGCTGGATCTATCATCTGCCGGGGAGGCCCTATTACGACCGGACCAGGGCGGAAGAGATGTTCTGCAGCGAGGCGGAAGCGCAGGCTGCGGGGTATCGGCGGTCTAGGGCGCGGTAGGGGGGCAGGAAGAAGGCTGCTTCGGGGAACTGAATTCCCCTCCGCCGTCGGACGGGTTCGGCTCGCTTGAGGCGAGCCGCCCCGCCGGCCGGTCTGGCTACGCGTCTCTCGAATAAGCCGAAGTGTCGGGTTGACCTTCGGTCGACTACGTCTCGCCGCCTTTCGTCTTATTCTCGGCGCTCTCGCCCCACTCCACCGGCTCCAGCCCCTGCTCCGCCCGATGCGCATCCACCGCCGCCCGCAGCTCCGCCATCTTATCTTCCCCATGCGCCATGTCGCCCAACCACCCGTTCTCCGCGGTCAGCAGCATGTCGGGCTTGCGCATGTTGGGGCGGCGCCAGGGCTCGTCGTCCTGGGGCTCGAGCCGCTCGGCCTTGTCCCAGTCGATCGGCAGCCGGGTCAGGATTTCGAAGGCGGCGCGCTTGCCGGGGCTGGCGCTGATCTCCTGGAGGTAGAGGCGGCGGCAGCCGAGCAATTTTTCGCTGATGCTGTCGCGGGCTTCATCGGCCTGTCGGGCGAGCGCGATGGAATCGCCTAAGTCCGGCGGGGGAGCGGCGGATTTGCCGCGTCGGGTGATTCCCGGGACCGGGCCGGCAAAGGGCGGGGCGCTATCGAGGTGGTTGCGGCGGCGGCCGATGATGACCGCCGCGTCCCAGGACTGGCGGAAGCTTGTCGCCGACGGGACCTTGTAAAGGCCTTCCGCCCCGGTCGCATGCTTGCCCATCTGCCAGACCGCCTGTTGCAAGGTGCCGGTGGCGGCGAGGCGGGCGATCAGCTCGCGCTGAAGCTCTGGGGTCCAGCCGTTGGGGCGCTTCACCTTGCGGACGACGGGCTCGAAGGCGAGCAGGGGCGCGATCTCGGGATCGGCGGCGAGACTTTTGAAATCGGGGATTTCGGGGGGTTGCACTGTGTCCATCGCGAGTATGAAGCAGATGATTTCCAAGTAGGAAAGTGTTTAGTGGCCCGCGCGAGCGGACCTGCATGCAAGTCGATGAATTGCTGTCGCAATCTATCGCCTTGCGCTCGGCGATACGCTAGGCTTCGTGGCGATGGCCAGCAGCGGCAAATCCAAGCTCACGGCGGAGCTGACCGGCAAGGGCAAGCCGGGCGCGGCGGCGCCGGTGAGCGAGCCGGGGGTCGGCGGGCTTCCCGAGCATTTGCCGAAAGACTTTTTCACCGGCCGCGGGATGCTGGCGCTGGCCGACATGCTGCCGGTGATGCTCGCCTTCGTCGACCGCGATTACACCTATCGTTTCCTCAACAAGGGGCTGGCCGAGTGGTTCGGGATGCCGAGGTCGAAGATTTTGGGCAGGACGATCCGCGAGCTTCTGGGCGAGACGGCCTGGGAGCATCGCGAGCCGATGCTCAAGGCGGCCATGGGCGGGGAGCGGCAGTTCTTCGTCGCCGATTACGAGCATGAGCGCCGCGGGCCGGCGGCGGTGCAGGTCGAATATGTGCCGTGGAAGGGTAGCCAAGGGAAAATCGACGGGGTCGTCATCCTGGTCAACGACGTCACCGAGCAGAGGGTGGGCGAGCGGGCGCTCCGCGAGAGCGAGGAGAGGTTCCGGCGGATCGCCAACCAGGCGCCGGCGCTGATGTGGGTGACGCGGCTCGATCGAACGCGCGACTTCGTCAACGACGCTTATATGGAATGGCTCGGGACCGACGATAGGGAATTTGCGCGGACATTCGACTGGCGGCAGCTCATCCACCCCGACGACGTCGAGCGGATCGTGGCGGAGAGCGTGGCCGGCGAGGCGTCGCTTCAGACCTTCACCTTGGAGGGGCGGTTCCGGCGCGGCGACGGGAATTATCGGTGGCTGAAGAGCGTCTCCTCCCCGCGCTTCGGGCCGGACGGCGAGCATATCGGCTTCATCGGGGTGGCGAGCGACATCACCCTGGCCAAGGAGGCGGAGCTCGAGCTTCGGCGGCTGGTCGAGGAGCGGACCGCCGAGCTTGCGCTCAGCGAGGCGCGGTTCCGGGCGGTGTTCGAGACGGCGCTCGAGGTGATGGTGCTGATCGATCCCGACGGCACCGTGCTGGCGCTCAACCACCGAAGGGAAGCGTGGCGGCACCCCAACCCCGACGAGGCGATCGGCAAGAAGTTCTGGGAGACCCCGACGCTCCAGGCCTATCCGGAACACATCGAGGTGGTGAAGGAGGGGATCAGGCTGGCGGCGAGCGGCGAGACCTTTACCTCGCAGGTCGTCATGGAGCGCCCGGGAGTGCCGGCCGCCTATCTCGACGTCGCGTTCCAGCCGGTGCGCGATCCCGACGGAAAGGTCATCTACATCCTGTTCGAGGCGCGCGACATCACCGACCTCAAGGCGGCGCAGGAACAGCTGAGGCAGAGCCAGAAGATGGAGGCGCTCGGCCAGCTTACCGGCGGCATTGCGCATGATTTCAACAACTTGCTGACGGTGGTGGTGGGCGGCCTCGACATGGTCGCCAAGAAGGTCGAGGACGGCAAGCTCAAGCGCTACGCGACCAATGCGCTGACCGCCGCCGAGCGCGGCGCGCGGCTGACCGGCCAGCTGCTCGCCTTCAGCCGGGTTCAGAGGCTGGAGGTGCGGCCGGTCCGGGTTTCGGAACTCATCCAGGACATGCGGCCGCTTCTGCGCAACGTTCTCGGCCCGGGAATCGCCAAGGAGTTCAACCTCGACGACCACGAGGTCCCGGTGATGGCCGACCCGACCCAGCTCGAGGTCGCGGTGCTCAACCTTGCGATCAATGCCCGTGACGCGATGCCGGGCGGCGGGGTGCTGACTTTCGCCACCAGGCCGAGCCGGATCGCGGGCGACCCGGAGCTCGACGACGGGGATTATGTCGAATTGTGCATCAACGACACCGGGACCGGAATGCCGCCGGAGGTCGCGAGCCGGGCGTTCGAGCCGTTCTTCACGACCAAGGAGGTCGGCAAGGGCACCGGGCTCGGGCTGTCGATGGTCTACGGGATGGCGCGCCAGTCCGGCGGTACCGCGCGGATCGATACCGCCCCGGGCAAGGGCACGACGATCAAGCTCTACTTCAAGGCGGCCGAGGCAATCCCCGATGACTTTGCCGTGGACAAGTTCGAGGAGTGCGAGGCGGGCGGGAAGGACGGCGCCTCGATCCTGGTCATCGACGATGATCCCGACGTCCGCGGCTTCGTCGCCGAAGCCCTTGCCGACCAGGGCTTCCGGGTCCGGGAATGCGCCGACGGGCACAGCGGGCTTGCCGAGTTCGCGAAGGACCGGCCGGACCTCGTCGTCCTCGACTTCGTGATGCCGGCGATGTCGGGCGCGGAGGTGGCGAAGCGGATCCTGGAGGACCAGCCGGGCCAGAAGATCCTGTTCGTGTCGGGATACAGCGAAACCGAGGCGATCAGGCGAATCGCTCCCAATTCACCTTTGCTGTCCAAGCCGTTCCGGTCGGACGCCTTGTGCAGGGCGGCGCGAATGGCGCTTAGCTGACCGGCGCACCCCAATCGCTTTTCGTGCGTTCGAGCGGGCATGAAGGTCTTTTTCATCCTCGCGCTGCTGGCAGGCCCGGCTGCCGGGCCGCCGTCCGACTATCGGCTGGTCAATCCCAGAGCGATCGAGCTGTTCGAGCAGGACGAGCGGCTGATGCGCTGGGCGGTGGATTTCTTCGACCTCGACCGCGACGGCCGGCTGTCGATCCGCGAAGCCGATCTTGCCGCCCGCCAGTTCAAGCATATCGCCGACGGCGACCGCGACGGGCGGGTGACCCCGGCCGAATATCGAGCCGCGGTCGCGTTCATCGTCGCTCGCTGGGCGGGCCGTTGAGCAAGCGGGCGGCAGCAGGACCGGGCCGCCGGTCGCCCATGAAGGAAAAAGGAAGGCCATGACATTCTCGCTGATTGCGCGCTGTCCCGACACCGGCATGTTCGGAGTGGCGGCGGCGACGGCGATCCCGGCGGTCGGAAAGCTCCTCACCCACGCGATGGGCGGGATGGGCGCGGTTGCGACCCAGGCCAAGCTGAACCCCTATATCGGGATCGACGGGCTGAACCTCCTCCAGCACGGCCGGACGGCGCAAGAGGTCCGGGACATCCTTGCGATGCAGGACCCGCGCGCCGCCGAGCGGCAGTTCGCGGTCATCGACCGGGACGGAAGCACCGCCGCCTGGACCGGCGAGGAATGCATCGCCTGGGCCGGATCGCGAGCCCGGCCCGGGCTCTCGGCGCAGGGCAACCGGCTTGCCGGGCCGCAGGTGCTCGACGCGATCGTCGAGGCCTATGAGGCGAGCCGCGGAAAGACCCTGGACGAGCGGCTGATGGAAGCGCTGGAGGCCGGCGACCGGGCCGGCGGCGACACCAAGGGGGAGCGTTCGGCGACGATCTACATCGCCGCGCAGGAGGAATATCCGTTGTGGGACATCAGGGTGGACGCCAATCCCGACCCGTTCACGGAGCTCAGGCGATTGCACGGCATCTTCACCCGCGAGCTGATCCCCGAGATCAGGAGCATGCCGACCCGCGCCAACCCGGCCGGGGAAGAGGAAGAGCATCAGGCGTAGTTCAGCCGCTTTCCCGTCGTTTCATACTGCGGTCCGACAACTAGAGCTTGGGCGCAACTCAGGCTCTTGAACAGCCGGCGCAAGCAGCGTCCGCTTTGAACCGAAAGCGGAAGGGAGCCGCTAATCGTCGGTCAAATAGACGAACAGCATCGTGATCGCGGAGGCCATCGAATACATGAAGGCCCCTTCCATCGATCCGGCGCCGACCTCGGTCTGCCACATCTGAAAGAAGGCGGCGCCGAACGTCATGAAGAAGCCGAACCAGACAAAAAGGGCAAGGGCCGCTGCCCAGAGCCCGGCGCGTTTGGCCAGATGGAACTCCTTGTTCGTGCCATTGCGGGCAGCGATCATGTCCCAGCCGCCCTTCAAGCCGAAAAAGCCGATGGCCGTCTCGCCGGCGATGATCAGCGCAAGCGCGACCCAATGCACGGAAGGACTGGTCACGTCGAAGAACAGGGTGCGCGGGTAGACCTGGTGATCCGCGCCCGACAGCACATAACCGAGCGCGGCATGGGCTTCGTTGAGATTCGCCACATTCTGCAGCGCGTAGATCAACGCGTGCAGTCCGATGAACAGCACGAGCAGTGCTTTTACAATCCGAAACATTTGTTCCCCCCTTCAGCCAGCTTCGCTCACCTTTTGGCTTGCATGTGAGGGTAGGGGCAGAAGCGCGGAGATTCAAAGCTGATGTCGCGCCGACCTGCCGTTCAGCTGTCGATAGTGCCGCCTGAACGGACTGCCATGGGTTCAAAGCATATCACGTACCCACGGTGCCCGGATCAATCTGCTCCAGCGGGTTTGATGTTCTGATTGATCCTGAACAAATTCTCCGGATCGTATCTGGCTTTGATCTGCCGAAGCCGTTCGAAGTTCTTTCCGTAGGCGCTCCGGATGCGATCCTCCTCGTCGAAGTCCATATAGTTGGAATAGACTCCGCCTGTGCTGTGCGGGGCGACCGCATCGTAAAATGAACGCGCCCATTCGATATTCTCATCGTCCTTGTCGGGATCACTCCATCCCGACGACATGCTGATCGAATAGAGCGCCTTGCGATGCGGATAGGCGGTCGCGGCGGGATCGATCCGGTTCACCGCTCCGCCCTGTGATTCAAAGAACGAGCTAGAGAATTCGCCCGGAAGCTTTTTCGTCCGGTCGACGACAATGTCGATTATCTCATCGGTCATGTCTTCGATGAAGTGCGACTTCCAATAGTAGCGCTCTCCATTAGGCGCTGCGTCCTTGAAGCTGGACTGGAGGTCGACATAGGCCATCGGCTGGAGGATGGTCAGCAGCGGCTCGGCTATGTTCGTCAGCGGCTCCAGCGCCTTTTTTCCTTCGTCGAGATCGCCGACATAGCAGCCGGCCAACGCCACGGCGGTTTTCCCATGCTCTTCCTCCGGGAACGGTTCGGCCGCCGGCACCGGCACCAGCAAGGCATAACAGCCGACTTCGTCCGGCGCCTCGGCCATGAAGTCCCGGTAGAAGCGCAGAACATCTCGCGCTGCTTCGAACGGATAGAAAATTTGAAGGGTCATCAACTCAGGGCCAATCGGATGGAGGGCGAACTCGAACTCGGTGACGATCCCGAAATTGCCGCCGCCTCCGCGAAGCGCCCAGAAGAGATCCGGATGCTCATCCGCGCTGGCCCTCACCACCGACCCGTCCGCGAGCACGACCTGTGCGCCCACAAGGCTGTCGATGGTCAGCCCGCATTTCCGCGCCAAAAACCCGGTTCCGCCACCGAGCGTCAGGCCGCCCAGGCCGGTTGTGGGGTCCACCCCCGCGGTCGCCGCAAGTCCGTGGGCCTGCGTCTCGCGGTCAAAATCGCCAAGCAGGGCACCGCCTCCGACAATCGCTTTTCTTTTCTCTGGATCGACCCGCACCGTTTGAATGGACGAGAGGTCAATCAGCAGGCCATCATCAACCACGGAGTTGCCCGAGACGCCGTGCCCGCCGCAGCGGACGGAGAACGGCAGGTCGTTTTTGCGGGCGAAGTTCAGCGCTTCGACGACATCGGCAACGTTCTCGCAGAAAGCTATTGCTGCAGGTCGGCGATCAATCATGCCGTTCCAGACCTGGCGGGCCTCGTCATAGCCGGGGTCGCGGCGCTGGATCAGCTTACCGTTAAGCTTGTTGACAAGATGGTCGAACGGGGCTGGTTCCGGCAAATCTGATCTCCTTTGTGTGAGCTCGACGCGTGTAACACATCGTGGAGAAGGCTGCAGGGCGGTGTAGTCAGGCTAAAGCCCAATGTCCGCTCCGGGTGGGAAGCGGACATTGGCCGGATGTTCAAAGGTCCGATCGCCGAGGCCGACCGACACAGGCCGCACCTATCCGTAACGGCGAAGGGCGACCGCTAGCGGCCGCCCTTGCCTACGTGTCATTCAACTTAGTTAACCAATCAGCGCGCTCACGACCTGCTGAATCAGCATGGTGCGTGGGTTGACCTGGTAGAGATAGCCGTTGCGGTAATAGTAGCGATCGGCCTGATCGAACTGGTAGCTCGAGCGCAGGTGGAATGGGATCTGGTCGTACGTCCAGACATTGCCGAAATTGCGGTCGTAGCGCTGCCCGACGTTGAACAGTTTCTTTGCCTATCCGGGGGGCAGGCAGCCATTGTTCTTTTTGGCAAGGCCCGGAGGGCAAGCGCCGCGTGCGTCGAAGGTATAAAGTCGTCTGCCGTCGCGCATGGTCACCACATGCTGGCCATGACCCATCTTATGCGCCTTCGAATGCGCCTTGCCGTGAGACTTGCCGTGAGATTTGCCATGAGACTTGCCATGAGACTTGCCATGAGATTTGGCCGACTGAGCATTGCCGTGTTTGGCATTGCCGTTGCCGGGCTTCGCCAATGCAGGCGTACCTAGAGCGAACGCCGCAGCGCCAACAAAGAGAATGAGCTTTTTCATGATCGACCCTCCTGGGTCTGGGATGCGCAGGATGCGCGTTGTGCAGTAAGAACAAGCAGGTGCGGCCGGAAGTTGCAGCGTTCATAAGCCCGCAAGGATTTAGTTGCTCCCGGTCACGCCGCCCGACCGGAAAAAGTCGCTAATCTACGCAATGGGTGGAAAGCCGAGGGAGAGCGGTCACTCACGGAGCGACAGACAGGCCGGTGATCTTCGATGTGACGACGACGGATAGTCAGCTGATCCTGTTCGTCGCGAATGGTGGGGAGCCGATCCCGGATTCGGTTCAAGAGCAGCTGTTCCATCCCTTCTTCCTCGGCGCCGGCCGGGCAAGTCGCAACGGCCTTGGACTTGGCCTGTTCATCGCCAACGAGATCGCCAAGGCGCATGGGGGGTCACTGACCGTGATTTCGAACGAAGAGGAGACGCGATTCACTTTCGCGATGCCCAAAGCTGGTTAGTGGAAAGTCGGATGATCGGAAAAGGAAGAGGCTGACTCGAGCTGCTTTGTTCGAGTCAGCCTCCCTGGCTGGTGGGCGGATTTTCGAGATGTCAGTCGCAGACGCGCGCCGCAGCCCGGCAGTTCAGCAGTACCATCTGAGAGGGAAAAGCAGCAAATTGAAGTTTGATGGACCCGATTGTCCGCACCACAACCAGATTGAATCATGGCTCCGCGCCTGAGCCGGAGCGGAGAGTGAAGCAGCCAGCAGGGCTGCGATAACAAGTTTCTTGGTCATAACGTCGTCTCCTCGGTTGAGAAACCAAGAATTAATGAAACGCGGGTGAAGACGGTTTAAACGACTGTGGTTCCCGGCATCTTCACCATGAATCGAACGGGAAAAACCGCGAAACTTATCGGCGAGCTGCTTAAGCGTGATGGCCGGCAGTCTGGATACCTTGCCTTCCGTGCGGCGTTGAATGGCCTGGATGGCCTTGCCTGCACTAAATGGATTCCTTGCGCTCCTGCTGCTGTTGACGCCGATCGGCGCCAACGCCCAGGACTTGCTGCCGGCTCCGGCCGAAGCTGAAGAGCAGCCCTTAGAGGAAATCCCGCTCGCCAGCCCGCCGGATGAGCAGCTCGCCGATCGACTGCGTGGCATCTATTCCAGGCTCGAGGGGCTGGAAGGCATCGGCGTCGGCGTAAGCAACGGCGTGGCCCGCCTGACCGGGACCACGCTGACCAGCAGGCAGCGGCAGCGTGCAGAGGATATTGCCGAGCGCCTTTCGGGCGTTGTGGCGGTCGACAACCGGATTGAAGCCGAAGCCAGCATCGATCGCCGGACCGTTCCACTGATCTCGGAGGCACGAGAGTTCTTCTGGTACCTCCTGAGCCGTCTTCCGCTTCTGCTGGTGGCGATCGCATCCGTCGCCGTCTTCTGGTTGCTGGGCTGGTTGCTCACCAGGACAATTCGTCCCTTCCGGCGCCTGGCTCCCAATGCATTCATCGAAACGCTTCTCGATCAGATCGTCCGGATAGCCTTTGTCGTAATCGGCCTCGTCGCGGCCATGAAGCTGCTGGAAGCTACCGCCCTGCTGACCTCCATCCTGGCGGCGGCCGGGGTCGTCGGACTGGCGATCGGCTTTGCCATCCGTGACACGATCGAGAATTATATCGCGAGCATCCTGCTCAGCCTCAGGCAACCCTTTGCACCCGGCGATTTCGTCAACATCGAGGACAATGAAGGGCATGTGACCAGGCTGAACTCCCGAGCCACCATGCTGATGACTCTCGACGGCAACGAAGTGAGGATCCCCAACGCGACCGTCTACAAGACGGTCATCATAAACTACACGCGAATGCCCGAGCGGCGTTTCGAGTTCGAAGTCGGGATCGGCACCGAGAACGATCTTGGCTGTGCGCTTGCCTTGGCGCTTCGAGAGATGCGCGAGGTGGAGGGCGTCCTTCAAGATCCGAAGCCCGACGCAATGGTCGGTAGCCTCGGTGACCATGCAGTGCTGCTCAAGATCTTCGGCTGGATGGATCAGAACCGTTCGAATTTCCTGAAGGTGAAGGGCGAAGCCATCCGCAAGGTGAAGGAGGCATTCGATCATGAGGGAATTTCGATGCCCGAGCCGATTCGCAACTATCGGGAGCTGCCCCCGGCCGCTTCGGGCGGCGGCGGCGGGGAAGGCGCCGAGCCATCGCGGGAGGATCTGAACGCCGTCTCCGACACAAGCGCCGACCCGGTGATGGAACGGAAAGTCAGCGAAGTCCGACGGAGCGGCGACCCGGATTTGCTCACAAAAGACGCACCTCGCGAATAAGGGCTGCCTCCAAGGCTGCCGAATTCCGCAATGGGTAGAAAGACTAGGGAGCGACGTCGCCGGGACGGTGCTCGACCTGCGGCCGATCGCGGGTTTTATAGCCGAGGGCCTGGGCGACATCATTGTCCCAGCCATAGGCGTCCTGCGTGAACTTGATTCGGCCGTCACTGCCCAGGAAGGCGGTGTGGTAGAGGAGCCGCACCGGGATCTCCTTCTCGAGATTGACGAAGGTCTGGTCGCCGGTCGCCATCGCCTGATCGAACTTGTCGAGAATGCCTTCCTGCCGAGCAAGCATCCTTGCGAACTCGACCGCGCCTTCGACCCGCACGCAGCCGTGGCTTCGGTGCCGGTTGGCCTGGCTGAACAGCGCCTTGGCGGGCGTGTCGTGCAGATAGATTGCGTGATCGTTCTTCATGTCGAGCTTGACTTCGCCAAGCGCGCTCTCGGGGCCCGGCTCCTGGACCCACTGGCCGTTCTTCTGGCTGAAATTGTTGCGGGCGAGCCAGGCGCTGCTCTTCTTCGAAATCTCGTCCTCGACGATCGATTCCGGAACCGTCCAGTTCGGGTTGGCAACCAGCCGGTAAATCGGCGAGCCGAGCTGCGGGGTCTCCCAGCCCGGCTCTCCAACGACGACTCGGCGATGGTCCGCATGCCGGCCGTCGCGATAATAGTCGAGCACGGCCGCCGCGACGTTGACGTCGATCCGCGTCGGCGGCGGGTCGCGCTCAAGCCAGCGCAGACGCTCCATCGCGATTGCCAACTGGCGAGCGCGGTCGCGCGGCCCGGCGTTCAGCGCCTCGACCGTGTTCGGCCCGACGACCCCGTCGACCTTGCGGCCGGTGTCCGCCTGGAATTGCCCGATCGCCTGGGCAATCTGCTCGGTATAGACATCGGCCGGCTGACCTTGCTGCGCGTCGGCAAGGTAGCCCAGCGCGCGCAAATTGGCGGCGATTGCCGGGACTCGCGGGTCGCTGTCGCCAGGCTTGATGACCTTGCCGGACGGAACCTCCACCTCGGGGAGGTCCGGCGAGCGCTGGACGAGCTGGACGAAAGCGTTCGAAAGCGCCTGATAGTCCTTCGTCTGCGGGGCGAGCGAAGCGGCCCATTGCGCGAAGCGGTTCTTCGATAGAGCCTCGGCGACGGCCCGTTCGACATCCACCTTTGGCCGGGGGATGGTGTAGACGTCCCGGACCTCACCCGGATCAACCTTCCCGTTGGCGAGAGCCGATGCATAGTCGTTGGCGATCCGAAGCAGGGCCTCGCGCTTCTGCGATGGGTCGCCCGGCAGATCGTCTTCGAGGAACAGATCCTTGGTCAGCCCGTGCCGCGGCGCGTCCTCGAGCGCCGCGAGAACCTGGCTTTCGAGGCTTTGCTCCGAGACATCGGCTTCGACCGAGCCCGAGGCTGAGGATTGATCACGATTGTCGCCGCAACCGGCGAGCGAAAGGGCCGCGACCGACGCGAGCAATATTGAGATGCGCAAGGGACTACTCCAAACTTTTGTTTGGATAGCTCAACACCCGATGGTCGAAGAACGATCCATCCCCCAATGTCTGGAGCTATACCCTGGAAGCTGCCGCTCAGGCGGGGGTTTCGGACAACCCGAGGCGAGCCTTGGCCTCCGCGAGCATCGTGTTGAAGCGCGGATGGTCGCGGACGGAATCGAAGTCCGGGTCCGCATCCATATGCTTGATGTGAGTGGAGCTGACCACCTGCTCGAAGAAGGGCTCGAGCACCTCGAGCGCTGAATCTGTGTCCTTCAAATCGACGATCAGCGCGCAGGCCAGATTGTAGCGCATCGACAGGTTGTCGGGGTCCAGCAGAAGGGCGCGTTCGATCCATTCCCTGGCCCGCTGATGGTCGCCGAGCATCGCCAGCGCGGACGCTCCGTAAGCGGCGGCGAGAGCGTTCGTCGGATCCTTGGCGAGTGCACGCTCGGTGCGGTCGCGCACGATCACTGCGGCACGGCGGCGGTTCTGCTCATCGCCAAGCGACTGATAGCAGGTCAGGAGCATCGACGGATTATGAAAGTCGGTGTCCATCAATGCCGACGCCTTTTCGAAGAAAGGGACGGCTTCGGCAATGCGGCCCTGCCGGAACAGCATCCGCGCAGCTTCGCGGTTCACCTCCCAGGATTCGGGGTCGAGCTTCAGCGCCTGCTCGATCTCCTTGTTCGCTTCCTCCTGCCGGCCTTCCTCCTCCAGATAATGCGCCTTGACGCAGCGGGCCTCGGCGAGGTCCGGGTCGATCTCCAGCGCGCGCTCGGCCGCCGGGAGGGCGCTTTCCTCCTTGCCATGCCAGAAGCGAAGCTCGGCCTGGGCGAGCGCCATCAGCGCCCAAGCCCGCGCATAATCGGGGTCGAGCGCCGTCGCCTGGCGGCAGATTCGGACGATCGCCTGGTCGCGGTAGGTGCCGAACGATCCGCCGATCCATTGCTGGCGCGCCATCAGGTAGAGGTTGTAGGCGTCGACGCTGGAGGTGCCGCGGCTTTCGATCGCACTTTTTTCCTTGGGGAGCAGCTTGACCTGAAGCGCCTGGACGATGGCTTTGGAGATTTCGTCCTGGATCGCGAAAATGTCGTCGAGGTCGCGGTCGTAGCGGTCGGCCCAGACATGGTCGCCGGCGGCCCCGTCAATCAGCTGGGCGGTGATCCGCACCCGGTTGCCCGCCTTTCGGACGCTGCCTTCCAGGACATGGCTGACCCCAAGAGACTTGGCGACATCCTTGACGTCGAGCGACTGGCCCTTGAACGTGAAGGCGGTGTTGCGGGCGACCACCGACAGCGCCGAGACCTTCGACAGATCGGTGATGATGTCCTCGCTGATGCCGTCGCTGAAATATTCCTGCTCGGGCTCGCCGCTCATGTTGGCGAAGGGCAGCACGCAGACCGACAGCTTCCCGGCGCGCTTGCCGGTTTCGGCCGAATCGGCCTTGCGGGTCCGGGAGTCGGACCTACAGGTGCTTTCGATCGCGGCAAGGAGATCGTCGATCGCGTCGGGCTTTCCTTCGCCGCTCCACGAGCCGAGATCGACCGTGTGGAACTGGCGAAAGCCCAGGGGCGGCTTGGCAGAGCCGAGCGCCACCGGGACCAGCCGGCCGCTGTCGCGGCCTTCGGCGGCCTCGTCCTGCACCCAGGCGGACTGAACCGAAGATTCCGACCACAGGACGACGACCGCATCCGATTCCTTGAGCTGCCGGTCGATCTCGTTGGTGAATCGCGAGCCACCCTGAAGATGGCGGTCCCACCACACCTCATGGCCCGAATTGGAGATGCAGTCGGCAAGCTGTTTGGCTGCGTCGACATTCTCTCTCGAGTAGCTCAGGAAAATACGGCTCACTAACCCTCCAACGCGCCGGTTTGCGCCCAACTCGGCCAGTTTGCGCTCGACCGGGCCAGTTTGCGCTCGACTGGGCCAGTTTGCGCTCGACCGGGATAGGCTTCAAGCTCAGATGAAGAAAGGCCGAAGGCCGGCGAACGGCCCGGTCAGCCGACGGCGCGCTCGCTCGACAGGCCGACGACCATCTCGTTGGCGCGGGCGTAGCTGAGCGGCTTTCCGAACAGATAGCCCTGAATCGTGTCGCAGCCGAGGTCGCGCATCCGCTCGAAGTCCTCGGCGGTCTCGACGCCCTCGGCGGTGACCGACATCCGGAAGCTCTTGGCGAGGTGAACGATCGACTGGATGATCGCGACATTGTCCGGGCGGGTCCCGGCCTCGCGGACGAAGCTGCCGTCGATCTTGAGCTTGTGGAAAATCGCCTTGTTGAGATAGCCGATCGACGAATAGCCGGTTCCGAAATCGTCGAGCGCAATCCCGACCCCGAGCTGGCGGAGCCGCTTGAGAACGTCGAGCGCCGGGCCGTCGTCGCCGAGGAATACGCCCTCGGTAACTTCGAGCTCGATCCGGTTGCCCTGCACCCGGTGCCGGGCGAGCGCCTCGCTGATGAGGTTGGGTAGCGCCGGGAGAATGATCTGCTTGGGGCTGACGTTGAGCGAGACGCTGACGTGGTTGGGCCAGCTCGCCGCGGCCCGGCAGGCCTCCTCGATTACCCAGGCGCCAAGCTCCGGCATCAGCCCGATTTCCTCGGCGACCGGGATGAAGACGTTGGGCGGGATCAGCCCGCGCTTCGGGTGGTTCCAGCGAAGCAGCGCCTCGAATCCGACCAGCTTTTGCGTTCTTGCGGCGATCAGCGGCTGGAAAACGAGGTGGAACTGCTTTGCCGGCAGCGCCGCCTTGAGGTCGGCTTCCAGGCGCACCCGGTCTTCCTTTTCCGACTGCAGCTCGGAGGAGAAATAGCGAGCGATTCCGCGACCGGCTCCCTTGGCTTCGTAAAGCGCGAGATCGGCCTTCAGGATCAAATCGTCGACCGTCGCTCCGTCGACCGGTCCGAAGGCGCAGCCGATCGACACCCCGATGCCGATGGTGATTCCGTCGATTTCGTAGGGCTGCTTGATCGAATCGATGATCTGCTGCGCCATCTGCTCGATTTTCTTGCGGCTCTGGGCGTCGGGGATGACGATGGCGAATTCGTCGCCGCCCATCCGGCCGACATGGCCGACCGAGCCGACTTCCTGCATCAGCCGCTTGGCGACCGCCCGGAGCACCGCATCCCCCTTGGGATGGCCGAAGGTGTCGTTGACCGGCTTGAAGCCGTCGAGGTCGAGAAACAGGATCGCGCAGGCGTGATTTCCGGCGGTCGCCTCGCGCAGCGCTTCGCCGAGGAGCTGGCGGACCCGGCCGCGGTTCGGAAGCCCCGACAGCACGTCGACATTGGCGAGGTGGGTCAGCCGTTCCTGCGTCTGGCGGATCTCGGTGATGTCGGAGCCGACGCCGCGGAAGCCCTCGAACCGGCCGGCGGTATCGATGATCGGGTCGCCGGCAATCGAGATCCAGCGGTTGCCGCGTGCCGTCTCCAGCTCCATTTCGAGGTTGGCGAAGGGCTCCTTGTCGAGAAGCTTCCGGCCGAGCTCGGCACTGCCTCCAAGGAGCGAGGGCAGCGAATGGCCGACCAGCTGGGTCGCCGGGCGCCCGAGCAATGCGACCATCCGCGACGAGATGTAGGTGACCCGGTTCTCGGCATCGACCTGCCAGAGCCAGCCCACGCCCCTTTGCTCATATTCCTGGAGCAGCAGCGATGCGCTCTCGCTCTGCGAACCGACATCGGCGACGGTCTTGAGCTGGGTGAACACCCAGCGGGAGACGGCGAGCACCCCGAACACCGCCACTCCAAGAGTGAACATGATCGACAGGACATGCTCGAAGGGCAGGCTGTTTCGGGCGAGCACCAAAGCGATGCTGAGCCCGGCGGTGAAGCTTGCCATCCAGGTGACCACGCAGGGCAGGATGACGACCAGCCCGAGCGCCGCGACCCCGAGCCCGGCGGCGATCGATGCGACGACGATTTGCGAGGCGAGGCCGAGCGAGGAAAAGACGTAGACCGGAAGCGAGAGCCACAAGGCGGCGCGAAAGGCGATCTCGGCGGCGAGAAGCCAGTCGGGAAGCCTGTGGCCGGACCGGCCGACATGGGTGATCGCCTGGGTGCGGGCCATCTGCATCGCAAGAAGGTTGACGAGGGCGACCGCTCCCGCCCAGCCGCCGAGCCACGGGATCGAGACTTCCGACCACAGGCAGGCGACGATCATTGCCGCCGCGACGATATTGGTCGCGGCGAAGAACGGCGCGAGATGAGCGCGCGCAAGCAGCTGCGCATCGCGCAGGGGCGAATTGTCCGAATCCGCCTTTGCGGCCGTGATCGCGAGCGATTCACCGCCCGGCAAACGCGCCGAAATCATCCGCTTGTAACGGTCAGGAGCTTCGTACATCCGAGTCCCGCTTATTTATGCGAGACCGCGTTACGCCGCGGAGAGTTGAAACGCCGTTAAGAAAGCGCCGGATTTCTCAATTCTCGATCAGCCCCAGCTCGTCCAGTCCCAGCGCGCCAAAGCGAGAGCCGCTGCCGGGCGTTCCAGGCCTGCTCGCATCCCCGGGGATATCGCCCTATATCCATCGGCGATGGCGACCGACAGCGTAGCCCTGGCCCAGAAGGGGGCCGCACAGGAGCCGGGGCGGCGATCTCGGGCCGACACTCCACGGATCGATTCGCCCGCCCGGCCGATCCTCGAGGGGGTGGGCCTCGACGCGCCGTTCTTCGCGGACAAGAACCGCGCCTTCTGGTTCTTGCAGACGCTCGGCTGGACCGGCTATTTCCTGCTCCGGTCGCTGACCGGATTCGCCAATTCGATGGGGCCGATGTGGATCATCCACACCGCCCTGCTTACCGCCACCGGATATTCGCTGACCCTGCTGATCGGCGCGCTGTTCAGGCGGTTGATCCGGATGCGGGTCATCTGGACGGCGGTCCTTTCGCTTGCCGCAGTGGTGCTCGCCTCGACCACTTTCTCGGTTATCGAGACCTGGAGCTATGCGACATTCCTGAAGCCGACCGCCCGGCCCGCGGGAATCGAGTATCTCGGAGCGATCCTTCTGAACTTCTCGCTGCTCGCCGCCTGGACGGCACTCTATTACGGGATCAACTATTACATCCTGCTCGAGGAGCAGATCACCCAGCGCGAGAGGCTCGAGGGGCAGGCGTCCTCGGCCCAGCTGGCGATGCTGCGCTACCAGCTCAACCCGCACTTCCTGTTCAATACGCTCAATTCGATCTCGACCCTCGTGCTTCTCAAGCAGACCGAGCGGGCCAATGCGATGCTCGCCCGGCTGTCGTCCTTCCTGCGTTACACTTTGGCCAATGAATCGACGGCCAAGGTGACGCTCGCCCAGGAAGTCGAGACGCTGAAGCTCTATCTGGAGATCGAGAAGATGCGCTTTGAAGACCGGATGCGGCCGCATTTCCGGATCGACCCGGAAACGATCGGCGCGAAGCTTCCCTCGCTTCTCCTCCAGCCGCTCATCGAAAATGCGATCAAATATGCGGTCACCCCGAGCGAGGATGGCGCGGACATCTGGCTGACCGCCAGCCGCGAAGGCCGGGCGGTCCGGATCGAGGTCGCCGACAACGGCAATTACGACGCCGACAACCCGGCCGGAGGCTCGTCCACCGGGGTAGGGCTCGCCAACATCCGTGAACGGCTTGCCCAAGCCTATGGCAGCGCCCACGGTTTTACGACGAAAAAGAACGAACATGGGGGCTTCAGCGTTATCATCGAGATTCCCTATCAAAGCGGAGACGAATACTGATGAGCATCCGGACCATCCTGGTCGACGACGAGCCGCTCGCGACCCAGGGGCTGATGCTTCGGCTCGAGGCTCATGACGATGTCGAGATCGTCGCGACGGCGGCCAACGGCCGCGAGGCGCTTCGGCAGATCAAGACCCAGAAGCCCGACCTCGTTTTCCTCGACATCCAGATGCCGGGCTTCGACGGTTTTTCGGTCATCCAGGGCATGCTCGAGGTCGAGCCGCCGCTGTTCGTGCTCGTCACCGCCTACAGCGACCATGCGGTTCGCGCCTTCGAGGCCCAAGCGGTCGATTATCTGGTGAAGCCGGTCGACGAGGACCGGCTCGCGGCGACTCTCGACCGGGTCCGCCAGCGGCTGACGGAAAAACGCAGCGCCGAGGAAGCCGAGCGACTGAAGGAAGCGCTGGTCGAGCATGCTCCCGAGGCGGCCGAGGAGCTTGCCGAAGGCGAGGATGCGGTTTCGGCGAACCGCTTCGAGAAGATGATCAACATCAAGGACCAGGGGCAGATCTTCCGGGTCGATGTCGACACGATCGAGCGG
>DATKAY010000131.1:0-16320 GCA_035514495.1 Sphingomicrobium sp. | reverse complement strand
ACCTCGCTCGCGAGACCAGCGAGAGCCTCGCGGTCCCGATGCTGTTCGGCTCGGCCGAAAGCGGCTGGGGGATCGGCCGATTGCTCAAGGCGCTCCGCCACGAAACTCCCGGCCCGCAGTCCGCGGCAAGCCGGCTGGAAGTCGGCGACCCGGCCGTGCACGTCTTCAAGATCAGCCACGGCGGAACGATCGGCCGACTGGCGCTCGCCCGGGTCCTTGGCGGCAGGATCAGCGAGGGCACCGACCTCAAGACCCAAAGCGGCGAGACCGCTCGCCTCGGGGCGCTGTTCCGGGTCCAGGGCGACAAGACCCGAAAGGTCGAGCAAGCGCCGAACGGCGACATCGTCGCAATTGCCAAGGTGGACAATGTGAAGGCAGGCGAGTGGCTGGCCACCGCCAATGTGCCTCCGCCGCTCGAGATCGACTATCCGCCGCTCAATTGCGCGATCGCCATCGAGCCGACCGACCGCAAGGACGACGTCAAGCTCTCCGGTGCCCTGCACCGGCTGCTGGAGGAAGACCCCGCTCTGGTTCTCGAGCAGGACGAGGAGACGCACGAGATGCGGCTTAAAGGGACCAATGACGAGCATCTCCGGACCGTCCTGGCGCGGCTGAAGCGGCGTTACGGGGTCGAGGTGAGCTCGCGTTCCCCGACGATCGGCTATCGCGAATCGATCCGCAAGCCGATCACCCAGAAGGGCCGCCACAAGAAGCAATCGGGCGGGCACGGCCAGTTCGGAGACGTCATCATCGAGGTCAAGCCGCTGCCGCGCGGCTCGGGCTTCAAATTCGACGAGAAAATCCACGGCGGGGCGATCCCCAAGCAATGGATTCCGGCCGTCGAGGACGGCGTTCGCGAAGCGATGCGCAAGGGGCCGCTCGGCTTCAAAGTGGTCGATGTCGCCGTCACCCTGGTCGATGGAAGCTATCACAGCGTCGACAGCTCCGAGCTGGCGTTCCGCCTCGCGGGCCGGCTGGCGATGTCGGAGGCGCTCGAAGCGGCCAGCCCCCACCTGCTCGAACCGATGCACAAGGTGACGATCGTCTGCCCGTCGAGCGCGACCAGCCGGGTCACCTCGGCAATCGCCGGACGGCGCGGCCAGATGCTCGGGCTGGGACCGCGCGAGGGCTGGACCGGCTGGGACCGGATCGAAGCGGTGATCCCGGAAGCCGAGCTGAGCGGGCTGGAGGCCGAACTTCGGTCGCAAAGCCAGGGACTGGCGACCTATGAGGCCGAGTTCGACCATCTGGCGGAGCTGAACGGCCCGCTTGCCCAGAAGGTCGTCCAGCAGCGGGTGCCCGAGCCCGCCTGACCGGCATCACCAGTGCCCGCACTGGCCAATGCGGGCGCGACAGGCTGAATCATTTCGCCTAAGCGCGCGCCAATGCGGCATTGGTTCAACGATCAGCACATGCGCTCGCTGCTGAAGAACAGCAGCTATCTGGGAGCCTCGCGCATCGTCGCCGCTTTGGCGTCGATCGCGACCCTCGCCTTTGCCGGCCGCTCGCTCGGCGTGCTGATGTTCGGGCTTCTCATCCTGATCCACAGCTATGCGCAGGCGGCGAGCAGCCTCGCCAAGTTCCAGTCCTGGCAAGTCATCGCCCGCTACGGCGGCCAGGGCCTTGCGGCCGGAAGGCCCGAGGACTTCAAGCTCGCGACCGGCTTTGCCTTCGGGCTCGACATCCTCAGCGGCATTTTCGGAATGCTCCTGGCGATGGCGCTGCTTCCGCTGATCGGCACCTGGTCCGGAATCCCGGATCACTACATCTGGCTCTCGATCCTCTACTGCACGGTCATCCCGACGATGCAGGCGATGACCCCGAGCGGGGTCCTTCGGACGCTCGATCGCTTCGACCTCGTCAGCTGGGGCGGAATTGCCTATCCGATCGCGCGGGCAATCCTGGCGGGGATCGCCTGGGCTGCCGATGCCCCGTTCGAAGCCTATCTGGCGATCTGGTGGCTGACCGACCTTGGCGGCGATCTGTTCCTGTGGTGGCTGGCCCGGCGTGAGCTCAAGCGCCGCGGAATGGCCGATGCGCTTCGCCCGACGCTCAGGCCGCAGGCGCTCGGCGGCGCCTGGAAATTCGCGATCCGGGTCAATGTGACATCCAGCCTCACCGCCGCCTGGGGCCCGGTCGCGCGCCTGCTCGTCGGCGGCCTGCTCGGGCCCGCCAGCGCCGCTTTCTACCGGATCGCGGCGACCCTTGCCGACGGCGCCCAGAAGCCGGTGAACCTGCTCGCCCAGGCTTTCTATCCCGAAGTGGTGCAGCTCGACCCGAGGACCAAACGGCCGTGGAAGCTGATGGTTCGCGGGGCGGCGCTTGCCGGGATGTTCGGAATCGCCGCGGCGCTGATCATCGCGCTTGCCGGCAAGCCGCTGATCGATCTGATCTTCGGCGCCGAATTCGCGCCCGCCTATCCGGTCCTCGTCGTGCTCATTCTCGCCCCGATGCTCGCTTTGGTCGCCTTCCCGTTCGAGCCGATGCTCTACGCGCTCGGCCGTTCGGCCGCGCCGCTCAAGGCCCGGCTCGTCGGGACCATCGTCTATTTCGTCATCATCGCGCCCATGTCCTGGCGTTTCGGAGTGAGCGGCGCAGCTGCCGCATTCGTGATCGGGACGGCGATTTACGTAACGCTTCTGACGCTCCGGCTGTGGGTCGAGTACCGGCGGGTATGCGCGAAGTGAAATTCCCTCGGATATGGGTGACTGCCTGCGGCCGTCCGGGGGACGAGGGGCAGATCTACGCTCTCGCGGAGGAGCTGGGGCTGCCGTTCGAGACCCGCAAGCTGGTTTTCAACCGGCGCTTCTGGCGACGCAGCGACTTTTTCCAGGTCACCGTGGAGAACGTCGACCCGGCCTTGCGCGAGAAAACTCTCGCCCCGCCATGGCCGGATCTCCTGCTTCTCGTCGGCAAGCGCGCGGTGCCGGTCGGGCGCTGGATACAAAAGCAGAGCGGGGGCGCCACGCGCCTTGTCCTGATCGGGCATCCGCGAATCCCGGCGGAGGCTTTCGATCTCGTCTTCACTACCCCGCAATACCCGATTCCGGCCGGCTCGGCGGTACATGTCCAACCGGTGTCGATGAGCCGCTATCGAAGTCCGCCGAAAACCACGCCCGAGGAGCGCGCCTGGCTCGATAGGCTTCCCCGCCCGCACCTGCTGATGATGCTGGGAGGATCGACGCGCTACTGGAAGCTCGCGCCCAGGCGGATCGCTCGAATTGCCCGAAAGCTCGCCTCTCGAGCGGAAGCGGCCGGCGGCTCGCTGATCGTCGTTCGAAGCCCGAGAACGAGCGACGACGTCGTCGAGGAGATCGAGCGGAGCCTGGAGGGTGCGGCTTGCGGCTGGCGCGTGGTCCGGGGTCATTTTCCGAGATTTGCAACTTTGCTTAGCGATGCCGACCAGCTGTTCCCGACCGCCGACAGCGTCTCGATGATTTCGGAATCGGCGATCACCGGTAAGCCGGTCGGGATCGTCCCGGTCGAGATGACCTGGACGGGGCGTATCTTGCTTGGCCGGAAAGTGGCGCGCGCAAACCGCAAGCGCGACCTTCGGCGATTCTGGGATCACATTCTGGAAAAGCGGATTGCCGGGACGATCGACGATCCGGTCGCGAGCGACACCCCCAATCCGGTCATCGAAGCGGCGCTCGAAGTCCGCCGGCTCCTCGAAAAAAGCTTCGGGAAGCTGCCCGGATGAGCGCGGAACGAGTGCCGGTCTGGGTCCTTCTCGGGCGACGCAGGGGGGACAATAACCAGCTTTTGCGCCTGGCCAACGAGCTGGGCGTGCCGTTCCGGGCACTCGAGCTGAGCTATAATCCTCTCTACCGAATTCCACCGGCGCTGCTCGGGGCTTCGCTTGCGACTCTCGACAAGGCGTCGCGCAGGCAGATCCGGCCGCCCTGGCCCGACCTTGTGCTGGGCATCGGAAATCGGAGCGTTCCACCGGCGCTTGCCATCCGCCGTCTCTCGGGCGGCAAGTCGAAGCTCGTTCGCCTCGGTAATCCGCGGCTTCACCCCAGGCATTTCGACTTGATAATCACCACCCCGCAATATGGCGTTGCCGACGCCCCGAATGTCATCCGGCTGCCGGCCGGGATCGGAACCGCTTCCAAGCTGGAGCCGATTCTCGAAGAGGCACAATGGCTGGCGAGGCTCGCGCGGCCGCACCGCTTGCTGCTAATCGGCGGCGACAGCTTCATGTGGCGCCTTGGCCCAAACACGATCGCGGGCGCCGCATCGAGGCTCAAGGAGAAGCCCGGCGGAAGCACGATCGCGGTGGCAAGCGCGCGCACCGGTGAAGCGAACGTCCGCGCCGTGACCGGCGCGCTGCGGGGAAGCGACCATGGCCTCGTCTGGGGCAGCTTTCCTCGATATCCCGTGCTGCTGGACGATGCCGACGAGATTTACGTCACCGCCGACAGCGTCGCGATGATTTCGGACTCGGTCGCCACCGGCAAGCCGGTCGGGCTGGTCCTGCCTCAAAAGACCTTCTCGGGGCGCCTGTTCTACTCGGCCGCGAAATTCGGATTGCCGGTCCCGATCCGCGATCTTTGCCGCTTCTGGACCAGAATCCAGGCCTCCGGGCTGGCTGGAACACTCGATCGCCCGATTGCCGGAACGCTCCCGATCGACCCGCTCGGGGTTGCAGTGCCGGCCATTCGAAAGCTTCTGTAAGCTCAGGCGGCGAGCGCCAGCCGGGCGTTCCAGCCGCGATAGCGGTCGATCAGCTCACGGCTGTCGTGGCGGATATGGTTGGCCGCCATTTCCTCGCCCAGCTCCTGGTCGGTGACTTCGCCCAGGTCATAGAGCTCGGCGAGCAGCGAATAGACCAGGGCCTCCTGGTTCGGGTCGGGGTGCGACCGGTAGCGCATCAGCAGCCGGTTGAGCAGGTCGATCGGCCAGCTGCGCCTGAGCGTGAAATCGATCGGAAGGCCGGTCTTCCACGGCTGGGTCCGCCGCTTGGTCGTGTGCAGAAGCTTGGTTTCGCCGGTCAGCCGGTCGAAGTCGTTCCACCGCGGCTCCAGAAAACCGATGGTCGAGGGATCCTCGCGCTTCAGCTCGATCCAGTCGATGTAATCGAATTGGTGCCCGAACAGAGCGTCGAGGTCCTCGTCGAACCTCCAGTGCTCGAGCTTCGAGCAATCGAGAAGCATCACCGAGGTGGCGATGTAATCCTCGCGCCGGTTGTGGCCGGGACGCGGAACCGCCCAGATCGCCTTGCCCTCCAGATCGCGTCCGAAAAGCTCGCCGATATCGCCGAGCGCGAAGACATCGGGATCGGTGACCACCGCCACCCCCTGATAGTTCATCGCCTCGGGCGGATAGAATCGCAGCGGAGTGAAGCTTTGCAGGTCGTCCGGGTCCCACTGGCGGACGGTCCCGGCGCGAAGGATGGTCTGGTCCGGGTCCAGCAGCCGCGGAAAATCGCGGGTTTGCAGGATCCGGACCTCGAAGCTGTCCGGGTCGCTCGAATTGCGCTTGTAGCTGTGCGCTGAGATCTTCGCGCCCAAATGCTGGCGCTCGTTCGACTGGATGAAGATGGTCGGCTTCACAGCGCCATCTCTTCGAATCCGGCCGCCTTCACGATCCTGTCCAGCTCGACCAGGGTTTGGAGCAAAGGCTCCATCCGGTCGAGCGGCCAGGCGTTCGGCCCGTCCGAAAGCGCCTGGCTCGGGTCGGGATGGGTTTCCATGAACAGGCCGCTGATGCCCGCCGCGACCGCGGCCCGGGCAAGCACCGGGACATGCTCGCGCTGGCCGCCCGAGCTCGTCCCCTGTCCGCCCGGCAGCTGGACCGAATGGGTGGCGTCGAATACCACCGGGCAGCCGGTTTCCCTCAGGATCGCGAGGCTTCGCATGTCCGACACCAGATTATTGTAGCCGAACGAGGCGCCCCGCTCGCAGACCATGATCGTCTCGCCGTCGCCGCCCGCCGCTTTGGCGGCGCCCCGCGCCTTGTCGACGACATTGACCATGTCGCCCGGCGCCATGAACTGCGCCTTCTTGATGTTCACCGGCTTTCCGGAGCTGGCGACGGCGTGGATGAAGTCGGTCTGGCGGGCCAGGAAGGCGGGCGTCTGGAGAATATCGACGGCCTGGGCGACGGGCGCGATCTGCGGAATATCGTGAACGTCGGTGAGCACCGGCACCCCGAGCCTCTCGCGGACTCGCTGCAGGATCCGAAGGCCCTCGTCCATCCCCGGCCCGCGATAGCTCTTGTCGGAGGACCGGTTCGCCTTGTCGTAGCTCGACTTGAAGATGAAGAAGAGGCCGAGCCCATCGGCGATTTCCTTGAGCCGCTCGGCCGTTCGAAGCTGGAGATCCTCGCTTTCGACCACGCAGGGGCCGGCGATCAGGAAAAACGGCTGGTCGAGCCCGACCTCATGTCCAAGAAGCTTCATGGCCGGCTATTTAGGCGAGAGAGTCGACAATCGCCACTGGCTGCCAGTCGCCAAGGCCGTGGGCCGGGCCGAAATCTTCCGGAAAAGGCTCGTCCCGGTGAATCCCGCCAGCCACGAAGACGCAGTCGAAGCCCATTCGCGCTGCCCCCAGCATGTCGGTGTGGAGCGCGTCCCCGATCGCCAGCACCGATTGTTTCGGCGGGTGGCCGGCGAGGTGCATCGCATGCTCGTAGATCGCCGGATAGGGCTTGCCGTACCATTCGACCGGGCCGCCGAGCTCGAGGTAACGTTCGGCGATTGCGCCGGCGCAGGGTTCCGCCTGGCCGCCGCGGATCACCACCCGGTCGGGGTTCAGGCAGTGCATCACCACCTTGCGCTCGGCGAGCGCTCGGATCTGCTCGTCGTAATCCGCGACTTTCGGCCTCGTCTCGTCGAGCCCGGCGCAGGCGAGCTCGTCGAAATCCTCGCCTTCTGCGATTCGGACCCCCCGCCCCTCAAGCACCGCCCGGTCGGCGGCGGTGCCGATGAACCCCACCGGTCTGGGGGCTTTTTCCAGGCAGGCGATCCCGGCCTCCCCGCTGGTCGCGATCCCGTCCCACAGCGACGGGTCGAGGCCGAGGCGCACCAGCTGCCCGGCGACCACTTGCGCGGTTCGCGGCGCGTTGGTGATGAGGATTATTGTCCGGCCGTCGCCGCGCCAGCGCTCGAGCCGACGACAAGCACCCGGATAAAGCTTCACGCCATCGTGGATGCAGCCCCAGATGTCGCACAGGATGACCCGGTAATCACACTCTATCGAATCGAGGCTCATTCCAGTCCCGCGCGCTCCAGCGCCGCTTCGATCGGCCCCAAATCCTCGGGATTGTTGAGCTCCCGAAGCTCGAAATCCGGCGGCTCGACCTCGACTATTGTGATCGGGATCCGCGTTTCGAGAAAGCGGAGCTGCTCCAGCCCCTCCAGCTCTTCCAGCTCGCTCGGCGCGCTCTGGGCATAGGCGGCAAGCGCGCTCGGCGTATAAGCATAAACCCCGATGTGAAGGCGGACCGGCGACGGGTCCTGCCCAAGGGCGGATTCGGGAAAATAGGGGATCAGCCGCTTCGAGAAATAGAGCGCCTGGCCGTCCTCATTGGCGACCACTGAGGTTCCTCCGATCCGCCCCGCCGCCGCCTCGGCCTGGAGTGCGCGCAGCTGCTCAGGTCGAAGCCGCATCGCCGGCGTGGCGACATCGGCATCCTCGCGCCCCATCCTTTCGATCAGCGCCTCGACGAAATGCGCCGGCGTCAGCAAGGCGTCGCCCTGGATGTTCACGACGATGTCGGGCGAACCAAGATCGGGCAGGGCCTCGGCGCAGCGCTCGGTGCCGTTGCGGCAGGTCTCCGGCGTCATGATGACCGGCGCTCCGAAAGCTTGGCAGGCCGAGGCGATCCGCTCGTCGTCGGTGACGACGTGGATCGACGACAGGCCCTGGACCCGCTGCGCGGCCTCGAAGCTGCGCTGGATCAGCGGCTTGGCGGTTCCTCCCGCTCCCCTGATCTCGACCAGCGGCTTTCCGGGATAGCGGCTGGACGCGAAGCGCGCCGGGATCAGTGCCGCCACGTTCATCGGGCGGCCGCGCAATCGTGAATGTGAAGAACCCCGACCGGGCGCCGCTTGCTCCCTTGGTCGTCGACGACGAACAGCACGGTGATCCGGAATTCCTCGAACAGGGTCAGCGCGTCGGCGACGATTGCGTCCTGGGCGATGGTCTTGGGCTCGCTGGTCATGAACTCGGCCGCTTTATGGTCGAGCCCGCGCTCGATATTCCGCCTGAGGTCGCCGTCGGTGATCACCCCGACAAGACAGCCGTCGTCGTCGGTAACCCCGACGACTCCCATCCGCTTTTCGCTCATCACGACCACCGCGTCGTGCATCGAAGCATCGTGGCGGGTGAGCGGGACCTGCTCGCCCGAGCGCATCAGCCGGGCCACCGGCTTGAGCCGCGCCCCGAGGCTGCCTCCGGGGTGAAGCCGGCCGAAATCGGTCCTGGTGAAACCCTTCTGGCGCATGACCGTCATCGCCAATGCATCGCCCAGCGCCAGGCTCATCGTCGTCGAGGTGGTCGGGGCAACCGCTTCGGGGCCGACCTCCGGCCAGTGCGGGAGGATCAACGGCGCGGCCGCCGCCTCAGCCAGCGGCGAATGGGCATTGCCGGTGATGGCGATGATCGCAATCCCGACCGTCTGAAAATGATCGATCACCGGCTCCAGCTCGGCCGTCTTGCCCGACAGCGAGATCAGGATCGCGACATCGCCCTGCGCCGCGATTCCAAGGTCGCCGTGGATCGCCTCGGCAAGATGGAGGAAGGTGGCCGTCGTCCCGGTTGAAGCGAAGGTCGCGGCGATCTTGCGGGCGACGTGCCCGGATTTGCCGAGGCCGCCGACGATCAGCTTGCCGCTGGACGACCCGATCAGCTCGACAGCCTGGGTGAACTCGCCGCCGAGGCTGTCGGCAAGCGCGTCGAGCGCCCGCGCCTCGTCGTGAAGGACCTCGCGCCCGAATTCCAGAACCGGTCGCTTTGGCTCGACGTGGTTCATCGGACCGGCCGTTGCTGGAGAATCCTCGGCTGCATTTCGAACAGGTCAGACGTCATCGGCCGAAACCATTTCCTCGACATCGAGCTCGTCGGTCATCTGCGCCACAGCCAAAGCGACGGCGCAGTCGCCGGTGACGTTGGTGGTGGTTCGCATCATGTCCATGATCCGGTCGATCCCGGCGACGAAGGCGATCGTTTCGAGCGGAACTCCGACGCTGGTGAAGACGAGGCCCATCATCACCAGCCCGGCGCTCGGGATCCCGGCGGCGCCGATCGCCCCCAGGGTCGCGGTGACGACGATCAGCACATAGTCCATCGCTCCAAGCTCGACCCCGAAGAGCTGCGCGCCGAAGATCGCTGCAAGCCCCAGATAGAGCGCCGTCCCGTCCATGTTGACGGTCGCTCCAAGCGAAACGACGAAGCTGGAAACCCGGCGCGAAATGCCGAGGTTCTGCTGGGTAACGCGCAAGGTGACCGGAAGAGTCGCCGCCGAGGAGGAGGTGGAAAAGGCGACCGCCATCGCATCGGCGATTCCGCGGTAGAAGGGCACGACCGGCACCTTGGCCAGCAGCTTCACGATCCCCCCGTAGAGCACGAAGATGATGATCAGGCAGCCGGCGTAGAGCGCGGCGACCAGCTTGGCGAGCGGAAGCAGCACCTCCAGCCCGTAGGTGCCCGCCACCCAGGCCATCAGCGCGAAGACCCCGAACGGGGTCAGCTCCATGACGATCGCGGTCATCTTCTGCATGACCACCGCGCCGGCATCCATCGCCCGGCCGATCGGAGCGCCGGCCTCTCCAGCCATCAGGATGGCAATTCCGAACAGGATCGAAAAGACGATCATCGGAAGCACTTCCATATTGGCCATTGCCGAAACGATGTTCGGCGGGACCATCGACAGGATCATGTCGACGAAGCCCGGCGGCGATGCCGCGGCTTCCGGAAGCTCGCCTGTGGGGACGATTGAAAGCCCGGCGCCCGGTTCGATGACGGTGCCGAGCAGGAGCCCGAGCAGCACCGACACTATGCCGGTTACCAGATACAGGCCCACCGAGCGGCCGCCGATCCCGCCGAGCTTCTTCAAGTCGCCGATCGAAACGACCCCGGCGACCAATGAGAAGAAAATGAGCGGAACGACCAGCATCCGGATCGCCCGGATGAACAAATCGCCAATCCATTTTATCGATTCGGCGCCCGGCCCCCAAAGCAGTCCGACGGCAAGGCCGAGGACGAGCGCCGCGACGACTCGCTGCCACAGCGGAATTGCGAACCAGGCCTTCATCGACGCCCCCTTTTTCTCGCTTGCTGTGTTCCGTAGAACAGCAGTTCGGGCACGCAAAGGGGGCATGCTCGGGCATCGCGCGCACCCGGCCAGCGCCCGGCGCTGTTGCACGGCCCCCGCTGATGGGCCAGCAGGCGCGCTCCCATGGTCGATTCGGCTGCAAGCGACGGCGTCAAGCGCCCCGGAACGCGCGAGATGATCGCGCTTCTCGCCGGTCTCATGGCGCTCAACGCCTTCGCAATCGACGTGATGATCCCGGCGCTTCCGGACATCGGCCAGGCGTTCGCGGTCGAGCAGGAGAATCACCGGCAGCTCGTCGTCCTCGCCTATATGCTCGGCTTCGGATCGACCCAGATCGTCTGGGGACCGCTTGCCGATCGCTTCGGGCGCAAGCGGGTGCTGGTGGCGGGGGTCAGCCTCTACACCTTGTTCGCCCTGCTCTGCGGCTTTGCCGGTAGCTTCGAGCTGCTGATCGCCGCTCGAGCCTTGCAGGGGGCGTCGGCGGCGGTCACCCGGGTGCTGATCGTGGCGGTCGTCCGCGACCTTTACCAAGGCGAGGCGATGGCCCGGATCATGAGCCTCGTATTCATGGTGTTCATGGTGGTGCCGGTGCTCGCGCCACTGATCGGCCAGGCGATCCTGCTGGTCGCTCCCTGGCGCTGGATATTCCTGGTGCTCGCCGCCTACGGGCTGACGATGCTCGCCTGGGCCTTGCTCAGGCTCCCCGAAACGCTTCGGCCGGAATATCGGCGGACGCTCAACTGGCGGGATATCCTGTCGGCCGGCGCGATGGTGGTCAGCGAGCCGCAGTCACGCGGCTACACCTTGGCCCTGACCGCGAGCTTCGGCGTGCTGATCGCCTATATCGCGTCGGTCCAGCAGATCGTCTTCGACGCATTCGGTGCTCCAAGCGCGATCGGCCCGGTCTTCGCCGCCATCGCCGCCCCGATGGCGCTCGCCTCCTGGACCAACTCGCGGATCGTCAGCCGCTTCGGCCTTCGGCGCGTCGGTCATTCGGCGGCGCTTGCGCTGTCCCTGATCCCGCTCGCCCACGCGCTCGTCTCCCAGGCCTTCACCGAAAGCCTGTGGCTGTTCGTCGGACTCCAGGCGCTGACCATGATCTGCTTCGCCTTCACTGCCTCCAATCTGGGCACGCTGGCGATGGAGCATATGGCGCCCATCGCCGGCACCGCCTCTTCGGTCCAGGGAACGGTTGGAACGGTCGGCGCGGTATTGATCGGCTTTGCGATCGGCCAGTCGTTCGACGGCACAATCTACCCGTTCCTGTGGGGCACCGCGGCCTGCGGCGCGGCCGGATTCGCTTTGGTCGTCCTGACCGAGCCGAAGCGGCTGTTCGCGCCCATCCGGATCGACAGTGGGGACGAGCTTCCGACCGGCCTTCCCGAAGAGCTTCGCTAGCCTGGCCCGGCCCGCCGGCCGCTATTCGTCCGCCGTGCCCTCGTCCGGACCGACCATCAGCGCCTCTCCGACTTCCTCGGTACGCCCACGAATCGCATTTTCAATCCGCTGCGCGACGTCGGGATTTTCGATCAAATACTGCTTGGAATTCTCGCGCCCCTGGCCGATCCGAACCGAATCGTAGCTGAACCAGGCGCCGGATTTCTCGACCAGCCCGGCCTTCACGCCGAGGTCGAGCACTTCGCCGACCTTCGAGATGCCAATGCCATACATGATGTCGAACTCGACCTGCTTGAACGGCGGAGCGACCTTGTTCTTGACCACCTTGACCCGGGTCGAATTGCCGATGATGTCGTCGCGGTCCTTGATCTGGCCGGTGCGGCGGATGTCGAGCCTGACGGACGCGTAGAATTTCAAGGCGTTGCCGCCGGTCGTCGTTTCCGGATTGCCGTACATCACGCCGATCTTCATCCGGACCTGGTTGATGAAGACCACGATGCAGCGCGACCGGCTGATCGATCCGGTCAGCTTGCGAAGCGCCTGGCTCATCAGCCGCGCCTGGAGGCCGACATGGCTGTCGCCCATCTCGCCCTCTATTTCCGCGCGGGGAACCAGCGCCGCGACCGAATCGACTACCAAAATGTCGACGGCGTTCGAGCGAACCAAAGTATCGACAATCTCCAGCGCCTGCTCGCCTGTGTCCGGCTGCGAGACGATCAGCTCGTCGATATCGACGCCCAGCTTCTTTGCATAAGCGGGGTCGAGCGCATGCTCGGCATCGACAAAAGCGGCGGTTCCGCCGACCTTCTGCGCTTCGGCGATCGCGTGCAGCGCGAGAGTCGTCTTGCCCGAGCTTTCAGGCCCGTAGATTTCGACCACCCGGCCGCGCGGCAACCCGCCGACTCCAAGCGCGATGTCGAGGCCGAGGCTTCCGGTTGAAACGGTGTCGATCTCGATCTTCTCGCGGCTTCCAAGCTTCATCGCCGAGCCCTTGCCGAATGCGCGATCGATCTGCGCTAGCGCTGCTTCGAGCGCCTTTTGCCGGTCCATTCTGGGAGCTTCCAATCCGCTTGCGATGACTTTGAGTTGCGCTGCCATGCCCTTTACCCCTTCGTCAATGTCGACCCTGAGGGCAGCCGAGCTCCGCCCCTATTGAGAAGCGCCCTGTGTACCGCGTTTGTTCTCCAAGAACAAGGGGTGAACGAATTAATTTTTTCCGGCGGTGTTTTTACCCGTCGCGCCGGCTGCTTCCTGCCCCCGCCGACAGCTTGGCGATCGCGGCTTCAAGCTCGGCCCCCCGGAACGGCTTTACCAGGCGCGGAATGGCCGGATCGAGCTCCTCGACATCGGCATAGCCCGACACGATCAGAAGCGGCGTCGTCACCTTGCGGTTGCGAAGCTCGGTGGCAAGCTCCTCGCCCGTCATCCCGGGCATCAAATGGTCGGTGAGGATGAGATCCGGGTCGATCCCGTCGCCGAGCAGCCCGAGCGCCTGCTCTGCCGAATCGGATTCCTCGACTCTGTAGCCAAGGTCGCGCAACAACTCGGCGGTGCTCGCCCGGGCCAAATCCTCGTCATCGACGAGCAGGACAAGCCCGGTCTGCCGGCCGCTTTGCTTGCGCTCGCTCGAGCCGGTCTCGGGCAAGGACCGGCTGAGCGGGAGCCAGAGCTCGATCGCCGTCCCCAGCCCCTTGCGGCTGCGGATCGTCAGCGCCCCGCCGAGCTGTGCCATCAGCCCGTGCGCCATCGACAGCCCGAGGCCCGTTCCCTTGCCGACGCCCTTGGTGCTGAAGAAAGGCTCGACCGCCCGCCGGGCCGTCTCCTCGTCCATCCCGACGCCGGTATCGACGATTGCGATCTTGACGTGCTCGCTCGACGGCAGGTCGCTGTCCGGAGGCGGCTTTTCGACTTTTGCCGAGAGCGTCAGAGTGCCGCCGTCCGGCATCGCGTCGCGGGCGTTCACCGCGAGGTTCAAAATCGCCATTTCAAGCTGGTTGCGGTCGGCGAGGACCGGAGGCAGGTCGGGCGAGAGATCCAGCCGGACCGATGCTCGCGGGCCACAGGTGCTCGCCACCAGGTCGCGCATCGCGGCCAGCAAATCGCCCGGATCGATAGACTTGGGCTGAAGCGGCTGCCGACGGGCAAAGGCGAGCAGGCGCTGCACCAGGATCTTCGCCCGGTCGGCCGAGGACAAAGCGGCATCGATCATCCCGCGCGCCCGATCGTCCCCGTCCAGCCGCTTGTGGAGGACATCGAGGAAGCCGATGATCGGCGTGAGGAGATTGTTGAAATCATGGGCGACGCCGCCGGTGAGCTGGCCCATCGCCTCCATCTTTTGGCTCTGCCGAAGCTGTTCCTGGGTGGCGGCCAGCTCCTCCTGGCGGGCCCTGTCTTCGGTGACGTCCCTGCCGGTGGCGTAGATCCTGCCGTCCTCGGGAACCGCTCGCCATGAAATCCAGTGGTACTGGCCCTTGATGTCGCGAAGCCGGTTCTCGAACTCCAGGACGGTGCGACCTTCGCCAAGGACATTGAGAATCCGTTCGGTGGCTTCGACGTCGTCCGGGTGGACCAGCTCCATATACCCGGTGTCGCCAAGCTTCTCCTCGGTCCAGCCGCTCAGCGAATCCCAGGCGGGATTGGCGGCAAGAATCCGTCCTTCAAAATCGGCGACGACCAGGAGGTCCTGGCTCAGCTCCCACAGCCGATCGCGCTCCCGTGTCCGCTCGCGCACCTCTCCCGCAAGGAGCTGGTTGAGCTGGTCGAGCCGGTTGCGCGCCTCCTGGAGCTCTTCCTTTCCGCGACGTTCGTCGGCGGCCGCGCCGAGGATCAGGGTTACCAGCGAGCTGACCGCAGCGAATTGCTGGGCAAGCAGCAGGCGGGTGTCCAGGTCCGGAGCGATCGTGGCAAAGACGGTGCCGCTGCTGCCGATGCCCCAGATGGCGAACCCGGAAGCGATGACCATCGCCGCCGACGCGCCGCGAACGCTAAAGGCCACGGCCGCCCAGATCAGCGCCGGGTAGAGGTG
This sequence comes from Sphingomicrobium sp., assembly GCA_035514495.1. Lineage (GTDB taxonomy): Bacteria > Pseudomonadota > Alphaproteobacteria > Sphingomonadales > Sphingomonadaceae > Sphingomicrobium. The sequence goes on along the minus strand of DATKAY010000131.1, from coordinate 1,619 downwards.
CCAGGTTCTAAGCAACGGAAGTACCGGCGCGACGAACAGGAGGTAGCTAAGGGCGGCGACCGTCAGCATGCAGGCTGCGAAATGGAGCCGGCTTGCGGTCCCGCTGATCGAATCCGCTCTCCACCAGCTCAGGATTAGCGTTGCGATGGTGAGTCCGCCGACGAGGTTGCCGAGCCACCAGCCGAGCCAGGCCCGGGCCAGCTGCTCTACGGGTAGCGCACCGGTGGCGGACAGGACTGCGGTCCCGACGGTTGCCGCGATTGCCGCCCCGCCGGCCGCGCCGACCACCGCGACCCACAGCACGTCGGTCATGCGGGCCAGCCGAAGGTCGATTCGGGTCAGGCGCTGGATGACGAGCACGGGGATCACGGCCGCCAAAGTATTGCCCACGGCAATCAGGGCGTCGGCCCACAAAGGCTGCGCCGAACCGATCGTGGCCGCGGCAGCAAGCCGGCCGATGAAGATGGCTGGCCAGAGCCTCACTCCGCCGAGCAGGAGCCCGGCAAGCGCCACTCCAGCGGCGGGCCAGACAGGCGAGCCCGCTCCCTTGACCATCGCCCATTGCAGTCCGCCGACCGACAGCGCCCAATAGGCGACAGCCAGTGCGGCGAGGGCGGCAAGGGTGCGCGGCCAGCCTGGTCTATCGAAGTCGAAGCCTATAATTGGCCTCCTGCCATCATTCCTCAGGATGCGCTGCGTTTTTCGGTGCCATCCTTCCGGAACGCTCACCGGCGGCCACAAGTGCCGCAAAGGCCTCCTGCATCGCCTTCTCGAACTCCGCGCGGCCGTAGAGGTCGTTGTGCCCGGCGCCCGCGATGGTCCGGTCGTAAACAAGCTTGCCGGCCTTGCCCCGAAGCGCCTCGGTCCGCTCAGGCGGGATGATGTCGTCGCGCTCCGCCGCCAGCATCGCCACCGGCACCTCGCTGCCCTGAAGATATTCGGCGGCATTCATTTCGTGTCGGAACAAAAGCCCGACCGGGAGCCAGGGGTAGAGATCGCGAGCGACGGCGGTCAGCGAATCGAACGGCGTGACGAGGATTGCTCCGTCCACGGGCCGTTGCGCAAGGCTGGCGGCGATGCCGCTTCCGATGCTGAAGCCGACGACCAGTACTCGCTCCGGCTCCACTCGCTCGATCGCCGAATCGAGCACCAGCGGAGCATCGGCGAGAAGCGCCTGCGCCGACGGCCGCCCGGTCGAAGGAGAATAGCCGCGATAGTGAAAGGCGACCGTGTGAGCGAAGGGATAAAGCTGGTGGAGGTAGGAGGCGACGTCGGCGCCGTTCCAGGCATTGCCGCCGAAGCCGAGAACGAGCGTTCGGGCTCCCTCCACGGGCGCCGAAGGCGGGATATGAACGCCGTGAAGCCGCTCTTTCGCCGGGATGTGGATGCTGAAGCGCTCGGCGCCCGCGGGCAGCGGGCCGGGCGGCGGAACCGCGCTCGTCGGGAATAATAGATCGTCCTGGGACAAGGCCATCACCGCAACGAACGCGCCGAACAGGAACAAGGCTGCAAGGCCGTACCGCAGCCACGCCGGGCCTTTGTGCCCCTTGCCCTCATCCAGAAAGGACGGACTCCAGCGCGGGAGTGACTCGGTCCACCGTATAGGGCTTCTCGATGGT
>DATKAY010000130.1:0-7691 GCA_035514495.1 Sphingomicrobium sp. | reverse complement strand
CGACTTCGCCCAGACCACGAAGACGTCGGCGATCGGCGAATTGGTGATCCACATCTTGTTGCCGGTCAGCAGATAACCGCCGTCGATCTTCTTCGCCCGGGTCCGCATTCCCCCCGGATCCGATCCGGCGTCGGGCTCGGTGAGGCCAAAGCAGCCGACCATCTCGCCGGTGGCGAGCTTCGGGAGATATTTCGTCCGCTGCTCCTCCGAGCCGTAGGCGTAGATCGGATACATGACGAGGCTTGACTGGACCGACATGGCCGACCGGTATCCGCTGTCCACGCGCTCGACCGCCCGGGCGATCAGGCCGTAGCTGACATAGCCAAGGCCGGCGCCGCCATATTCGTCCGGGATCGTCGCCCCGAGCAAGCCTAGATTGCCCATATCGGTCAGGATTTCGCGGTCGAAGCTCTCGTCGAGATAGGCCTTGGTCACCCGCGGCTGGAGCTTTTCCTGCGCATAGCCCTCGGCCGTGTCGCGGACGAGCTTCTCCTCGTCGGTCAGCTGGCTGTCGAGGTCGAACGGATCGGCCCAATCGAATGGCAGGATGGCAGGCTCGCCCACTTCGCTTTTTAGACCTTCGGTCGTGACTGGAAATCGGCCGAACCTCTAGCCGGAGCGGCACGACTGCGCCACCCCTCCACCGGCGCGGCGGCCAATGACCGCTTTCCACCCATTACGGTTATTGGCCTTGCAGGTTGCAGCCGACGTTCCGGGCCGGCGCCGGTCACGGGCGTACGAATTGGCGACAGTTCGAGCCTGAACAGCGGGTAAAAAGATTAGTTTCCGGTTTATGGACCAAGAGATACCGTGCGCTCGTTTTTCCTGTCTTGAACGCCACCAAGGGGAGAGTGGGGAAATGCGCATACTAATCTTGAGCGCCGCGGGTCTCCTTGCCACCGTTGCCATGCCCGTCGTCGCCGAGGCCCAAAACCGCCACGGCTATTCTCCGGACGGATTTAATTATCGCGAGGTGCGCAAGGCAGAGCGCAAGTACCGTCGCGAGCTGGCGGAAGCGCGTCGCGAATGCGACGAAGAGATGCGTGGCGCGGATAGCCGCCGCGAGTGTATCGAGGCACAGCACGAGTGTCGCCGCGAATTTGCCAAGATCGAGCACGAGTATCGAAAAGCGGTGCGCAAGGCGCATCGCGACTGGCGCGAGAATCGTTACGACGACGATTGACTAAGGCTTGGACTTCGCCAGCGGACAGAGTGGACGACAAGAAGCCACACCCTCTTAAGGCCCTACGACCGCCACCCCGGCCAATTCGCCGGAGCAACTGAACCTTTGCCGAATCCGCGCGACGCCCGACCTGGCTTTGGCGGATTTTCACCTAGAAATTCCCCCGCACCGAGAAGCTGAAAATCGGCCCGATCAGCCGGTTCCTTCGTTCCAGGAAGAGCAACGGGCTGGTGTCCCTGAAACCGGCATAGACGTCGCGGTCCCACCGGCTGCGGGCATTGAGGATGTTGCTGACGCTCGCTCGAACGGTCAGTCCCATCACGTCCTTGTGCTCGACGAAGACACCCAGCCACACCGGACCTTCCGACATCCGGCCAACCTCGGTCAGGCGGAAGACCTTGGCGGCGTGATAATGTGCGAGGCTGCCTCCCCAGGCCCAGGAGGTTCCCGGCACGTCGTGGCGAAGATTGAGCTCGACCTGCCGCTGGAGAGAGCCGCTGATCGGGCGCTTCTCGCCGGTCAGCGGATCCCTGACCTGGGAGCGCTGAAGGACGACGACCGAATCCAGCTTCGCGCCGGTCCAGCCGAGATTGTCGAACAGCCAGGTCCCCTTCCATTCGAATCCGTAGCGGTGCGCCCGGTCGATATTGCCCGGGCTCTGGCCGGTTAGGCCGATCGGGATGATGTCGACGATATCGTCGATCAGCCGCCCGAAAGGCCGAAGGCTCGTATTGCCCCAGGACCCGAGCTTCTTGTTGGCTTCGAGATCGACTTCCCAAACCTGCGGCGGAACCAGCTCCAGATTGCCGGCATTCTGGCGGTCCTCCGTGAGGTTCACCGAGGCGAGAAAGTCGTAGAAGTTCAGCTGCTCGACCCGGCGGCGAACCCTGAGGCTGACGTCGAGCCCGCTATTGGCCTTCCAGGCCAGCGCTGCGCTCCCCTTCGGCCGGAAGAAGGAGCGGGTCAGGCTGTTGCCTGCGCTTTGGCTGCTCAGCTTCGAATATTCGCCGCCTGCGACGAGTTGCAGGGTGACGGCCTCGCCGAGCGGGCGGCCGTAGGTGCCGAGGATTTCAAAACGATCCTCCTGGACCTGGCCGGTGCCGGCGGGAAAGGGGATTTCCTCGAACTCGCCATCGGGCTGGAGCGCGAAGATCTCGGTGACGCTGTTCAGGCTGTTGAACGCGGCCTCTGCGGAGACCTGCCAGTCGCTTTGGCCGGTTTTCCAGCTGTACTCGCCGCGGCCGATCCATTCGCTTTCGCGACCGTCACGAACCACCCTGTCGCCGACCGATGGAGAGCCGTCGGAAAAATCGACGATCGCGGTCGAGACCAGCGGTTCATAGTCGTGACTGCGAAGCCCGATCAGCTTCAGGCGGCCGGGGCCGAGCGCGAAGTCATAGTCGCCGCCAATTTCGTATTCGAAGCCGCGTTTCCGAAGCCGGACCGAGCGGAGGCGATCGATGTCGCCCGGACGCTCGCGAATGCTGTCCTCGTAATAATTGAAGTAGTTCCGCTCATAGGCGAGGTTGAGATTGCCCACCGAACTGTCGGGACCGTCCAGGGTGAAGCGGCCGCTCAGCCCCGGTGCATTCCAATTGCCGCGCCAGGCATCGTCGCGAAGCTCGGTGACCTCGCCCGCCGGGCTGAAGATGGTGGTCGGGCCGCCGGCGGCACTTCGATTGCCGTTGCTGTTCAGGCCAAGAGTATAATCGACAGGCCCGGTCGAGCCCGAGTAACTGATCTCCCCGCGAGTAAACAACGGGTCGGCGTAATGCGCCCTGAATTCGGGCCGCCACGCGAACTGGCCGCTGGCCTTCTTCTCGGCCTTGGTGACGACATTGGCGACCTGGCCGGTCAGTCCCGCGATATCGAGGGTCGCGGCATCGACGATCTCAATCCGTTCGACGTTGGATGCCGGGATTTTCTCGAGCTCCCCGATCGCGCCCCCGGACTTGTTGGAGACTCTCTGCCCGTTCAGAAGCACGTTTTCCGACGCCTGGCCCAGCCCGCGCTCCTGAACCGCCTCGCGGATGATGAAGCCGGGCACCTGGCGGAGCATGTCGAGCGCGTTCCTGGGCGCAAAGCGTGCAAAGTCGGCAGCGGTATAGATCCTTTTGCCCGCGGTCTCGACCGCCACCGGCGGGGGCGCGACCGCGGGATCGGCCGACTGTGCCGAAGCAACATCCGGAACAACCCAGAAACAGGCTGTCGAAATCAGCACCGCATTAACGCGCGGGGTAAATCGGGTCATTCCATCTCTCCTGTTGGATCGGGCGCGGATCAGCGCTGGCGCTTGTGGCGGCCGAGTGCCCGGAGCGTGACGAGGCGATCGGGCGAGGGGAGGGCGTCGCCCTGCTGGACGGCGCGGACGAATTCGGGAGTGACGCCCAGGGCTTTCATCTGGACCAGAGAGGAGACCGGAAGCCGGCCGTAGCCAATTCGCTCGAAGCTCGCAATATACTCCGGAGTGACGTTGAGCGCCTTGAGCTGGATGAGGTCGCCGGGCGGAATGTCGCCATAGCCCATGCGGCTGAACCGGCCGATATAGTCGGGCGTGATGTTGAGCGCCCGGAACTGCAGCAAGCCGTCCAGGGACTTGGGCCTGTAGCCGGCCCGAGCCATCTCGCCGATATAGGCGTTCGTCACTCCGACGGCGGTCAGTCCGATCATTTCGTCGAGCGACGGGGCCGGATAGTTGGCGGCTCTGAGCGCGGTGACCAGCTCGCGCTTCACGTTGAGGGCGATGAGTCCGAAGGTCTGCTCCCGGCTCGGCCGAGCCACCCCGTTTCGTGCGAGAAAGTCGTTGAACCGGGCGTCGGGAGTCAGCGAGCAAGTCCCCCTGGCCAGCGAATTGCCACCGGTGCCTGCACAATCGACGCGACCCGCCTCGCGGGCGATGGCGAAGCGGATCGGGCGAGTGTCCGGGCTCCGCAATGCGTCGGCGTCCAGGCCGGCAAGATCTGCCGGCCTAAAGGCGTTGGACCAGCTGTTGGTGCGCTCCTGATCGGCACGCCTGAAGGTCACCTTGACCCGGTCGTCCTTGCCCGGCTCGACGGTGAAGGCAATCGGCTCGACATCGCCTGCGACACAGGCGGAAGAAACCGCGATCCCGCTCATCAGCAGAGCGGCGACAAAAGCCAGCAACTTGGTCATCTTACATCTCCTTCTTCAGTTCTTTGGGCAAAGTTCGCCCGTCCGCTCCATCGGAGCGTTGAAAAAATCGGTGATTTGCGATTCAGGTCAGAGGGTCGGGGCAGGCGCCACGGTCATGGTCCGAAATCCTCGTTCGCCTTGAGCTCTTCGGGCGTAACTCCGAGCGCCTTGAGCTCAGTCAACCTGTCGACGTCCAGCTTCCCCAATCCGGCGCGGCGATAGCGTTCGACGTCGGCGGCGGTAACGCCCACCGCTTTCAGCTCGGTGAGGTCTTCGAGCGAGAGCCTACCGAGGCCTGCCTTGGCGAGGCTTCGGATATAATCGGCGCGGACCCCCACGGCATAGGCGCCCGCGAGGTCGCCCGCATCAGTGGCCCGGTAGCCCAACCGGGTGAGCTCTCGAATGAATTCGGGGGTCACTCCAACCGCCTTGAGCTCGACCAGATCATCGGGGTCGACGCTGAGCTGCGGAGCCGCCGACCGGATCGCCGCCAGATATTCCGGAGTTACTCCAACTGCCTTCATCGAGATAGCCCGGTCGATCGCCGTTCGCTTGCTCGGCCGAACCGGATCGTGGGGATGGGCGATTGCGCTTGCGAGCCCCGGGACCGCTCGCGCGTCGGCAAAGGCGATGACCTGGCCGTCGGGCGAACGAACCACTGAACGGCCGTCCTTCGTGCTCGTAATTGTCTTTCCGTCAGGCAGCGCCAGAACCGTCCGCTCAAACTTGTCGCTGGTGATCGTCGCGCCATTGCGCGCGAGGAGCGTCTCGCTGCCCTTGCCGATCTTAAGGACCTTGCCGTCCTTCGACAGCAGGGTCACCGTGCCATCGTCGGCTATGTCGAAGATCCCCGACGCGACCGCGGCGGTCTTCGAGCCATCCTTCGCCGAGTCTTCGGCAACCCGGTCGATCGATTCGTAATAAGGACTGTCGGCCGCTTGACCAGCGCTGGCGGTCGAGGGCGCAGCGGCGGCAGGAACCAGGTTCAAAGCGGCGACCGGAACCGACATTCCGGCGGCGAAAAAGGCCACGGCCGAGCCCCAGCGCCAGCCGCCCGGAGCACGCTTCACCGCGCCGTCGAGAACGCGCCTGACCCGGCGGGCGAGCGAATTCTTCGCCGGGGCAACCCCGTGCGCCCCGATCAGGAGGCCGCGGCACTCGTGGCGAGCGACCCCGACCAGGAGCCTTGCGTAATCGGTGTCCTCGATGTCGGCGGCGAGCACCGCATCGTCGGCCGCTTCCTCGCGGAGCTGATGCGCTTCGCGGGCAAGAAGCCAGACGAACGGGTTGAACCAGAACAAAGCGACGGTGACCCGGGCGAGGAGCAGCTTGGCCCAGTCGAGCCGGGCGACGTGGGCGAGCTCGTGGGTGATGATCGCTTCGGCCTCCTCGTGCGACCGGGCCGCCTCGGCGTTGAGCAGGATCACCGGCCTGAACAGGCCCCAGCTGATGGGCGAGGGCAGCTCGGTGCTGGTGAGAAGGGCCGTCCCATGCTTGAATCCCATTCGGTGCTGGGCGCGGGCAAGCGCAGTCAACCACGGTGCATCGACGAGCACGGCCGCTCTCGCCTTCAACACGAACAGTCGGGCAATGGCGATCAGGGTAAGCAGGAAGAGCAGGGCGGCGGGAACGGCGTAGCTCCAAAAAGGCCAGTTGATGGAAGCGCTCCCGACGCCCGGTTCAGCAAGGGGTGCTGACGTTTCGGCGCTTGCAGCAATCGGCTGCGGAGCAGCGGCAGGCGCGGGCGAAGAAGGGGAAAGGACTTCGCCTTTGCCGACCAGTAGCTCGGGACCGGCGACATCGAGCGTCGGGAGCGCGACCGTTGCGACCGGGAGCAGCAGCAGTCCGGCAAGGGCCAGATGTGCAATCCAGCTCCGGTCGGCGGCCGAACGGTTGGCGAGAATTTTCAGAAGAAGAAGCGCTCCACCGGCAATGAAGAAGGATTTGGCGGCCAGGGGAATGAACCATTCCATCACTGTGCTCCTTTCCGGGCACGAGCCTTGGCGATCATCGCCTCCAGCTCGTCGAGATCATCAGCGTTGAGCTTGTCGGACATGCCCAGCAGAGCGCTCGCTGCGCCCGCGGCCGATCCGTTGAAGAACACCCGGACGATTTCGCTGAGCGCCGATGTGCTGGCGGCGGCTTCGGGAACGGACGGGCGGTAGATGAAACCGCGATCCGATTCCTCGCGCTTCACATAGCCTTTGTCCTCGAGCCGTTTGAGCATCGCCCGAACCGCCGATCCGCTGAGCTGGTCGGGGAGCTTGTCTCCAACTTCGCCGACGGTGAGCGGACCCGATTCGTAGAGCACATCCACGATCTGGCGTTCACGGGGCGGAAGCTTGCTGAGCATGAACCGAATCCTCATTTTTGCGCTACATTTGTAGCGTGTGCTACATTTGTAGCGTGAATGCAAGATGAATAATTGTCACCCTTGGCGATTTTTTCGACGAACGGCGGGGCAGGGGGAGGGCCGGCGCCGCTGGCCGGCCCGGTCACCGGGTCGAAGCGATGGCGATCACCGGATTGCGGTCCACGGCTTGCTCAACAGCTCGGCGCAATTGATCAGCCCGACCAGCGAGTAGGTCTGGGGATAATTTCCCCACAGCTCCCCGCTATGGGGATCGATGTCTTCGGAAAGCAGCCCTGCAGCCGTCCGGCGGTCGAGCATTTCCTCGAATAGGGCCCGGGCATCTTCGGTCCGCCCGGTCGCGTGCAACGCCTCGATCAGCCAGAAGGTGCAGACGTTGAACGCCGTCTCGGGCATCCCGAAATCGTCCTCGGTCGCATAGCGAAGCATGTGCGAGCCCCGCCTGAGCCCTTGCTCGATCGCCCTCAAGGTGCCCTGGAACCGAAGGTCGTCGGGCGAGAGCAGTCGAAGGTCCAGAAGCTGGATCAGGCTCGCGTCCAGCACGTCGCCGTCGAAGGTGGCGGAGAAGGTGCCGGCCTCCGGCCGCCAGGCGGCTTCTTCGATGTGGCGGCGAATCACCGCCGCCCTTTCCGACCAGACCGAGGCGCGATCGGACAGGCCCAGCGCGTCGGCTGCATTGGCGAGCCGGTCGCAGGCGGCCCAGCACATCGCCGCCGAATAGGTGTGGACCGCCTGGCGGGTGCGCAGCTCCCAGAGCCCCGAATCGGGATGGTCGTGCAATTTCCAGGCCCGCTCCCCGACTCGCTCCAGCGCGTGGAAATCCTCGATTCCCGACGGCCGAAGGAGCCGCTGGTCGAAGAAGGCCTGCACGTTCGACAGGACGATCTGACCATAGGCATCGTGCTGGACCTGCTCATAGGCCTGGTTGCCTATCCGCACCGGCCCGAGCCCGCGATATCCGGCCAGCCCGGGCGCGATCCGCTC
>DATKAY010000129.1:0-23003 GCA_035514495.1 Sphingomicrobium sp. | reverse complement strand
GCTGCTGGCACGGAGTTGGCCGGAGCTTCCTCTGGTGGTACTGTCATGCCACTCGGGTGTTAACCGAATGGTTTTTCATCCCACCTGACAGGGTTTTACGATCCGAGAATCTTCATCACCCACGCGGCGTCGCTCGGTCAGGGTTTCCCCCATTGCCGAAGCCTCTCGACTGCTGCCTCCCGTAGGAGTCTGGGCCGTATCTCAGTCCCAGTGTGGCCGACCACCCTCTCAGGCCGGCTATCCATCGTCGCCTTGGTAGGCCGTTACCCCACCAACAAGCTAATAGAACGCGGGACCATTCCGGAGCGGAAGCTTATAAATAGAGGCCTCCTTTAACCACGATATCATGAGATCCGTGGCATCATGCTGTATTAGCAGCCCGTTAGAGCTGTTATCCCCCACCCTGGAGCAGGTTTCCCACGCGTTACTCACCCGTGCGCCACTGCTCCGAAGAGCCGTTCGACTTGCATGTGTTAGGCATGCCGCCAGCGTTCGTTCTGAGCCAGAATCAAACTCTCAAGTTGATGTACGATCCAATCGCCGGGAAAAACCGACAGTTGGACCGGCATCTCTGGGAGCCGTTCCTGCACAATCACAAACTTGGTGTGTTTGCATATTGAGACATACGGGAACCCATCAAAGTACTACTTTGGTGGGAACCCTGAACGGCTTGGCTTTTACCAGTCTACCCTGAACCCAGAGGCTCCAGGTGACCGGGCCGCCGCCCACATGTCCCTTCATAAAACCGACAATGTCAAAGAGCCGACGCGCATCCTCCCCCGGTTCGATTGGTTCCGGGCATCGGTTGTACCGACCAAGAAGAGGCGCGAAACGGTCGCCGACCCCGTAGGCCCGCCGCCGTTGCTGGAGGCGCATATATGTATGAGCCTTCAGTGCGTCAACGGCTTTCTGCAATTTTCTTGCTTGGACCGTCTCGACGAGCGACCGGCCGATCTGGCCGTTCCGCACGTCTCGACCAATATGGGGTCGAACGTCCGTTATTCAAGGCGATAAAAGCTTGTTTCCGGGACTATTTTAGACAGCCCGTTCGGCGTTTCACGAATATGGGTCCCGGCCCTGGCCGTTCAAGGCGCGGGCCCGCTCGGCTCCAAGCCGGCTCAGGCGCTCCGTATGTACGAGCGCATCGCCTCGGCCTCTTCCTCGATTCGGTCGATTCTATATTTGACCAGATCGCCGATCGAGACGATCCCGAGCAGCTTGGCGCCGGAAACCACCGGCAGGTGCCGGATCCGGCGCTGGCTCATCATCGCGAGCGCGGACAGCACCCGGGTCGTTGGCTCGACCGTCACCGCCGGCGAGGTCATCAGCCGCGAGGTGGCCCAGTCGAGAACCTCCGCGCCATGGTCCTTGAGGCAATAGATGAGGTCGCGCTCCGAGACGATCCCGATCACCCGGCCGTTCTCGACGACGGGGAGCGCGCCGATTCGCTTGTCGCCAAGCTTTGCGACAAGCTGGGACACGCTTTCCTCGGGACCGACCGTCGTAACCTCTTTGCCTTTCGAGGCCAGGATCGCCTGAATGGTCATTGCAGCCTCCCGTTCGGTCTTGACGGCTTGATACTCTCATGAGCCGCGACCAAAGGGAAGCTCATGCTCCGCCCAGACCCAATCCCGAGTCCGCGCGGCTCGCTGTTCCGCCGATTCCTGCGGATATTGAAGTGGCTGGCGCTATTCTCCGTCGTGATTGCGGCGATCGCGGTCCTGCTCGTCGCACGCGGCTCGGACGGCGTTCACATCCACATGCTGATCGCGACCGCGCTGGGGGTCTCGCTCATGGTGCTGCTGGGAACGGGGCTGATGGTGCTCACCTTCCTCAGCTCCTCCAGCGGCCATGACGAGCAGGCGAGCAGGCACGACGAGCTGAAAGAGGACGAATGACAGACCTGAACCTAGAGCCGATCCTACGGATCGTCCCCGGACCGGCCGACATCAACTCCAACGGCCACATCTTCGGCGGATGGGTGCTCAGCCAGATGGATATCGCCGGCGGCATCGTCGCCTCCAGGCGCGCGGGAGGCTCCGTCGCCACCGTCGCGATCCAGGGCATGAAGTTCATCGCGCCCATCCACCTGCGCGACGTGATATCGGTCTACGCCGACGTCGAGAGGGTCGGGAATACATCGATGGAAGTGCGGGTGGAGGTGGTTGCGACCCGCGACCGCGGCGCCACCGGAACCAAGGTCACCGAAGGCCTCTTCACCTTCGTCGCGCTCGACGATCAGCATCGCCCGAGACCGGTGGACATCCAGGTCTGAAGCCCAAAGGAAACGGCCCACCCGCCACGGTGAGCCGTACAACGTTCCAGCATTCAGCCCGGCCGGGTCAGGCAGCCGGGGCCATGTCCGTGTCGTCGTCGCTCGAGCGCGGCTTGCGGGCTCGGCGGCGCGGCTTAGGGGCTTCCTTCGAAACATCGTCCGAGTCTCGCCCGATCGACGGCGGAAGCGCCTCGAGTGCAATGCGCCTGTCTTCCTCGTCCCGATCGGACGCATCGGCCTTTGCCTTGTCGGCCCCGCCCTTGTCGGCGCCGTTCCGGACCGGATGGTCGCGGCCGTTGCCGCGCGCGCGCTTCGGCGTTTTCTCGCTTCGGTCTTCTTCCGAGGCCTCGACGGCCTCGTCTTCGCCCTGGTTGTCGTCCTCGTCCTGGCTGTCGTCGCCCCGCTGCTTGCGCTGGTCGTCGAAGCGCGGGCGATTGTCTCCGAGCATCCGGAAGTAATGCTCCGCGAATTGCAGGAAATACTCTCCCTGGACGCGATCGCCCGAAAGCTGCGCGTCTCGAGCCATGTTCTTGTATTTCTCGAGCAGCTGGGTTGCGTTTCCGCGCTGGCGATTGTCCTGGCGGTTGCCCCCCAGATTCGGACCCCTTTGGCCCCCTCGGCCGCGACGGCGGCCGCCCTGTCGATTATTGATCAAATGCCCACTTCCTCACCTAGTAGAAGCTAGCCCCCGTTTCCTTCGCCTCAGCCATGGCCGCGCAGTCGCAGCTTGGCTTTCGTTCGATTAGCGACAAAGCGCGCGACGAACGGCCGATTGCGTCGGGGGTAGGACGGGATGCTCAGGTCATTTCCGATAGAGCGGACCCGGTCCTGGAAGACAGATGTAATGGCAATCTTGCCATATTCCAAGTCAATTTCTTCTAAACCCATGTCAGGAGCACGGCGCGATCGTGCCCGGCAAGATCGGGAACCAGCCTGCCGCCGAGCCCGTCGCGGACGAGCAGGTCGAGCGCGGCGCGCCCCTGCGACGCACCGATCTCGATCGCGGCTAGTCCGCCCGGCGCAAGCAGCCGAGCGACCTGGGGAGCGACAGCGCGGATCGAATCCAGTCCTTGAGGTCCGGCGAACAGCGCTTCGGCAGGCTCATGTTCGGCTACTCCCGAGCCCAGCGGCTCATCCCGGGCCACATAGGGCGGGTTGCACAACAGGAGTTCGAACCTTTCGTCGATGTTCTCGGCCCAGTTGCCGACCCCGAAACGCGCCCGCTCCGCAAGGCCGAGCCGGCGGGCATTGGCTTGCGCGTAGGACAGGGCCCGCAGGGAGAAATCCACGCCGATCCCGCTCGCTTCCGGCCATAGGTCGAGGGCCGCCAGCAGAAGCGTTCCGGGCCCGGTGCCAAGGTCGAGGACCCGGCGCGGGCCGGCCGAGCCTTCGAAATGCTCGATCGCAGCCGAGATCAGCACTTCGCTGTCGGGCCTGGGGATCAGCACCCCGGGGCCGACATGAAGCTCGATGTTCCAGAAGGCCCGGCGGCCGGTGATATAGGCCACCGGCTCGCCCGCCTCGCGCCTCTTCACCATCGCCCAGAAGCGGTCGGGCGGATCGCGGTCCGGCGGATCGAGGATCAGCCGGTCGCGCTCGATGTCCAGGGCTTCCGCCATCAGCAGCTCGGCGTCGAGCCGGGCCGTGTCGCTTGTCTGCGAGAGCTGGCGAGCGGCGTCGGCGAGCGCCCGGGCGAGCGGGTTCAATGCTCGGATCCGCTCCGCTCAGGCGGAGCGGATTCAAGCATCTTCCAGGCCGGCGAGCCTTTGCGCTTCGTCTTCGCTGATCAGCTCGTCGACGAGCTCACCAAGGCCCGGCCCCTCGAGTATCTGGTCGAGCTTGTGGAGGGTCAGGTTTATCCGGTGGTCTGTCACTCGTCCCTGCGGAAAATTGTAGGTCCGGATCCGCTCCGACCGGTCGCCGGAGCCGACCATCGACTTGCGTGCTCCCGCCCGTTCACTGGCAAGCCGCTCGCGCTCCAGCTCGAACAGCCGGGTGCGCAGGACCTTGAGGGCCTTGGCCTTGTTCTTGTGCTGCGACTTCTCGTCCTGCTGGACGACGACGAGGCCGGTCGGCAAATGCGTGATCCTCACCGCGCTGTCGGTGGTGTTGACCGACTGTCCGCCAGGCCCGGACGAGCGATAGACGTCGATCCTGAGGTCCTTTTCGTCGATCTGGACATCGACATCCTCGGCTTCCGGAAGCACGGCCACGGTCGCAGCAGACGTGTGGATTCGGCCGCTGGCCTCGGTCACCGGGACGCGCTGGACCCGGTGAACCCCGCTTTCGAACTTGAGCTTCGCGAACACCCCGGCGCCGTTGATCGAGGCGATCGCTTCCTTGTAGCCGCCGACCTCCGACGGGCTCGCCGAGATGAGTTCGAAGCGCCAGCCCTGCTCTTCGGAAAAGCGCTGGTACATCCGCAAAAGATCGCCCGCGAACAAGGCCGCCTCGTCGCCGCCGGTCCCCGCCCGGATCTCCAGCATCGCGGCGCGCTCGTCGGCCGAATCGCGCGGCAGGAGCTTCAAGGCGAGCGCCCGCTCCGCCTCGGGAAGGCGTCGCCGGATGTCCTCGACTTCGGCCTGCGCCATTTCCTTAAGCTCGGGCTCGGCGTCGGGGCCGTGAAGCATTCCGGCCAGCACCTCCAGCTCCGCCCGAAGCCGGCGCACCTCGCGAGCGGCAGCCGCGACCGGCTCGATCGCCGCATATTCCTTCGACAGCTTCACGAACTCGTCCGGCGCAAGATCGCCGCTCGACATCGCATCGGCGAGTTCCTGTTTGCGCGATTCGATCGACGCTATCCGCTCGGGGGAGACGTAACTCATTTCGGTGCGTCTTTGGCGAACATGTCCTTGTTCAGGCGGTCGAGCGGAACGAACCGCTGCTCGCCGCTATCCAGCGACTTGAGCTGGGCTTCGCCGCGCTCCAGCTCTTGCTCGCCGACTATCAGCGCGTATTTCGCGCCTGCCGCACTGGCCCGGCTAAGCCGCTTCTTCATGTTGCCCCGATAGGCCATGTCGGCCGCAACGCCATCGCGGCGGAGGCTGGCCAGGATCCCCTCGGCAGCGAGTTCGGCGCGATCACCCAGCGCTATGACCACGACCAGCGGCCGCTCCGGCTCGGGGGCCTCGATCATCATCGCCAGGCGCTCGATTCCGGCCGCCCAGCCGACCGCGGGCGTCGGCGACCCGCCGAGCGCTTCCATCAGCCCGTCATAGCGGCCGCCGGCGAGCACGGTGCCCTGCGAACCGAGCTCGTCGGTGATGAACTCGAATGCGGTGTGGCGGTAATAATCGAGTCCGCGCACGAGGCGAGGCGCCCGCTCCCAGTGAACCCCGGCGGAATCGAGGCCTTCGGTGACTTTAGCGAAAAAGTCGGCGGCCTCGGGAATCAGGAAATCGTCGATCACCGGGGCGCTGTCCACCGCTGGCCAGTCCTGGTGCGCCTTGCTGTCGAGGATTCTGAGCGGGTTGCGTTCCAGCCGGTCCTGGCTGTCGTCGCTGAGCTCGCTGCGCCGGCTTTCGAAATGCTCGCGAAGAGCATCGCGCCACGCGGTGCGGGTCTGCGGATCGCCCAGCGTGTTGAGCTTCAGGATCGCGCTTTCGATCCCGAGCTCCTTGAGAAGCTGGTCGGCGAAAGCGAGAAGCTCGACGTCGGCGGCCGCTTCGGCCGCTCCGATGATTTCGGCATCGAGCTGGTGGAACTGCCGGTAGCGGCCTTTCTGCGGCCGTTCGTAGCGGAAGGCGGGGCCGTGGGTCGCGACCTTCAGCGGCGCATGCTGCTGCCAGCCTTCCGACAGATAGGCGCGGGCGATCCCGGCCGTGAACTCGGGCCGCAACGTCACCGAATCGCCGCTCCGGTCTTCGAAGCTGTACATTTCCTTGGACACCACGTCGGTCGACTCGCCCATCGTCCTTGCGAAGACTTCCGTCGGCTCGAGCACCGGCACCTCGACCCGGCTGAAGCCGTACAGCCGTCGAACCCGGTCGAAGGCGGCGACGACCGCGGCCATACGATCGGCCTCCTCGCCAAGCAGGCTCTGCATTCCCCGGATCGGCTGCGGCGTCTTCATTGCCGCGCGCATGGCAAAAAGCTGGAGGAAAGGGAAGCGAACGCAGCGGCGCCTGCGTCAGGGCGCGGCCAGGAACCGCTTTTCAGATGATGTCGAGCGCGTGGATTGCGACCCCGACCATACCGCCGACGAGCGTACCGTTGATCCGGATATACTGAAGGTCGCGGCCCACCGCCGACTCCAGGCGCCCGGTCACGGTGCGGGCGTCCCAGCCGCGGATCGTCTCGGAAACCAGCTTGACCATCGAGCCTCCGTAGCTCTGCGCCATTCCGGCCGCGGCGCGCCGGACGAACTGGTTGATCGCGGCCCGGATCCGCGCGTCCTTCTCGAGCGATTCACCCATCGAGCGGAGAATTTCACCAAGCCGGCCGGCCATGGTCGCGTCGGGATTGCGAGCCGCCCGAATGATTGCCTCGCGCCCCTTCTGCCATAAGGTATCGAGCCACAGCGCCACCGACCGGTTGGCGAGAAGCTGCGCCTTCATCTCCTCCACCTTGGCGCGGGTTTCCGGGTTGGACTGGAGGTCGTTCGCAAGCTGCGCGAGCGCTTCCTCTATCTTGATCCTGACTGGATGTGCCGGGTCGGTCGACATCTCGGCAGTAAGCTTTCGAAGCCCGTCGATGATCGCGTCGGCGAGCTTGGCGTCCAGGCCCGCCAGCTTGAGCACCCAGTTCGCCTTTTTGTGCACCATCTCCCGGATGAGTTCTTCATTGGCTTCCAGAGCTCGCGCCATCCAGCGGATCGACGCCTCCAGCATCGGGACATGGCGCTCCTCGTTGATCGCCGAGGCGAGCGCATGGCCCAGGAGCGGCGACACCTCCATCTTCTGAAGGCGGGCCGAAATCGCGCCCTTCACGATCCCGCCCAGTCTCTCGTCGTCCAGGCCTTCGAAAATATCGGCGATCAGGCGCGAGGCGCCCTGCCGAATTCGGGTGCCTTCTCCGGCCGGGGTCCTCAGGAAGCGCCCTGCAGCGCCCGCGATATCGATGTTGCGCATCCGCCTGGCGACAACCGACGGAAGCAGGAAATTGTCCCTGATGAAATCGGCGAGCGTGTCGCCGATCCGGTCCTTGTTGCGCGGGATGATCGCGGTGTGGGGGATCGGAAGGCCGAGCGGGTGGCGGAACAGGGCCGTCACCGCGAACCAGTCGGCAAGGCCGCCGACCATCGCCGCCTCGGCGAACGCCTTCACCCAGCCCAGCCAGGGGTAATCGGGCTCGAACGCGCGGGCGAGGAAGAACAGCACCGCCATCAGGACCAGAAGGCCGCCGGCGGCGACCTTCATGCCCCTGGCGCCGGGCTGGACGGGATTGAACCGGGCTAGAGCTGCCGGAGTCATTGGCTCGCCATAGCGGGCCGGGCGAGGAGAATCACTCCGCCGGTACGGCCTGCCCGTGGACTTTGTTCGCGTCGGTCCCGATGACTCGCGAGAAACGCTTGGACAGCCACCTTTCGATGTCGATGGCGATCGAGAAATAGGCGGGCACCAGAAGCAGGGTCAGGGCGGTCGAGAAGATCAGCCCGCCGATCACCGTAAAGCCCATCGGCGCTCGCCAGCTGCCGTCGCCGTGAAGCGAAAAGGCGATCGGCACCATTCCGGCGACCATCGCGACGGTGGTCATCACGATCGGCTGGGCGCGCTTGTGCCCGGCTTCGTAGATCGCGTGGTTCTTCTCCATCCCCTGCTCCATCATCTCGAGCGCGAAATCGACCAGCAGGATCGAGTTCTTGGCGACGATCCCAAGCAGCATCAAAAGCCCGATGAACACCGGAAGCGAGATCGACATGCCGGCGATGTGGAGCGCGATCGCGGCCCCCAGCGGCGCCAGCAGCAGCGATCCCATGTTGACGAACGGCGCGAGAAACCGGCGATAGAGCAGCACCAGCACCGCGAACACCAGGCCGACCCCGGCGATCACCGCGAGGATGAAGTTGTTGATCAGCTCGGCCTGCCACTTCTCCGGGCCGAGCTCGAGCCGCTGGACCCCGCGCGGCATGTTCTTGACCGACGGCAGCTCGTTGATCACCGCCCAGGCGTCTGACGATACCAGCCCGGGAGCGAGATCCGCGCCGATCGAGATTCGCCGCATCTGGTCGGTTCGCTGGATCGCCGTTGGACCGGCGCCGAAACCGATCTCGGCGACCGACTTCAGCGGCACCGACCCGCCGTTCCTGGTGGGAACCGGGAGATCGGTCAGCGTTGCAAGGTCACGCCGTTCGGCTTCGGACAGGCTGACGCGGATCGGGATCTGGCGGTCCGACAAGGAGAATTTGGCGCTGTTCTGGTCGATGTCGCCCAACGTCGCGATCCGGATCGTCTGGCTGAGCGCTGCGGTCGTGACCCCAAGGTCCGCAGCAAGGTCGAAACGCGGCGTGATCGTGATTTCGGGACGGATGTCGTCACCGGCCACCCGGGGGCCGACGAATTCCTTGCGCTCCGCCATTTCGGCGGCGATCTGGTTGGCGGTGTCCTCGAGCAATTCGGGGTCGGTCGATCCGAGATAGAAGTTCAGCGCCTGGCCGCTGCCTCCCGGTCCGCCGCCGCCCTGGCTCTGGAAATTGACCCTGGCGTCGGCGATCGAGGCGAGGCTCGGCGCGAGCTCGCGCTCGATCTCGGTCGAGCTTTTCTCGCGATCCTCCCGAAGCTTCACGTTGACGTAGCCGGAATTGGTGAAGGTGCGTTCGAACACCGTTTCCACGTCAGGATGCTCGGCAACCGTCATCGCGGTCTCGTGGACCGCGTTGCGGGTCTGCTGAAGGGTCGTTCCCGGAGGCATGTTGATTCGAACGGTGCGGGTGTCGAGGTCGAGATCGGGTTGGAACTGCATCGGCAATTGCGAGAACAGCACGACGGTGGCGGCGAGCGTCAGGAAGCCGGCGCCGATCATCGCCATTCGATGGTCGCGCAGCCGACCGTCGACCCGCCTTGCGAAATTACCGTTCCAGTCGGCGAACGAGGTGCCCAGGCGGCCGATCAGCCAGGTGATCCCCCGGCCGCCGTAATAGGCGGCTGCCGCTCCGGCGACCATCGCGAACAGCACCGATACCAAAGTTGGAATGCCTATCGCTCCAAGAGCCATCGTCGTCGCGATGACGGCGCCGCCGAACAGTGCAACGATCAGCAAGGCGATCGGGATCTGCGCCAGGTAATAATGGATCCGCCCCTTCCGCGGCGGGTTCGCGGCAAGCACCGACTCGGCCTTTTCGGTCGACAGGCTCCAGTTCAGAAGCCGCAGGTAGCGGTGCATCCACACTCCGTTGGCATGGTCCTGAACACCGTGCGAGCGAAGGAAATAGGCGGCGATCAGAGGAGTGAGCATTCGCGCGACCAGCAGCGACATGGTGACCGCGAGCACCACCGTATAGCCGAAATTCTTGAAGAACTGTCCCGAAATGCCCGGCATCAGGGCGACGGGGAGGAACACCGCGACAATCGACATGGTGGTGGCGACCACCGCCAGCCCGATCTCGTCGGCGGCATCGATCGACGCCTGATAGGCGCTCTTGCCCATCCGCATGTGCCGGACGATGTTTTCGATCTCCACGATCGCATCGTCGACAAGCACGCCCGCGACCAGCGCAAGCGCGAGCAGCGAGAGGAAGTTGAGGTTGATGGACATCAGGTCCATGAACCAGAATGCCGGAATTGCCGACAGCGGGATGGCGATCGCTGCAATCAGCGTTGCCCTGAGGTCGCGCAGGAACAGGAAGACGACGAGCACCGCCAGCACGGCGCCCTCGATCAGCGCCAGCATCGAGGTCTTGTACTGCGATTTCGTATAGTCGACGCTGTTGTTGATCTCGACGAAGCGGATCCGCGAATCCTCCTCCTCGATCGTCTTCAGCTCCTCCCAGGCCTCGTCGTAGACGGTAATGTCGCTGGCGCCCTTGGCCCGGTGGAAATTGAAGACGACGACCTCGCGCCCGTCCATCCGCGCGAGGCTGGTCTGTTCAGACGCCGCATCGCGCACCTCGGCGATGTCGCGAAGCCGGACCACCCGGCCTCCGCCGACCGAAATCTGGGACTCGCCCAGTTCGTGGGCGGTCTCGGCGTTGCCAAGCACGCGCACCGACTGCCGCGAACCGGCGATCTCGGTCAGCCCGCCAGGGGCGTTGAGGTTGGTCTGCCGAAGCTGGGCATTGACCTGCGCGGCAGTGATTCCGTGCGACTGGAGTGCCGCCGGGTTCAGGACCACCCGGATTTCACGGCTGACGCCGCCAAAGCGGTTGACGTTGCCCATACCCTCGATTCCGAGCAGCCGCCGGTTGACCGTATTGTCGATGAACCAGCTCAACTCCTCGAGGGTCATCTCCGTCGTTTCGGCCGCCACGAAGGCGAGATCGTTGTCGTTGATGGTGACTCGCTGAACCTGCGGCTCGAGGATACCCTCGGGAAGCTCGCTACGAATCTGTGCGACGGCCTCGCGGACGTCGTTGACCGCCCGGTCGGTCGGGGTGCCGATCGCGAACTGGACAAAGGTATTGGAGCGGCCCTCGTTGACCTGGCTGTTGATCTCGTCGACGCCCTCGACGCTTCGAAGCGCGGACTCCACCCGCTGAGTGATCTGGTTCTCCATCTCCTCGGGCGCGGCCCCCGGCTGGATGACGGTCACCGTCGCGGCCGGAAAATCGATGTCCGGGCTGTCCGTGACTTCCATCCGGGCGAAGGAAATCACCCCGACCAGAAGAAGCCCGATGAACAGGACGATCGGCGGGACCGGGTTGCGGATGCACCAGGCCGAAATGTTGCGGAAGTTCATCGACTGTTACTCGCTGGGCGTGGCGAGCGCGGCGGCCGCGGCCTGACGGCGCGGCTGGACCTTCTGCCCGGTGTTGAGGAAGGGGCCGGCCGTCGAGACGACCCGCTCCTGGCCCGACAGTCCCTGGGCGATCGTTACACCGCGGTCGTCCACGGTCCCGACCACCACGTCCCGGCGCTCGGCTTGGTCCTTCTCGTTGATGACATAGACGTAATTGCCCCGGGCATCGCTGAGAACCGCGCTTTGCGGGAGAAGCGGGGCGGTCGTTGCCCCGGCGATGATTCTCGCCTCCGCGAAACCGCCCGGGCGGATGTCGCGCGCGAAGGGTATTGCGATCCGAACTTCACCCTGGCGCGATTGCGGGTCGATTACCGGGGAAACCTGCCAGACCCTGCCCTGGACCTGCCCGTCGGTCCCGGTCGGGATGACGGTCGCGGGCATTCCGACGTTGATCGCCGCGATGTCGTGCTGAGAGAGTTGCGCGCGCATTTCCATGTCGCCGCCAAGCGCGAGCCGGAACAGCGCGCCCGATCCGGGGCCGACCACCTGGCCGACCTCGACATTGCGGTCGAGGATGAGGCCGCTGGTCGGGGCACGGACGTTGAGTCGGCCGATCCGGGCCCGGGCCGCGTTCAGCTGCGCCTGCACCACTCGAACCCGGGCGGCGGCGGCGTCGCGAGCCGCCTGCTTGCGATCGACGTCGGCGTGCGAGATGAACCCGCGGCCGACCAGCGCCAGCGCCCGGTCGTATTCGTTCTGGGCCAGTCGGGCATCCGCCCTTGCCGCCTCGAGTTGGGCGGCGAGCTGCGCCGCTTCCTGAGTCTGGACCGAGCGCTCGATCGTCGCCAGCACCTGTCCCTGACGGACCCAGCTTCCCGAATCGACGAAAACGCGGGTGACCTGGCCGCCTTCGCCCGGCACTCCGATCGGCTGGTCGCGCCGGGCGGCGAGCGCGCCACTGGCGGTTATGACGTTCGAAACCTGGGTCCGGCCGGGAACGACGACCGAAACGGTCGGAAGCCGGCCTTCTCCCTCCTCTGCGCCTGCTGCGGCGCCTTCCCCGGCGCCGCCCGCCACCATGATCGCGATCACGATCGCGACAACCGCAATGATCGCCGCCCCGACGATGGCGAGCCGCTTCCGGCGGCGAGCGCGGTCGCCGGTGACGACGAGGGTTTCCGACTCGTCGGTTCGAATGGGAGCTTCCAGGTTCATATCGTTCATTCTTTCGCCCAGTCCGCGAGCACGACGGATCGCGCTATCGCCACTGTGTTACGTCAATAAGTCACCAATGGCAACACAGAGACTGCAATGGCCTGGCTGCAACGGCCTTCCTGCCTGGCGCTAGCATTTTTCGACCAACTGCGGCACTTGAGCAGAAAGAGCGCATTGGCTCATGGATCATGGGTCGGATTGGACCGGGCAACCGAAAAGGGGAATTGTCTATGTTGGCAGAATATAGCTGGCTCTGGTGGATCGTTATAGGCGGGATCGCGGGGGCCATCGCGAAGCTCCTGATGCCCGGCCGCGACCCCGGCGGGTGCATCGTCACCATTCTTCTTGGAATTGCAGGAGCGTTTTTGGCCGGCTGGCTTGGACAGGCGATCGGCTGGTACCGGACGGGGGAAGGAGCAGGCTTTCTCGCCGCGATTGTCGGCGCTTTCATCATTCTGGGAGTCTATCGGCTGGTCGCCAGCCGGCGTTGAGCCCCGCGACCACTCAGGAGCGAATCAGGGCCGGCAGACCAGGGCCGTCGGAAGAAACCGGGATGGAAAACAAAAAGGCCGCGCGGTCGGACCGCGCGGCCTTCCTTGATTGTCCGCTGTAGCGCCTAGCGCATTGTCCCTCTGCGGATCAGGTTGACGATCGCGAGGAGCACGACCGCCCCCACAAGCGACCACAGGATATTGCTCAGCTCGAGCGGATTGGCCGGGCTGATGCCGCCGGCGATGACCAGGCCGGCGATTACCGCGCCCACTATGCCGACGACGATGTTGAGGATGATTCCCTGTTGAGCGTCCGTTCGCATGATCAGGCTGGCAAGCCAGCCGATGATGCCTCCGATAACCAGCCAGACGATGAAACCCATGAGCCTTCCCTCCTGTTCGCGGCCTCCCCCCAAGCACTCGGCGGCCCTGAGCACCGCAAAAGACGCCCGGTGCCTGACCGTTCTTCCGAATCAGGGCGCGGCTGTCCAGCTTGGCAGCGGCGCAACCTGGAGAAAACCGGGGATATCTGGAGTTTCGCTAGCGGGGTGCGAGCGGGATCAGTAACGTTGCTGGCGCTCGTAGACGTCGCGATAATGCTTCAGCCGGGTAACCCTGAGGCCCGGCATTCCGCTGCGCTCGACGGCGCGCTGCCAGCTCGTGAATTCCTCGAGGCTCAGCGTGTAGCGCTTGCAAGCCTCGTCGACGCTCAGCAGGCCACCGGAGACGGCCGCGACTACTTCCGCCTTGCGGCGGACGACCCAGCGCTTGGTGTCGGACGATGGCAAGCTGTCGAGCGTCAACGGCTCGCCAAGCGGTCCAATGACCTGTGCCGGTCGAATTTTTTGATTCTCGAGCATTACGTCAAACCTGCCTGATCAATTGCCGATGTCGCCAGCTTAAAAGCTGTCCATTGAAGATATTCTCAAGACCGCTGGTTAATTTAACGCTCACTCGCCCGTTTCCCGCCTTAACCATTCGTCGCGAGTCGCGAATGCCCCGCCAAGTTCCGCCGACGCCTCGCGCCAGCCTTCGCTTGCCGAAAGATAGCGGCTGACGGCGTTCCGCCGCCGATCGCCATCCGACGAATCCCTGACCAGGGCGGCCAGGATGTCGGCAGCGTCGATGGGAGCGTCTCCCCCCTCGCCAATCTTCCGTTCGATACGCGACACGGCTTCCCCCGGAATTGCCTTTGCCTAGCCTCGCACTAGCTGTGAGGAATGAACTTCGGGTAAAGAGAACCTTCACATCGTCATGAATCTCGATTTCGGCCTCGAAAGCCCAACGGGCTCCCGGATCGTCGTCGCCATGTCGGGCGGGGTCGACAGCTCGGTCACGGCTGCGCTCGCTGCGCGCAGCGGGGCGGAAGTGGTCGGAGTCACTCTCCAGCTTTACGACCATGGCGAGGCGGTGAAGCGCTCCGGCTCCTGTTGCGCTGGCCAGGACATTTACGATGCGAAGGAAGTCGCCGACCGGCTCGGAATCGCGCATTACGTCCTCGATTACGAGAGCCGTTTCCGGACCGGCGTGATCGACAGGTTTGCCGACGAATATGCGCAGGGGCGGACGCCCATCCCCTGCGCCCTGTGCAACCAGGGCGTGAAGTTCGTCGATCTCGTCGAATTCGCGCGCGAGCTCGGAGCCGAATGCCTGGCCACCGGCCATTACGTCCGGCGGGTGGTCAATGGCGGCGCCATCGAGCTCCACAGCGGCGCCGATCCGAGCCGCGACCAGAGCTATTTCCTCTATGGGACAACCGCGGACCAGCTCGGCTTCCTGCGTTTCCCGCTTGGCGACCTGCCCAAGGACGAAGTGCGAAGCATCGCGCTTGAGTGGGGGCTGGCCGTCGCTTCCAAGCCCGACAGCCAAGACATCTGCTTCGTCCCGGACGGCGATTACGCCTCGCTCGTGAAGCGGCTTCGGCCGGAGACGCAAGCCCGCGGCGAGATCGTCGACCAGCAAGGCCGGGTTCTTGGCGAGCATCCCGGAGTCGTTCACTTCACGATCGGGCAGCGGCGCGGCCTCGAAATCGGCGGAAGTCCCGAGCCCCTCTACGTGGTCCGGATCGATCCGGATCAGCGCCGGCTGGTGGTCGGGCCGCGAAGCGCTTTGGCGGTCGTCAGGATGCGAGTCGAAGAGCTGAACTGGATCGGCGAGGACCAGCGCGACGTGACGGTCAAGGTGCGGTCGCGGGCGCCCG
Organism: Sphingomicrobium sp.; assembly: GCA_035514495.1. Lineage (GTDB taxonomy): Bacteria > Pseudomonadota > Alphaproteobacteria > Sphingomonadales > Sphingomonadaceae > Sphingomicrobium. Next base: position 7,990 of record DATKAY010000129.1, on the reverse strand, counting down.
CGGTCCCCGCCCGGATCGAGGCAGGATGGGTCGAGTTCGACCGTCCGGAATATGGCGTCGCCCCCGGCCAGGCCGCCGTCTTCTACGAAGGTTCTCGCCTTCTCGGCGGCGGCTGGATCTCAGAGACCGTCTCGGCCGAGGCGGTCTCGGCGCTCGCCGCCGCCTAGCACGCATGAGCCTCCTGTCGCGGCCGTAGAGCGGCGGCTCAGGCGGCCAGCCGCCTCAACACGTAGTGCAGGATCCCGCCGGCGTTGAAATATTCCAGCTCGTTGTAGGTATCGATCCGGCAACGGGCAGTGAAGCTGAACTCCTCTCCGCTGTCGCGCACGACCTGGACTTCGACATCCTGCCGCGGCTTGAGCCCGGCGATGCCGGTGATCGTGTATTTCTCTTCGCCCTTGAGTCCCAGGCTTTCGGCGCTGTCGCCTTCCCTGAACTGGAGCGGGAGAACGCCCATTCCAACCAGGTTGGAGCGGTGGATCCGCTCGAAGCTCTCGACGATGACTGCCCGGACCCCGAGCAAAATCGTTCCCTTCGCCGCCCAGTCGCGCGAGCTTCCGGTGCCATATTCCTTGCCGGCGACGACGACCAGCGGTCGCTCGTCCTTCTGGTAGAGCATCGCCGCGTCGTAGATCGGCATCACTTCGCCGGTCGGCGCGTAGCGGGTGAAGCCGCCCTCGACATCGTCGAGCATTTTGTTGCGGATTCGGATGTTGGCGAAGGTGCCGCGCATCATCACACGGTGGTTGCCGCGGCGCGATCCATAGCTGTTGAACTGGCCGCGCGGGACGCCCGAGTCGAGGAGATGCCGGCCGGCCGGGCTGTCGGGCTTGATCGCTCCTGCCGGCGAAATGTGGTCGGTGGTGATCGAATCGCCGAAAACGGCGAGCGGCCTGGCGCGCTCGATGTCTCTCGCCGCCACCGGCTCCATCGTCATATCCGTGAAGTAGGGCGGGTTCTGGATGTAGGTCGAACCGGGTGGCCAATCGTAGGTGTCGCTGCCGGGCACCTCGATCGCCCGCCAGCGCTCGCCGCCGCGATAGACGTCGGCATAGCGCTTGGTGAACATCTTGGAATGGACGTGGGCGTCGATCAGCTCGCGGATCTCCTCGTTCGACGGCCAGATATCCTTCAGATAGACCGGCTCGCCGCTCGACGACGTGCCGATCGGCTCGTCGATCATGTCGCGGCAAACAGTGCCCTTGAGCGCATAGGCAACCACCAGCGGCGGCGAGGCGAGATAATTGGCGCGGCAGTCCGGCGAGACCCGCCCCTCGAAATTGCGGTTGCCCGAAAGAACGCTGACGGCGACGAGGTCGTTGTCGCTGATCGCGCTCGAAATCGGCCCGGACAGGGGCCCACTGTTGCCGATGCAGGTGGTGCAGCCATAGCCGACGAGGTCGAAGCCGAGCGCGTTCAGATCGTCGCTCAGGCCACTCTCGTTGAGATAATCGGTGACGACCTGGCTTCCGGGCGCAAGGCTGGTCTTCACCCACGGCTTCACCTCCAGGCCCTTTTCGCGCGCCTTTCGGGCGACGAGCCCCGCGCCGACCAGCACCGAAGGGTTCGAGGTGTTGGTGCAACTGGTGATCGCCGCAATGACGACATCGCCATTGCCGAGGTCGTGCTTCAGTCCCTCGACCGGAACCCGCGGATCCTCGTGCTTGCCGTATTTCTTTTCGAGATCCTCGTTGAACTGCGTATCGACCTCGCTCAGGAGCACCCGGTCCTGCGGGCGCTTCGGCCCGGCGAGCGACGGCTGAATCGTGCTCATGTCGAGCTCGAGCGTGTCGGTGAACACGGGCTCTTCAGCCGCCTCGTCGCGCCACAGGCCCTGGGCCTGGCAATAGGCGCGGACCAGCTCGACCTGCTCCTCGTCCCTGCCGGTCAGGCGCAGGTAATCGATGGTTCGCTCGTCCACCGGGAAGAAACCGCAGGTCGCCCCATATTCCGGCGCCATATTGGCGATCGTCGCCCGGTCGGCGAGCGGAAGCGTGTCGAGCCCGGGACCGTAGAATTCGACGAATCGTCCCACGACGCCCTTGCTGCGGAGCATCTGGGTGACGGTCAGCACGAGGTCGGTGGCGGTGATTCCTTCCGCGAGCTGGCCCGACAGCCGGAAGCCGACGACTTCCGGGATCAGCATCGACACCGGCTGGCCGAGCATCGCCGCTTCGGCCTCGATCCCGCCGACTCCCCATCCGAGCACTCCAAGGCCGTTGACCATGGTCGTATGGCTGTCGGTTCCGACGAGCGTGTCGGGATAGGCGACCGCCTGCCCGGCCTCGTCGTCGCTGGTCCACACGCAGCGGGCGATATGCTCAAGGTTCACCTGGTGGCAGATGCCGGTCCCCGGCGGGACGACCTTGAAATTGTCGAACGCCTGGCTTCCCCATTTGAGGAATTCGTAGCGCTCGCCGTTGCGCTCATATTCGATTTCGACGTTCCGCTCGAACGCCCTGGGCGTGCCGAACTCGTCGACCATCACGCTGTGGTCGATGACAAGGTGGACCGGGACGAGCGGGTTGATCTTCTGCGGGTCGCCGCCGAGCCTGGTCATCGCATCGCGCATTGCCGCCAGGTCGACGACGGCGGGGACGCCGGTGAAATCTTGCATCAAAACTCGCGCCGGCCGGTACTGGATCTCGCGGCTGATTCGCCGCTCCTTCATCCAGTCGACCATCGCCTGCAGGTCCTTGCGAGTAACGGTATGGCCGTCCTCGAAGCGAAGGAGGTTCTCCAGCAGCACCTTCATCGAAAACGGTAGCCCGCCGATATCGCCGAGCGCGTCGGCGGCTTTCCGAAGCGAATAATAGGCGAAGGTCTTGCCCCCGACGGTTAGCGTCGAGCGAGTGTTGAGGCTGTCGTTGCGGGTGGACGTCATTCCTGGTCCTTGGTTTTGCTGCGATGCCGCATCCGTCTTGGCCGCGAGCGCCCCTTAGCAACGCGGACGCGCACCCGCAAAGCCGAGGTTTCGCAAGAAGTCGAGAAAGGCGCCCGTTGCGGATGCGTCAGGTTGAGGTCGGGAGGGGACGGGCCGAACTCCTTCGACTCCCGGTTTCGGCCAAATTTTGCTATGGTTTCCGACCGGCAAGCAAGGAGGAATTGGACCATGGCTCACGACGGCGAATATTTCCGCCGGCGCGCAGCCGAAGCCAGGGCCGCCGCTTTCTCCCGCCAGGAGGGCGAAGAGGCCGAGATCGCGGGCCACCTTGCGCTCGCCTATGCGGCGCTTGCCCGCCGCGAATCCGCCCGTTCGAGTGGTTCGGACTCGAAGGACTCGGATTCGGAAATCGATCAGCAAGTCGAGGCTTGATCGCTGCAACTCGAGGTCAGCGCTTCAAAAGACGGCGCGAGCCGCCGAAGCGGCGCCCTTCCCAATCAGTGATCCGGCGCCCGCGTTCTGCAAAGCCCTGCTTGCCTTGGCGGCACCAATCCCCAACAGAAGCATTGAGCAGTTTTGCAAGGATCGGGAGTTTGAATTTTGAAAAGCCTCGCAATCGCAGTTCTCGGCGGCCTCGTGGCGCTAACCCAGCCGACCGCCGCATCGGCCGGGGAAATCTTCGGGGGCCTTTATGTCCATGGAGTCGATACCCCGCTTACGCTCGGCGGCGATCCTGAAGACGGGGTCGACTTCCAGCTCGGCTGGCGAGGCGGCCGGATCGGCAACACGCCGCTTCAGCCTTACCTGTTCGGGTCGGTCAACAGCGCCGGCGAAACCCATTTTGCGGCCGCCGGCATCTCCGCGAAATTCGGCGACAGGATTTATGTCCGCCCGGGCCTCGGGCTTGCCGTCCACACCGGCTCGGCCGACCGATTCGACGACCCATTCAACGACGAGATCGAGTTCGGCTCGAGGATCCTGTTTGCACCGGAGGTCGGTATCGGCTTTCGGATCGCCCCCCGGGTGACCGCCGAGGCGAGCTGGGTGCATTTCAGCCACGCGACCCTGTTCAGCGGCCAGAACCCCGGCATCGACACGATCGGTGTTCGGGTGAACGTAGCGCTTCCCTAGAGCGTCAGCGCCCCGTCATATCCTGAGGTTTAACCAGCCGGGCGAACATTTCCTCGTCGACATGCCCCAGCTCCAGGCCGGCTTCCCTGAGCGTCTTGCCGGTCTTGTGGGCGTGCTTGGCGATCTCCGCGGCCTTGTCGTAGCCGATCTCCGGAGCGAGCGCGGTGACCAGCATCAGCGACCGGTCGAGAAGCTCGGCAATCCGCTCCTCGTCCGGCTCGATTCCTTTCAGGCAGCGCTCGCAAAAGCTTTCCATTCCAGTCGACAGCAGGTTGATCGAGCGGATGACGTTGGCACCGATCAGCGGCTTGCAGACATTGAGCTCGAGATGTCCCTGGAGCCCGCCGACGGTGACAGCGACATGGTTGCCCATTACCTGGGCCGCGACCATCGTCAGCATCTCGGCCTGGGTCGGGTTGACCTTCCCCGGCATGATCGAGCTTCCCGGCTCGTTCTCGGGAAGCTTCAGCTCGCCGATCCCGCAGCGCGGGCCCGAGCCCATCAGCCGGATGTCGTTGGCGATCTTGGTCAGCGAGACGGCCAGCGTGTTCAGAGCGCCGGATAGCTCCACCATCGTGTCGTGAGCGGCCATTTCGGCAAATTTGTTCGGAGCCGAGGTGAACGGCAGCCGGGTCAGATTGGCGACCTCCTTGGCGAACGCCTCGGCAAAGCCGTCCGGAGCATTGAGGCCTGTCCCGACCGCGGTTCCTCCCTGCGCCAGGCGATAGACCCGCGGCATCGCTTCCTCGAGACGGGCGACATTGGCCTCGATCTGCGCCGCATAGCCGGAGAATTCCTGGCCTAAAGTCAGCGGGGTCGCGTCCTGGAGGTGGGTCCGGCCGGTCTTGACGATCCGGCCCCATTTTTTGGTGAGCCGCTCGACCAGCGCCTGCATCGCCTTGGCCGCCGGGAGCAGCCGGCCGGTCATCGCTCGCGCCGCGGCGATGTGCATGGCGGTCGGGAAGCAGTCGTTCGACGACTGGCTCTTGTTGACGTGATCGTTGGGGTGGACCGGCTCCTTGCCGCCGCGCTTGCCGGTCAGCTTCTCGTTGGCCCGGCCGGCGATCACCTCGTTGGCGTTCATGTTCGACTGCGTGCCCGAGCCGGTCTGCCAAATGACGAGCGGGAACTGCCGGTCGAGATCGCCGCGAGCGACTTCGGCGGCGGCCTGCTGGATGGCCTCGGCGATCTGCGCGTCGAGCAGGCCGTTGCGTGCGTTCACCCGCGCCGCCGCCTGTTTGACGAAGCCGAGTGCATGGACGATCTCGGCCGGCATCTGCTCGCGCGGTTCGAAGGGGAAGTTGCCGATCGACCGTTCCGTCTGGGCGCCCCAGTAGGAATCGGCCGGCACTTCGATCGGCCCGAAGCTGTCGGTCTCGGTGCGGGTGCTGGTCATCTCTTTCTCTGGTTCGTCACACTGAGGTCGCCTCGGAATCCATTTTGATGAGGCCCGCGATGCTCGAAAACGGACCCTGAAACAAGTTTCAGGGTGACGGCGCAGGAGCCGTCATTTCTTGCGCGTGAAGTCGACGCTGACCACGTTCGAGCCGTCATCCGCCTCGGCCAGCGGAGCGTCGTTCTCCGCGACCTCGTGCTCCGACTGCGGTCGCTCGGGCGCATTGGCCTGGAAGGTCAGCTCGAAGGCCACGGCCGGGTCGTGGAATTGCGTGACCGCGGCGAACGGGACCCGAAGAGTCGCCGGGACTGAGTCGAACGACAGCCCGACCGAAAAAGCATCCGGCTCGACCTTCAGGTCCCAGAACTTGTTCTGGATGACGATCGTCATCTCGTCCGGGAAGCGCTCCGCTAGATGCTTGGGGATTAACACGCCGGGCATCCGGGTCCGAAAGGTGATGTAGAAATGATGATCCCCGGCAAGGCCGCCGGACCGCTCGACTTCGCCGAGAACGCGCCCGACGACGTCGCGAAGAGCCTCCTGCACGATCTCGTCGTACGGAATCAGGCTCTCGGGAGTCTCGTCGCTCATCGCTTCCGGTGGTAACAAGGCAGGCTCCCCGGTCAAGCGGAGTCGCGAGCCAGCCATGCCGATCGATCCAACCCAGCCTTACGATGACAGCAACATCTTCGCGAAGATCCTTCGCGGCGAGCTTCCGTGCAACAAGGTCCACGAGGACGAATGGGCGCTGGCCTTCCACGACATCAACCCGCTCGCGCCGGTCCACATCCTCGTGATCCCGAAGGGACCCTACGTCTCTTGGGACGATTTCACCGCCAGGGCTTCCGACGAGGAGATCGCTGGCTTTTCGAGGGCGGTGGGCAAGATCGCCCGCGACCAGCAACTGGTGGTCCAAGGCTATCGCCTGCTGGCGAATGTCGGAAAGCGGGCGGGGCAGGAGGTTGGGCATTTGCACGTGCATATTTTTGGAGGACAGCCGTTGGGGCCGATGCTAGCTCGCTAGTGACACAGCGCCGCGAATCCGAAACGGACGCCGGAACGGGAGAATGTAAGAATGGTCGCAGCGACAGGGGCCCCCGAGCATGCCCATTGGTCTTCCCGGTTCGCCTTCGTACTGGCCGCGGTCGGCTCTGCAGTCGGGCTCGGCAACCTGTGGCGCTTCCCGACCGAAGCGGGCGCCAACGGCGGCGGCGCCTTCGTCCTGATCTACGTTTTGTGCGTTGCACTGATCGGCGCTCCGCTCCTCCTTTCGGAAACCATCATTGGCCGCCACGGCCAGCGTAATGCGGTCGCCAGCACCGTCCTGCTAGCGCATCAGTCGCGGTCGTCGGGCGGATGGGCGGCGCTCGCCTGGTTCGGAATGCTTGCCTCGTTCATGGTTCTGACCTTCTACTCGGTGGTCGCGGGCTGGGTGCTCTATTTCATCGGAGTCACTGGCGCCGACTGGTTTGGCGCGCTTTTCGCCGGCCAGCCGTTGGCGGGTGCTTTTGCCGACGGCACCGTCGAGGAAATTCAGGAAATCATGCCGACCCTGTTCGGCGATCCGCTGCGGCTGCTGACGATGCACTTCATCTTCGCGGCCCTCACCGTCTACGTCGTCGCCCGCGGAGTGAACCGTGGAATCGAGAAGGCCGCGACTTGGCTGATGCCGGCGTTCTTCGTGCTTCTGGTGATCATCACCCTTTATTCCGTTTTGACCGGCGATTTCGCTGCGGCGGCCACCTTCTTGTTCGCTCCGGATTTCAGCCGAATCCTCGAGCCGGCGGTCCTGAACTCGGCGCTCGGCCAGGCCTTTTTCTCCTTGAGCCTCGGCTCGGCGATCATGGTCACTTACGGCGCCTACGCGTCGGCCGACACCAACCTCTCTCACACCAGCGGGATGATTGCCGCCGCCGACACAAGCGTCGCGATCATCGCCGGCCTCGCCATCTTCCCGATCGTCTTTGCGGTCGGTCTCGACCCCGCGGCAGGCCCGACGCTCATGTTCCAGACGCTTCCTTCCGCCTTTCATACCATGCCTGCGGGCGCCCTGGTGGCGATGCTGTTTTTCATTCTCGCCTTCTTCGCTGCGCTCACCTCGTCGGTGTCGCTGCTCGAGGTGGTGGTGGCCTGGCTCAGCGAACGCTTCGGGGTGCGGCGACCGAGCGCAGCGCTTCTCGTCGGCGGCAGCTTCTTCGTCATCGGCCTGTTCTCGATCTTCGCCTTCAACATCTGGGAGCATCACCGGCCCTTGTCGTTCGTGCCGGGCTTCGAGAATGCCAATTGGTTCGACGTGTTTGACGGAGTAACGGGGCGGATCCTGTTGCCGCTTTCGGGCCTGATCACCGCGATCTTCATCGGCTGGGTGGCCGACCGCAAGCTCGTCGATCCGGAAACCGGGCTAAGCTCGACCGGTCTTCTTCCGGTCTGGAGATTCCTCGTTGCCTGGCTGTGCCCGGTGGCGGTCGGCCTGATCCTCGTCTTCAGCCTCTTTCCCTGGCTGGTCGGAGCAGCCTGAGGAACTTGGCGGCGGTGCAAAGGCTACTTCCACGGCTAGTCGCCATAAGCTAAGCCGCGCC
>DATKAY010000128.1:0-6400 GCA_035514495.1 Sphingomicrobium sp. | reverse complement strand
CATCGCCACCGTCTGCAGCGCCTCGATCTCGACATCGTCGTAGCGGCGCGGATCGGCGTGCTGGACGGCAAGCACCCCGACCGGGCTCTCCCGGTAGATGATCGGAACGCCGGCGAAGCTGTGGAAATGCTCCTCTCCGGTCTCGGCTCGATAGACGAACTCGGGATGGCCCGACGCCTCGGCGAGGTTGAGGATTCTGCTTTCGGCGGCGATCGTCCCGACGAGGCCTTCGCCGAACTTCAGCCGGGTGACGTGCACGGCTTTCTTGCGAAGGCCGTGGGTCGCGAACAGCTCGAGCTTGTTGTCGCGCAGAAGATAGATCGAGCAGACCTCGCTTGCCATCTTGGCGGCAATCAGGTCGACGACCTTGTCGAGCTTGGATTGCGCCGAGCCCCGCCCCGCCATCACGTCGTGAAGACCGGTCAGGATTTCGCGGGCGGAAGTGGCGGCGGTCAGCGGCATGACCAAGCGCTATCAGATGCGCCGCGTCGCTGTCACGCGGCGTAGCTAGCCGCCTTGTGCCGGCTCGGGCGCCCCGCACCGCCCGGAAGGGACCGGCGAAGGATCCCGGTCCGCCTCCATCAAATAGAGCATCGGCCTTGCCACATCGATGATCGCTCGATGCTCGGTGAGAACGTCCTGGCCGATGATTCCATCGACCCTGGTCCCGCTTGCGCGGCCAAGGACGGTGAGCAGATTGCCAAGGTTGGAGGTGACGATCCGGTTCTGCCTCACGTCCACGCCGCCGATTTCGAAGCTGTCGATCCGGACTCGCCGCGCCTGTCCGCCGCCGCCGATCGCGACGGCTCCGCCGAGCGCCCCCGCGCCCGCAGCGATCCCGAAATCCTCGAGGTGGTTGTCGTCGATGACGCTCATGTTGGCGCCCGTGTCGAGGACGAAGTCGCCGGTCCGGCCGTTTATCGTCGCCTCGATCAAATGGTGCCCGGTGGCGACTTCCCGGACCGGCAGCGCGGTAAAGCCCAGCAGGCACAACGCATGGTCGACCGTGCCTGCCTGTTCGGGCCGGTAGTCGGGCGGCGGGCTGGTGCCGAGTTCGCGGCAACCGGTGGCGGCCAGAAGGGCAGCCAGGCCAAGCGCAAGATTCAGGCGCATCGACCGGAAAAGGCGGGGGAGGGGGATTGTTCCGGCAGGAGCCTATCCGCGGCTGTCGAGCGCGGCGGCGGCTTCGTCGACCAGTTCCCGGATGATCTCCGAAAGCGGCTCCTCGCGGGTGACCATTCCGACCGACTGGCCGGCCATGACCGAGCCCGATTCGACATCGCCGTCGATGGCCGCCCGGCGAAGGGCGCCCGCCCAATAATGCTCGATCTGGAGCTGGGCCTCGGCCATTTCGATGGCGCCCTTGTCGAGCAGGTCCGCGACCTCGCGCTGCTTGGCGGCGAACTTCTCCATTTCGCGGTTCTTCAAGGCTCGAACCGGGATGACCGGAAGCCTCGGGTCGATCTGCACCGAGAGCACCGCGTCGCGCGCCGAGGCCCGGATGAACGCCTTCTTGAAATTGGGGTGGGCGATGCTCTCGTGGGCGCAGACGAAGCGGGTCCCGAGCTGAACCCCGACCGCTCCCATTTCGAGATAGGCGGCGATCGCGCCGCCCCGGCCGATCCCGCCGGCGATGAACACCGGGATCTCGCCGGCGACGTGGGGCAAGATTTCCTGGGCGAGCACCGAGGTCGAAACCGGGCCGATATGCCCGCCCGCCTCCATCCCCTCGATCACCAGCGCATCGACTTGTCCGCGCATCAGCTTCTTGGCGAGGGCGAGCGCCGGCGCGAAGGCCATCAGCTTGGCTCCGCCGGCCTTGATCTTGTCGATCGCCCAGCCCGGCGGAAGCCCGCCGGCGAGGACGACATGGCCGACTTCGTGCTTCACACAGACATCGACCAGCTCGGAAAGCTGCGGGTGCATGGTGATGAGGTTCACCCCGAACGGCTTGTCGGTTCGCACCCTCGTTTCGGCGATTTCGGTGTCGAGAAGCTCCGGGCCCATCGCTCCGCAGGCGATCACTCCAAAGCCGCCGGCGTTGGAAATCGCCGAAACGAGGTTGCGCTCGGAAACCCAGCTCATCGCCCCGCCCATGATCGACCATTCGCAGCCGAGAAACTCGATTCCCCGGTGCATCAATTGCTTGAGCCGCGCGTGGCCGGCGCCGGGGTGGACGCTCCGCTGCTCGGGGATCAGGCCTTCCCCGCTCACTCGGCGTCTTCCGCTTCGTCGAGGCCGAAGGCGGTGTGCAGGACCCGGACAGCAAGCTCGGTATATTCCTCCGGGATCAGCACCGAGACTTTTATCTCCGAGGTCGAGATGGCGAGGATATTGATTCCGCGCTCGGCGAGCGTCTCGAACATCCTGGCCGCGATCCCGGCGTTGGAGCGCATCCCGATTCCAACAGCGCTGATCTTCACCACGTCGGTGTCGCTCAGGATGTCGTCGAAGCCGATCTTCTCTTTCGCTTTCTCGATATGGGCAACCGCCTGGGCGAGCGAGGCGGTCGCGACGGTGAAGGTGAGGTCGCTCTTCTCGCCCGCGTGCGGACCGCTCTGGACGATCATGTCGACGTTGATGTTGGCCTTCGCCAGCGGGGCGAAGATGGCGGCGACCGTTCCCGGCTTGTCGGGCAGGCCGGAAAGCGTGATCCGGGCCTCGTTCTTGTCATGGGCGATGCCCGTGACGAGCTGGCTTTCCATCTTGAGCTCCTCGATCCTGTCGTCGCCGACGATCAATGTTCCCGGACGGTCCTCGAACGACGAAAGGACCTGGAGAGGCATGTTGTAGCGCATCGCCAGCCCGACCGAGCGGGTCTGGAGCACCTTTGCGCCGACCGACGCAAGCTCGAGCATTTCCTCGTAGGTGATCGCCTGCAGCTTGCGAGCCCGGGGGACGATCCTGGGGTCGGTGGTAAAGACGCCCTCGACATCGGTGTAGATGTCGCAGCGGTCGGCGTTCACCGCCACCGCGAGCGCGACCGCCGAGGTGTCGGAGCCGCCCCGGCCCAAAGTGGCGAGGTCGCCCTGGGCGGTCAGTCCCTGGAACCCGGGAATCACGGCGGTCCCGCCACGGTCGAAGACGCCCTCCAGGATCTCGGCCTCGATATGGTCGATCAGGGCGGCGCTGTGGCCGGAGGCGCGGATCGGAAGCTGCCAGCCCATGTAGGAGCGGGCGTTGAGACTCATGCCCTGGAGGGTGATCGCGAGCAGGCCGGCGGTGACCTGCTCGCCGCTGGCGACGACCACGTCATATTCGCGCGGATCGTAGAGCGCCGCCGCCTCCCGGCACAGCTGAACGAGCCGGTCGGTCTCGCCCGCCATCGCGGAAACGACGACCGCGACCTGGTTGCCGGAGTCGACCTCGCGCTTCACCAGGCCCGCGACATGGCGGATGCGCTCGATTCCGGCCATCGAGGTACCGCCGAACTTCATCACGATGCGGGGCATGGGGTGGGGCTTTACCGGCTGGGACGGTCGGCGCAACCGCCAAACCAGTCCGGGACGGAGCCGGCGCCCGGCAGCGAATCGACCTCGATCCGTGGGCGAACCACCGCCCATCGATGTTTATCGACCAGGACTTCAGGGGTCAGCGGGCGCGAATTATAGGTGCTGGACATGGTCGCCGCATAGGCTCCGGCGGTCCGGAACACGATCAGCTCCCCGGCTTCGACCCGGTCCATTGCGCGCGCCGTTGCGAAGGTGTCGCCGGTTTCGCAGACCGGTCCGACGACATTGGCAGTCCACCGCTCGCCGGACGGGCGGACCGCCTCGATCCCGTGCCAGGCGTCGTAGAGCGCCGGGCGCATCAGATCGTTCATCGCCGCATCGACGATCACGAACGGATACTGCGAGCCCGGCTTCACCCGGATGACCCGCGACACCAGCACCCCGGCATTGCCGACGATCAGCCGCCCCGGCTCGAACACCAGTCGGACATTCCAGCCGTCGGTCACCCGCCGAACCATCGCTCCATAATCCTCGGGGCTTGGCGGCGGCTCCTGGTCCGGGTCGTAGGGGACTCCAAGGCCGCCGCCGAGATCGGCGACCTCGATCCGGTGCCCGGCGGAGCGCAAGATGCCGATCAGCTCGCCGATCCGCCCGAACGCCCGCTCGAGCGGGTCGAGGCTGGTCAGCTGGCTGCCGATGTGGACGGCGATTCCGCGGACGTCGAGGCCGGGGAGCCGAGCCGCCGTCGCATAGGCGTCGGCCGCCTCCTTGAACGCAATTCCGAACTTGCTCGCCGCCGCCCCGGTGGTGATCTTGGCATGGCCTCCGGCGCCGATGTCCGGATTGATCCGGAAGCCGACCGGGGCGATCGCGCCGAGATCGGTCGCGACCTTCGACAAAGTTTCCGCTTCGGCGACCGATTCGACGTTGAACTGGTAAAGGCCGCCGTTGAGCGCGAGCGCCATCTCGGCCTCGGTCTTGCCGACGCCGGCGAACAGGATCCGCTCGGGCGGCACGCCCGCCTCTCGAGCCCGGCGATACTCCCCGCCCGAGACGACGTCGGCGCCGAGGCCGGCATTGGCAAGCGTCCGAAGGACCGCGACGTTGGGATTGGCCTTCACCGCATAAGCGACGAGCGGGTCGCCGGTCGCCGAAACCGCCTCCTGAAACACCCGGGCGTGGCGAAGCATCGTCGCCGTCGAATAGACATAGACGGGGGTCCCGACCGCCTCGGCGATGCTGGCGAGCGCAACATCCTCGCAGTGGAGGGCGCCGTCCCGGTGCTGGAAATGGTCCATGCAGCTGACAACGCACGCATTGCTTTCCCTTTGCAAGCGGAGGCGCCATTTAGGGGGCGATGGCCCGGAAACGCTCGAGCATCGTCGCGCAGGAGGTGGAGCAGTTCGCACGGCTCGCCGACGACTGGTGGGACCCGGAAGGCTCCTCGGCAATGCTCCACAAGCTCAACCCGGTGCGGCTCGCCTATATCCGCGACCAGGTCGACCGGCACTGGCAAAGCGACGAACGCGGATTGCGCCCGCTGGAGGGCAGGAGCGCGCTCGATGTGGGCTGCGGCGCCGGGCTTCTCGCCGAGCCGCTGGCCAGGCTCGGAGCGCGAGTGACGGCAATCGACGCGGCGCCCGAGCTGATCGCCGCCGCAAGGCTTCACGCCGATCGGCAGGGGCTCGACATCGATTACCGGCCAAGCGCGGGCGAAGCGCTGGACGGCCGCTTCGACCTGGTTACCGCGATGGAGGTGATCGAGCATGTCGCCGACCCACAGTCCTTCGTCGGCTCGCTTTCCGAGCGGCTCGCTGAGGGGGGCCTGCTGATTCTCTCGACCCCCAACAGGACATTGTGGTCGCGGCTTTTGATGGTCGGGCTTGCTGAAGGCCTCGGAGCGATCCCCAAGGGCACGCACGATTACGAGAAGTTCATCGCGCCCGACCGGATGAAGGCGCTTCTTGCCGGCTCCGGGCTGGAGTGCATCGACGTTGAGGGGATCGCCTGGTCGCCGGCGCGCGGGCTCCACCTCAGCGAGGACGTTCGGCTCAACTACCTGGTCACCGCGGTTCGCTCCTGATTGCGCGGCTCGCGCCACCGGATTACGGTCCGGAAAATCCACGAAAGGAAATTTTTTGATGCGTAAATTGCCGCTCGCGCTGATCGGCGCGCTCGCAGTCTCTCTGGCAGCGCCCGCCATCGCCTCGCCCGCCGGCGACTTCCAAAAGCTGATGGACGATTATTGGCAGGTCCAGCTCAGGGAATCGCCGCTTCTCGCGACGTCCGCGGGAGTGAAGACCTACGACGCCCAGCTCGACGAGCTCAGCCTCGAGGCGATGGACCGCCAGGCGGCGCAGGCGCAGGCCTTTCTCGACCGGCTGAACGCGATCCCGAAAAGCGCCCTGATCCCGGCGAACCAGACCAATTACGCGATCCTCAAGCGGTCCCTGGCGAATGCGATCGAGGCCAATCGATTCGGCCAGCGCCAGATGCTCTATTCGACGCTTGGCAGCTATCATGGCTATTATGCCGGGCTTGGTAACAGCCAGGCGTTTCACGACAAGGCCGATTACGAGAATTACCTCGCCCGGATCGCCCTCGTTCCCGAGCGGATGCGCGCCTATTCGCAGATCAGCGTCAAGGCGGCGGCCGAGGGCTATGTCCAGCCCTGCGTCACCCTCACCCGTTTTCCCGAGACGATCCACGGCGACATCGCCGTCGACCCGACCAAGTCGCGCTTTTACGCGCCGTTCGAGGGGCCGAAGCCGGCGACCATCACCCAGGCCGAATGGGACGCATTGAAGCAGCATGCGGCAAAGCTGATCCGCGACAGCATCAACCCGTCCTACCAGGCGTTCGCCAGGCTGTACGAGACCGAGCTTGCGTCGAAGTGCAGGCAGACCGTGGCGGTTTCGGCGCTTCCGCAGGGCGAGGAATATTACGCC
>DATKAY010000127.1:0-3356 GCA_035514495.1 Sphingomicrobium sp. | reverse complement strand
CCGCGAAGAAGGGTAGCGCCAAGAAGAAGGCCGCAGCCGAGGCGTAATCGCAACAGGGGGGAACGACAGCAGCCGTCGATTTTCCCTGGCTGCGTCGCTCGCCTCGCATTGACGGCAATTCGGCTTATATGAGCCGAAACGCGTAGAGGAACTTCACATCCATGGCATCCCAGGCCGAACAACTCGCTTCCAGCCTAAACCTTGCGAACTTCTCCAAGGCGACCGAGCTCAAGAAGCGCCTGTGGTTCACGCTGGGAATCCTGGTGCTGTTCCGGTTCCTGTCCTTCGTCCCGATCCCGGGCCTCGACCCGGCGGCGATGGCGGCGCTGTTCGAGACCCAGAGCGGCGGCGTGCTCGACATTTTCAACACCTTTTCGGGCGGCGCCCTCGAGCGGATGAGCGTCATCGCGCTGGGGCTGATGCCCTACATCACCGCGTCGATCGTCGTTCAGCTGATGGCCAGCATGTACGAGCCGTGGAAGCAGCTGAAGAAGGAAGGCGAAGCGGGGCGCAAGAAGCTCAACCAGTATACCCGCTACCTCACCGTCCTGCTCGTCCTGGTGCAGGGCTATATGGTCGTCCAGGGGCTTCAGGCGCAGTCGGTCCGCCAGGGCATTCCGGCGGTCGTCGAGCCCGGCATCGTCTTCGAAATCGCCGGCACCATCTCGCTGATCGGCGGCACCTTGTTCCTGATGTGGCTGGGCGAGCAGATCACCAGCCGCGGCATCGGCAACGGTATTTCGCTGATCATCATGGCCGGAATCGTCGCCACGCTTCCGCAGGCGCTCGCGCAGCTCTTCGAGGGCGGCCGGACGGGGACGATGGACCCGTTGCTGATCATGACGATCGTTTTCATCGCGCTCGGCCTGATCACCTTCATCTGCTTCATGGAGCGGGCGCAGCGGCGGGTGCTGGTCCAATATCCAAAGCGGCAGACGGCTCGCGGGCTGATGCAGCAGGACCGTTCGCATTTGCCGATCAAGATCAACACCGCGGGCGTGATCCCGCCGATCTTCGCCTCGGCCCTGTTGCTGATGCCGCTGACGGTCATCCAGTGGGCGGGCACCGGCGCCGGGCCCGATTCGGGGACCAGCGACTGGCTGATCACGATCAGCACCTATCTGCAGCACGGAACGCCGTTCTACATGCTGCTGTACGGCAGCGGCATCGTGTTCTTCGCCTTCTTCTACACCGCTGTTCAGTTCAACAGCGAGGAGACCGCCGAGAACCTCAAGCGCCACGGCGGCTTCATCCCGGGAATCCGGCCGGGCAAGGCGACCGAGCATTATTTCGATTATTTGCTGACCCGGATCACGACGGTCGGCGCGGCTTACCTCGCCCTGATCTGCCTGATCCCCGAATTCCTGTTCTCACAGGCCGGAATCCCCTTCTATCTCGGCGGGACCAGCCTGCTGATCGTCGTCAACGTGACGATGGACACGGTTAGCCAGATCCAGAGCCACCTGATCGCGCATGAGTACGGAAACCTCATCAAGAAGGCGAAGCTGAAGAGCGGCCGCCGCCGCTGATCGCGCAATAGTGGGGCAGCGCAACATGAACATCATCCTGCTCGGCCCGCCGGGCGCGGGGAAGGGCACGCAGGCAGCTCGCCTCGAGGCCAGCCGCAAAATGGTCCAGCTTTCGACCGGCGACATGCTTCGCGATGCCGTCGCGCGCGCGACTCCAATGGGCAAGCAGGCGAAAGCGGTCATGGCTGCAGGCGAGCTGGTCAGCGATTCGATCGTCATCGCGCTGATCAGCGAGCGGCTCGACGCGATCACCGGCCGGGGAGCGATCTTCGACGGCTATCCCAGGACCCGCGCCCAGGCGGAGGCGCTCGACGCTTTGCTTGCCGAGCACGGCCGCAAGCTCGACTATGTCATCGAGCTGGAAGTGGACGAGCAGGCACTCGTCGAGCGGATCACCGGCCGCTTCAGCTGCGCCCGGTGCGGAGCGCCCTATCACGACAAGTACAAACGCCCGCAGGTGGAGGGCAGCTGCGACCAGTGCGGCAGCCATGAATTCAAGCGCCGGCCCGACGACAATGCAGAGACGGTCCGCAAACGCCTTGCCGAATATCGCGCCAAGACTGCGCCGATCCTGCCTTATTACGAGGCTCGGGGACTGGTTCGCAGGGTTGATGGAATGGCGCCTGTCGAGGAAGTTGCCGAAGCGATAGACTTGATCCTGGACTCGTAAGTTTTTTAAGAGGGGCCACATGAGATTGCTTGTCGCCGCAGCGGCGCTGACGCTCGGGGCGCCGGCAGCCGCCGAGGTTGTCAGCTCGAGCGCCCACGGCTTCGCGCTTAGTCACTCGGCCGTCGTCCCGCTTCCCCCCCAGGACGCAATTCGAGCCTTTGCCGAGGTCGGCCGGTGGTGGGACGGCAGTCACACCTATTCGGGCAGCGCCTCCAACCTCGCCCTCACCCTGCAACCCGGCGCCTGCCTGTGCGAGCGGCTTCCAAACGGCGGCGCTGTCGAGCATTTGCGCGTCGTATACGTCGATCCGGGCAAGCGCCTGGTCCTGACCGGCTCGCTCGGGCCGCTGCTCTACGAGGCGACGACAGGCGTGCTGGACGTGCAGTTCCGGCCGCTTGGAACCGGATCGCGGGTCACGCTCACCTACAAGGTGGCCGGGTTCGCGACGGGCGGCGCCGACCAGCTGGCGCCGGCGGTCGACCAGGTGATTGGCGGCCTGGTCGCAAGCTACGTCGGCTCGACCCGGGCGCCCGCGCCCGCTCCCTAGGCCCGGTCGAGAGTGACGAAGCGGAAGCCGGGGCGATTGTCTTCCGGCGGGTGGGACGAAATCTCGGTCTCGCGCCATTCGGCGCCGTCGCGCGGGTCCGCAATAAACACATCGCCTTCCACCTGTGCCAACACCTCGGTCAGTTCGACACGCTCGGCAATCGGCAGGAAGAGCTCGAAGATCGCCGCGCCGCCGATCACCGAGACGGGATCGTCCCCGGCGAGATCGAGCGCTTGCTCGCGGCTGTGGGCGACCTCGGCGCCTTGCGCTTTCCAGCCGGAATCCCGGGTGATGACGATGTGCCGCCGGCCCGGGAGAATGCCCGGCAGGCTTTCGAAGGTCTTTCGGCCCATCACCATCGCGCTGCCCATGGTGAGCGCCTTGAACCGCTTGAGGTCGGCGGGGATGTGCCAGGGAAGCGCGCCTTGCCGGCCGATCGCGCCGTTCAGGGCGCGAGCGACGACGAGCGTGATTCGCGGGCGATTGTCCATCGCAGGTGATTTGCCGTGCGCCGCCGCCAATGCCAAGCTGGAGCCGTGAATCACATTGCCGACCTGATCGAGGAAATGCGGGCTCGCTTCGGCGAGAAGGCGGTGATTACCGATCCCTC
>DATKAY010000126.1:0-10850 GCA_035514495.1 Sphingomicrobium sp. | reverse complement strand
AGCCTTTGCCCGACCAAAGGAGCGTTCAGGATGATGTGCGGGGTCTCGGCTGCCCGGGCGATCGCCTCGCCCCTGGTCGCCTCGCGTGCCCGCCCGTCCGACCGCCCGCCCGAATCGGCGATCCAGATTCCGGCGTGGGTTTCGTGAAGCGCTGGAAGAGGCAAAGGATCGGGCACTTGCCCCGACCTTGGCCTGACGAGAACAGAAGAGCAACGAATTTGGACCGCGATTCAAGCCGCTCTGCCGCGATGCTCTCGAAGGCCTGGCCTTACGAGGAGGCGCGCAAGCTCCTCAAGCGCTGGCCCGACGGCAAGCCGTCAAAGGACGAGCCGATGCTGTTCGAGACCGGCTACGGCCCATCGGGCCTGCCGCATATCGGCACGTTCAACGAGGTGCTTCGGACGACCTTCGTCCGCCACGCCTATCGCGAGCTGACGGGAGGAGCGCCGACCCGGCTGATTGCGTTCAGCGACGATATGGACGGGCTTCGAAAGGTGCCCGACAATCTCCCCAACGCCAAGATGCTCCACGCGCATCTGGGCAAGCCGCTGACCCGGATCCCCGACCCGTTCGAAAGCCACGAAAGCTTCGCCCACCACAACAACGCGATGCTTCGCGGTTTCCTCGACCGCTTCGGCTTCGACTATGAATTTTTGTCGGCGACCGACTGCTATTCCAGCGGCCGCTTCGACGATGTGATCCGTGCGGTGCTTCGCAACTGGGACGCGGTGATGGGCGTGATGCTGCCCACCCTCCGCGAGGAACGACGGCGCAGCTATTCGCCGGTGCTTCCGATTTCGCCGGCCAGCGGCATCGTCCTGCAAGTGCCGGTCGAAATCGTCGATCCGCAAGCCGGGATCATCGCCTTTGAGGATGAGGGCCAAAGGGTCGAGCGCTCGGCGCTCGGCGGAAAGGCGAAGCTCCAGTGGAAGGTCGACTGGGCGGCGCGCTGGGTGGCGCTCGGAGTCGATTACGAGATGGCCGGAAAGGATTTGATCGACAGCGTCGTCCAGTCCTCGAAGATCGCCCGGCTGCTCGGCGGCCGCCCGCCCGAGGGCTTCAACTACGAGATGTTCCTCGACGAGAATGGCGAGAAGATTTCCAAGTCCAAGGGCAATGGGCTGAGCCTCGAGGAATGGCTCCGCTACGGAAGCGAGGAGAGCCTCGCCTTCTACATTTTCCGCGAGCCCAAAAAGGCCAAGTCGCTGCACATCGGGGTGATCCCGCGAGCGGTCGACGACTACTGGCAGTTCCGCTCCAATTATCCCAACCAGCCGATCGAGCAGAAGCTCGGCAATCCGGTCCACCACATCCACGCCGGCAAGGTTCCGGAGCCGTTCACGCTTCCCGTCACCTACGGGCTGCTCTTGAACCTCACCAGCCTGCCGGGAGTCGCCGACAAAAAAACGGCGTGGAAGTTCGTCCAGCGCTACGCGCCGGGCAGCTCGCCCGAAAGCCATCCCGAGCTCGACCAGCTGATCGGCCTTGCCGTCAACTACGCGCGCGATTTCGTCGCGCCGGGCCTCGAGCGCAGGCCGCCGACGCAAGAAGAATCGGCCGCGCTTCGCGACCTCGATTCGCAGCTCGCGAAGCTCCCGGCCGATGCGGACGCGGAAAGCATCCAGCATCTCGTCTTCGAGATCGGCAAGGAGCATTACGGCAAGGAAGCGCTGCGCTCCTGGTTCCAGGCGCTTTACGGGACCCTGCTCGGCTCAAGCCAGGGCCCCCGAATGGGCAGCTTCATCGCGCTCTACGGAATCGACAACAGCCGCAACCTGATCGAGCAAGCGTTGAAGGAAGCCTGACGCGATTCTCTAATGTCCGCTTTCGACCCATTGCGGATACTGGGTACGCCTGGAGATGACGCATCTTCCGATGCGTTTACGAGTTGCGCCGGAGCCGCTTTGCAGCCACGATCACGGTAGAGCTGCATATGGCAAGCGTCTTTCTCAGCTATGACCGCCAAGATGCCGTGCAGGCGGAAAAGCTCGCCCATCAACTTGAGGGGGCCGGCTTCGACGTCTGGTGGGATCGTCAGCTTAGCGCCGGTTCGGAATATTCACGGGAAATCGAGCAAGCGCTCCGCCAGGCGGCTGCAGTCGTCGTCCTCTGGTCGAGCAATTCGGTCGAGTCTGCGTGGGTTCGCGACGAAGCTGCAAAAGGCCGCGACACCGGGCGCTTGGTCCCGGCGACGCTCGACGGGACTGAGCCGCCGCTCGGGTTCGGGCAGTTTCACACGATCGACTTGTCCAGACGTTCGTTCGGAAAACGCTCGGCGGGGGTCAAAGAGCTCGTCGCCGCCACCAAGCAGAAAATCGACACCGCGAGCAGCTCACCCACCCAAAAGGCAGTGGCGCAGCCCGAGCAAATCGCCACGGCTCGAGCAACCGGCGCGCCCGGCGGACTTTCCAGGCGGGTAATAGTCACGACTTCCGTTCTCGTAGTGCTGGTTGCGACCATTGTTCTTTTGCTCATCTACGCGACCAACCGGGGAGATTCCGGCGGCGCGACGGGAGGCAAGGTCGCCGTCGGCGAGTTCGAACCGGTGGCGGCGGATCCACAAAGTGAGCGCGTGGCTCGGCTGGCGCCGGCTGCGATCGAACGGATCTTCGCGACCAACTCCATCCAGACGGTGGTGAGCCAGTCCGCTTCGCCTGAAGCGCTTGCCGATGCGAATTTCAAGCTCCGCGGCACCGTTGACCGCCAAGGCGACGAACTCAGCATCTCGGCGAGCATCGTCGACCCAAATTCCGGCCGAACCTTGTGGTCGACGGAGGTGTCGCGCGCTGCAGACGAGAGCAGTCAGCTGGCCGAGGAAGCGGCAATCTGGCTTGCCGACGTCCTTCGCTGCTCGATCTACACGAAGCGCCGAATGCCCGAGTACAATTCTCCGGAAGTCCATTCGCGAATTTTCAGATATTGCGAGGCCGAGCGGAGCCGCGGCGAACAATATGACCAGCTGCCTGCATTGGCGCAGGCACTGATCGACGTCGCTCCGAAGAGCGCTCAGGCGCACGCATATTTGGCCATTGCAGTCGCTTTCCTTCACCCGGAAAGACGACAGCAAATCAATTCGGCCGCCAGGAAAGCGCTCGAGCTGGATCCAAGGAACGGCGCAGTCCGGTGGGCGCTGGCGATAGTCCAGGGTTCCAATGGAACGCTCAGCGAACGCGAACGGCTCTCGCGCGAGGGCATGGCGCTGGACCCCGAGTACATCTGGCACAAGAACCACCTTGCCTTGTTGATGTGGAAGGTCGGCCGGATCGAAGAGGCCGCGACCCTGTTCACGGAATTCGTCGGCAATTATCCGCTCGACTTCCAGCAGCGGGCGTTTCTTGGCTACCTGCTGGCGCATCTGGGACAGCTCCGCCAGGCACGAGACGAGTTCGCCCGAATCGAGGAAGTTCGGCCGGGGTCCCGACATACTGCCGTGCGTGCGATCAGAGCCGAGATGGCGTTCGGCGATCCGGCAAGAGCACGCGGCTGGATGGACAAGCTCACGCTCGTCGAGGACGACAAGCGCTGTCTTGAAAAGACGATCGACGCGTTGCTCGCAAAGCGGAACCTGAGCGTCGAGCAGATCGACCGGCACTGCCGCGGGGCAAGCGTGATTTGGCCGGAACAGGTCCTGGCGAAGTTCGGCCATACCGATGAGATCATCAGGCGGCTCGGCGAACTCGACCCCGACGACTTCATCGCCGTGATGCGCGAGGGTCCGAACTATGTCTACGAGCCGGATTTCGCCGCGGTACGGGCCGATCCCAGGTTCATTCCGTTGATGGCGAGCTGGGGGGTCCCGCAATATTGGCTCAAGACGAACAAATGGCCCGATTTCTGCAACGAGCAGCGGCTGCCCTACGATTGCCGCCGGGCAGCCAAGGCGGCCGTACTCGGCTCGAAATAAGCGCACTCAAGGAGCGATCCCGCACCCGCACCAACGTTGTGCAGCGAATACGGCTCTTGCTTCGCTCCGACTGAAACCGACGATTTTCGTGTGATCGCTTGCGTCCGCTTTCCACCCATTGCGGACATTGAGCAGGCGGTCGCTCGGCCGGGCAGTTCGTGCTAGACGGCATCGCAGGCGGAAACGGGGGTTACGCATGCCTTATCCAAGAGCGCATTATTACGTCCTCGGGGTAATGGCGGTGATCGTCGCCGGCTTCTGGCCGAGCTATTTCGCCGTCTGGGATAACGTGCCCTGGCAGTTCCACGCCCATGGGGTCGCCGCCAGCATCTGGGTGATCATGGTCGCCGCGCAAAGCTGGAGCGTGCACCACCACCAGCTGCCGCTGCACCGAGCGGTCGGAAAATCGAGCCTTTTGCTGTTCCCGTTCTTGATCGGGGGCCTTGCGGCGATCATCGATGTCACCGCCAAGGGCTATGTCGCGGGCGACCCGTTTCGGACGATGTTCGCCGGTCCCTTCTTTATCGGCCTGACGCTTGCGATCGCCGCCTATGTCACCGTCTATTACCGCGCGCTCAAGTACCGGCGGAAGGTGTGGATTCACTCCGGCTACATGCTGACGACACCGCTGATCCTGTTCGAATCGCCGTTCGGCAGGATCCTCAACATGTACATGCCGGGGCTGCAGATCCGCGGGCCGCAGGACGTGCATCTGGTGATGCACGGAATCCTGTGGTCGATGGCGATCGAGCTGGCGATCATCGCGGCGATCTGGCTCAAATATGGCAAGAAGGCGACTCCATTCCTCGTCGCCGGCCTGTTCATCGTCGCGCAGATGGTGACGATGGGACCGATGGGCGGGGTCGAGCTGTTCAGCTCGCTGCTTGGCGCGATCGGCCATCTGCCGAGCGCGGCGGTGGTCGCCGCAGGCTTCGCCATCGGCGCGGCAACCAGCTGGGCGGGGTGGAAAGCGGGCAAAAGTGCGGCGGCGCCGGTGGGGGTCACGGCCCAGCCGGCCTGACATCGCTGCGCGGCGAGGGACCGCCTTTGAACCTTTGCTTCCCACCTCCGCCGTCGCTGTGAGCTTTGGACCTTGCAATCGCCAGGCGCGTTGGTCGGGAAGGGAGAAAGCCGATGAAGACCCAAATCTCCGGGCAAATCTCCGGTTTATTCCGCGCGGGGCTGCTCGCTCTTGTCGGGCCCGTGCTCCTCGCCTGCTCGTCGCCGGAGCGCCACTTTGCCTCCCTCGACCAAAGCCAGGCGCCTCAATCCTCGTCCCGGATGATGGGCGGGGGCATGATGGGCGGCGACATGATGGGCGGCGGAATGATGGGCGCGTCGATGAGCGAGATGCGAGTCATTCGCGGCCTTCTGGCCAATCACGGCCGGATCGAGCGCTCGGTCCGAAACGTGCCGGGCGGTGTCCTGACGGTCACCACCAGCGAGGATCCGCGACTTGCCCGGCTGATCCGCACCCATGTCCGGCAGATGCGCTCGAGCTATGAGCGCGACGAGCCGATACGAACCGCGGACCCGGTGTTCCGGGAGATGTTCGCGAACCGCGACCGGATTTCTCTCGAAATCGAGGACGTGCCGGGCGGAGTGAGGGTGCTTCACAGGTCCGACGATCCGCAGGTCGCGGCGCTGATCCGCCAGCATGCGCATCGCTTCGTGAGCGAGGCGGCCGAGCAGGGCATGGCGAGGGTCATGAGACCCACCCCGCTCCCTCAAGGCTATCGGCGACCGGCCCAGTAGCTCACATGAATCCGCGAGATTCCATGCAGCGCCACCCAGTGCGGACATTGGCCATCTTCGATGGTAGGAAGCAGCGGGACTCCAGCTAAATAGGGGATTGAGAATGTCAGACCGGATCGACTGGAAAGCCGCCGTTTGGGCAGGGCTTATCGCCGGCATTGTCTTCATGACGCTCGAGATGCTCCTCGTCGCGACGATCGGCGGGGGAAGTCCCTGGGGTCCCCCCCGAATGATCGGAGCCATGCTGCTTGGCCCGGAGGTGCTCCCGCCACCCGCCACATTCGACCTGGGTGTGTTTCTGGTCGCCATGGTGATCCATTTCATCCTGGCGATCATCCTGGCGATCCCGCTGGCTTGGGCGATCTCACGCTGGCGCTTGAGCCTCGCTGCTTCGATCGGAGCCGGCGCCGTCTTCGGGCTGATCATCTACCTGGTGAACTTCTACGGCTTCACTGCACTGTTCCCCTGGTTCGCCAACGCGCGCACGCCGATCACGCTTTTCGCTCATCTTGCTTTCGGCGTTGTGCTGGGCTGGACCTATCACGCTCTGGCCGTCCGGCATTTCGCCCATGAAGCCAGCGAGGCCCGGCAGCACCCTCGAGAATAACCGGACGTTTTTCGATAACCTCCGCGACGCTCAACCCGGCAACCTGCTTGTCCCCCGGACAGTCTGCGCGCGTTATTTCTTCTGAACGTGCCCGGCGCGGGAGTGAATCCCGCGCCGTCGGTCCTGTCTCGCCTTCGCGGCTGATGCCGCTTAGCTTGCAGGCCGTCCGCGCTTCGCCGGCTCTTCGCGCTGTTTCGGCGGCGCTGTCGCGCCGGCGTCACGGCGCTCGGCGGCTCGCGATCCAGCGGTCGATCTTGGCTTCCAGGACAGGCAGCGGCAAGGCGCCGGTATCGAGCACCTGGTCGTGGAATTCGCGGATATCGAACTTGTCGCCAAGCTCGATTTCCGCTTTGGCGCGAAGCCGCTGGATGGTGAGCGCGCCGATCTTGTAGGCGGTCGCCTGGCTGGGAATGGCGATGTAGCGCTCGACCTCCGCCGTCGCGTCGGTCACCCCCATGCCCGAATGGCTGAGCATATATTCGATCGCCTGCTCGCGGGTCCAACCCTTGGCGTGAATGCCGGTGTCGACCACCAGCCGCATCGCCCGGAGCATCTCGTCGTTGAGCGTTCCGAAGCGCTGGTACGGGTCGTCGTACAGTCCCATCGGATAGCCCAATGTCTCGGCATAGAGCGCCCAGCCCTCGACATAGGCGCTGTTGCCGCCGAACCGCAGGAAATCGGGCAAAGCCTCATTCTCCTGGGCCAGGCTGATCTGGAAATGGTGCCCGGGCGACCCTTCGTGGAGGTAAAGCGTGGTGACCTCGGTCGTGCTTCGCGAGGGGAGGTCATAGGCGTTGAAATAGAAGATGCCGGGGCGCGAACCGTCCGGCGCGCCCTGCTCATAGGAGCCGCCGGCCTCGAACTTCTCGCGGAACGGCTCGTAGGGCCGGATCTCGAGCTCCGCCTTCGGGGATTTCGAGAAATATTGCGGGAGCAAGGGCTCGACCTTCTTCTCGACCTCGTAATAGGCCCTGGTCAGCGCCTCGCGGCTCTTCGGGCGGAACTGCGGGCTGGTCCGGATATGGTGGAAGAACTGTTTGAGCGTGCCGGTAAAGCCGACCTCCTGCTTCACCTTCTGGAATTCGCCGGTGATCCGCGCAACCTCGCTCAGGCCCAGCTCGTGGATCTGGTCGGCGGCCAGCGGAAGCGTCGTCATCGACTCCAGCTGGTGCGCGTAAAGCGCGTCCCCGCCCTTCATGTAGATGAGGCCGTGCCCTTCGCGAGCGTCGGGAAGATAGTCGGCAAGCAAATAATCGCGTAGCCGCTTCAGCGCCGGGTAGAGTTGATCGGCGATCGCGGCCCGATACTGGGCCGTCAGCCGCTCGCGGTCGGCAGCGCCAATCGTCTCCGGGAAATCGGTCACCGGCCCGAAATAGGGCGATTCCTCGACATCCTGGTCGAGCTGGTTGCCGAGCTGCTCGATCATGTTTCGGACCGTCATCTTGGTCTCGACGACGCCCGAGCTTTGGCCTTCGCGAAAGCGCTCGATCACCCGGTCGAGATAGATGACATACTCGCGGTGGCGCTTCAGATTGTTCTCGTAATCCTCGAGCGTCTTGAACGGCGCCGCGCCCTGGCCGCTGGCGAAGGTCGGATAGAAAGTGTGGAAGCCGAAGAAGTGGTTCATCGGCCGAACCTTGGTCAGCGCCAATATGTCCGGTAGAAGGCCTCGAAGCGTGTCGTTGATCTGCCATTCGAAGGCGTCATAGGCGAGCTGGTCGGTGGGGCTGAGCTCTGAGCGGTCGATGGCTCGAAGCGCGGCGATGTCATGCTCGGCGGCGGCGCGCTCGGCGGCGATATAATCGTCGCTGATATAATCGCCGAAGCGGTCGGCATAGCGAAGGTCGCCGCGAAGGATCGCCGACAGCGGGTTGCGCGCCAGCACCGCCTCGTCGCTCGCCCTGAACAATTCGAAAAGAGCCTCGCGCTCGCTCTTGCCGGGCCCAAGGGCGACCGGCTTGGCGACCGGTTCGGCGGCAACCACTGCCGGGGCAGCGGCGACCGATTGCGGAACGGTCGCGCAGGCCGACAGGACGCAGGTTGAAAGGAGTGCCGCTAGGGCAAAAGCGCGATTGGTCATCGTAACTCCCGGGCGAGGCGAGCGCATTGCATTGCTAATACGGGGAGCACCATCATTTCAACGCCGTTTCGAAAAAGGGGCGCTGCGGAAAGCCGCAACGCCCCTTCGCTGAAATGGCTGGCTGTTGCTACCAGAAGAAGTCGTAGATCACGTCGACGACCTGGCCGCTGATGGTGTTTACCAAAAGGACGTCGTCGTAATAGCGGACCCAGCGATACGGCCAGGGCGCGTAGGGAAGCCGGTACATCCACGGATCGCGCAGCCAGTGGTGGTGGCTGTAATAGCTCGGCCACAGGCGCCAGCCGACATTGTAGCGATGGTAGCCCCAGCCGAACGGATCGTAATAGATGCCGATCCGGAAATGCGATCGGTTGCGGTCGCGATATTTGCGCCAGTCGTGGCGATGGTCGCGGCGCCAGCCGCCGCTCCAGCGCGGCGCGGGCACATGCGCCGTGGTCGTCGGCGGCGGAGCCGGGCGGTCGGGCCGGGCGCCGGCCGGAGGAGCCCCCCGGCGCGGGCGCTCCGCCTGGCGAATTGCGCGGTCGGAAGAAATCCACCGATCGCGATCGAGGACCGGCCTTTCCTGCCTGACGCTCTCCATCACCTGTTGCGCCTCGCGGCTTTCCATCGTCTGTTGCGCCTGGCGGCGGGGCCCGAGCGTCGGCCGTCCGCGCTCGTTGACATTGGCGGCTCGCCGGTCCGCTTCCATCGCTCGCGGCCGAATTCGGTCGCGCTGGGGAATTGCGGCTCGGCGCTCGGAAGGGTCGATCCGGTCGATCCGCTGGAGAGGCTGCACGCCGGTTTGACGCTGAACAGGCTGGGCTCGCTCGGGCCGCTGCACGCGCTCGGGCCGCTGCACTCGCTCGGGCCGCTGCGCCCGCTCAAGCCGTTGCACCGGCTCGGCGAGGCTGGCCTTGGGCTCCTGGACTCGCTCCTGGCGGGCCTTGGCCCGCTCGGACCGGCGTTCCTCGCGCGCATCGTCGCGCTCGTCGCTGCCGACGCGTTGCGCCATTGCAGGGCTCGCAATGGTCGCGGCGGTCGTTGCGACCAGGAAGGAAAGCAGGATCTTGACCATCACATACCTCGAAAAGTTGCCGAGCATTCGAGCCCCTTTTGCCCCAACCACCCTGAGCCGTTGCTGAACCGTTACATTTGTTTTCGTTCACACTCCTTTCTTGCATTGGCCGGCCCCATGCGCACAAGCAAATGCGTGGCAGCGATAGAGACATCTTTGGGCCAAATCGGCTTCGGCGAGGAGGGAAGCGGCGGCATTCCGCTCGTCTTCCTGCACGGGGTCGGCTCCGACAAGTCGGTCTGGGCTCCGCAGCTCGCGCATTTCGGCAAGAAACGCCGGTCGATCGCCTTCGACTATCCCGGATATGGCGACAGCGATCCGGCCCCGGAAGGCACCAGCCGCGAGGATTTCGCGGCCGCGATCCTGGCGGCGATGAGCGCGCTCGATATCGGCCGCGCCCATATCTGCGGCCTCTCGCTCGGCGGCGTGGTGGCAATCGCCATTCACTCGGCCGCGCCGCAAAGGTGCGTGTCGCTGATCCTCGCCGATTCCTTCGCGTCGCACCCCGAAGGGCAAGCCATTTACGAGCGAAGCCTGGCAGCGAGCACCGACCTTCGGGCGCTGGCGCAGGCGCGGGTGGATGTGCTGCTCGCGGCCGGTGCCGGCAAGGACATTCGCGCCGAGGTCGTCGAGACGATGGCCCGGATCGACCCGGCCGCCTACCGGATCGGCGCCGAGGCGGTTTGGCTTGCCGACCAGCGCGGCCGGGCGCGCGCGATCGATGTTCCCACCCTGGTCCTGGTCGGCGAGGAGGACCGCGTCACCCCGCCGGCACTTTCCAGCGAGCTGGCCGAGCTGGTTCCGAAAGCGCGGCTTGAGACGATTGCCGGGGCGGGGCATTTGTCGAACCTGGAGCGAGCGCCGAGCTTCAACCGGCAGGTCGATGATTTCATCGCGCAAGTGGAGCGCGGCTGATGGGTATTGCCTATATCGTTGATGCGGTCCGCACCGCCGGCGGCCGTCGCGACGGGGCGCTCAAGGACTGGCACCCGGTCGACATGGGGGCCGCGGTGCTAGATTCGCTCGTCGAGCGAAGCGGCATCGACCCGGCGGCGATCGACGACGTGATCACCGGCTGCGTCGGCCAGATCGGCGAGCAGAGCTGTCATGTCGGCCGAAGCATGGTGCTCGCCTCCTCGCTCCCTCAGACGGTGCCCGCGGTGACCATCGACCGGCAATGCGGAAGCTCGCAGCAATCCATCCATTTCGCAGCCCAGGCGGTGATGAGCGGCACCCAGGATTTGGTGATCGCGGCCGGAGTCGAGAGCATGTCGCGGGTGCCGATGGGGTCGCCGGTCTTCCTGCCCCTCCAGGCGGGGATCGGCACCGGCCCCTGGCCCAAATCGGTGCAGCAACGCTTCGGGGTAAGCGAGTTCACCCAGTTTCGAGGCGCCGAGATGATGGCACAGAAATACGGCCTGTCCCGAGA
>DATKAY010000125.1:0-6342 GCA_035514495.1 Sphingomicrobium sp. | reverse complement strand
CGCGCCCCGCCTGCCGCCGGCCCAAGATGGGTCGAATGCACTGCGATGATCGCTCGAAGCCCGTCCTCGGGCTGATCGACGAAATGCAGGATCTCATGCGCGTCGAAATCGGTGTAGCCCCAGGGCGTTTCCATTGCGGTCGGATTTCCGTTTTGTGATCGAAGCGAAAATGGGGCGACCGAGGGGACTTGAACCCCCGACCCCTGGTACCACAAACCAGTGCTCTAACCAGCTGAGCTACGATCGCCATTTGCGCGCTTTGGCCTCATGCATTCAAGGTTCCCCAAAGCGCGCGCGCTCCTTAGGGTTGGCGGCCTCTGAACGCAACCCGAACGGAGGTCGGCATGCCGAACCCAACGATGATCAAATTCGGCTATCCCGAAACGCTGATCAAGGAGCTGGATCACTGGGCGATCCTACTTCGGCCCGAGCAGGTGACCCTGGGCTCGCTCGTGCTTGCGAGCAGGAGCGATGCGACTGCCTATTCCGATCTTTCCGACCAGGCCTTCGCCGAGCAGGCCGTCGCCGTCCGCATGATCGAGGCCGCGCTTCGCGAGTTCTGCCGCTACGAACGGCTCAATTACCTGATGCTGATGATGGTCGATCCCAACGTGCACTTCCACGTCATCCCGCGCTATTCGGAAGTGCGGAAATGGCAGAAGGTCGAGTTTTCGGATCAAGGCTGGCCGGGCCCTCCCGCGCTGAAACCGGCGGTGTCGCTGGCCCCCGATCAGGCCAGCGCCATGCGCGATGGGCTTAAACAGCTTTTTTAATATTCGTTGACCAGGCAGGGGCTGTTGCGGCGCCCTGGCGAAGCCCCGGCAGCGAGCATGGTGGGCGCGGCAGGGATTGAACCTGCGACCCCACCCGTGTGAAGGGTGTGCTCTACCACTGAGCTACGCGCCCGCGCCCCGGCGGAAGTTCGCGCGGATATAGTGCGGCCCGCCGGCCTGTCCAGCTGTGCTCGCATGTCCCTTCGGACATGCTGCGCGCAGAGCTTGTGCTCGCCTGTCCCCCGGACATGCTGCGCGCTGCGCTACTGAACGGCGTCCTTCAACACCTTGCCCGGGCGGAATTTGGGTTGCGTGGTGGCCTTGATCTGCATCGGCTCGCCGGTTCGCGGATTGCGGCCGGTCGACGCCTTGCGCCGGGTCACCGTGAAATTGCCGAAGCCGACCAGCCGCACTTCATCGCCGCGCTTCAGCGCCGACGTGATCACCTCGAGCATCGTTTCGACCGCGCGCGCCGCATCGTTGCGGCTCAATCCGGCACGGTCGGCGATATGGCCGATCAGTTCCTGCTTGTTCATTGGCTCGCTGCTCCCCGATGCTGCGCGAGACTCGCGCGGCTCTGCGACAGACTAAACGCCAGACTCGCACGCAGAGTCAAAGCCTAGTGGCGAACGGCGGCCTCGCTTGCCGGATCGACGGGCGGAACCGGCGGCTCGGCGGCATGCTCGTCGGGATCGGTCCACTCGATCGGCCGTATCGGCCCGCTCATCGCCTCGATCAGGACCTCGTCGACATGGTTGACGGGGATGATCTTGAGCTTGTCCTTCACCGCCGCGGGAATCTCCGCGAGGTCCTTCTCGTTCTCGCCGGGGATGAGGACGGTCGTGATTCCGCCGCGAAGCGCCGCAAGCAGCTTTTCCTTCAGTCCGCCGATCGGAAGAACCCGTCCACGAAGCGTGACCTCGCCGGTCATCGCGACGTCACGCCGAACCGGGATTCCAGTCAGGGTCGAGATCATTGCCGTTACCATTCCGATACCCGCCGAAGGCCCGTCCTTGGGGACCGCGCCTTCGGGCAAGTGGACGTGGATGTCCTTGCGGGCGAACAGGCTGGGCTTCACTCCGAACGAGGGCGAGCGCGCCTTGACGAAGCTCATCGCCGCCTGGACCGACTCCTGCATCACTTCGCCCAGCTTGCCGGTGGTCTTGATCTGGCCCTTGCCCGGAACCGTCACCGCCTCGATGGTCAGCAGCTCGCCGCCGACTTCGGTCCATGCGAGCCCGGTCACCGCGCCGATCTGGTCCTCGTCCTCGCCGATCCCGTGACGGAATTTGCGGACCCCGAGGAAATCGGGGATGTTGTCCGGGGCCAGCTCAACCTTTTCGGTCTTTTTCTCGAGAATCCGGCGAAGCGACTTTCGGGCGACCTTGGCAAGCTCGCGCTCGAGCGTCCGGACCCCGGCCTCGCGCGTGTAGTAACGGATGATCGAGCGAAGGCCCTCGTCGGTGAAGGCCAGCTCGTCGGGCTTCACTCCATGCGCTTCCATCTGCTTGGGGATCAGGTGGCGCTTGGCGATCTCCACCTTCTCGTCTTCGGTATAGCCCGCCAGCCGGATGATCTCCATCCGGTCAAGAAGCGGCTGCGGCATGTCGAGAGAGTTGGCCGTGGTGACGAACATCACGTCGGACAAGTCGTAGTCGATTTCCAGATAATGGTCCTGGAAGCGGGAGTTCTGCTCCGGGTCGAGGACTTCGAGCAGCGCCGACGACGGGTCGCCGCGGAAATCCTGTCCGAGCTTGTCGATCTCGTCGAGCAGGAACAGGGGATTGCTCGCCCCCGCCTTCCGGATGTTGGAAATGATCTTGCCCGGAAGCGAGCCGATATAGGTCCGGCGGTGGCCGCGGATTTCGGCTTCGTCGCGCACTCCGCCGAGCGACTGGCGGACGAACTCACGGCCCGTCGCCCGGGCGATCGAGCGCCCCAGCGAGGTCTTGCCGACGCCGGGCGGGCCGACCAGGCACAGGATCGGGCCTTTCAATTTGTTGGTCCGGGCCTGCACCGCCAGATATTCGACGATCCGGTCCTTCACCCTCTCGAGCGCATAATGGTCCTCGTCGAGGATCTGCTGGGCCTCGGCGATGTCCTTCTTCACCCGGGACTTCTTTCCCCAGGGCAGGCCGAGCAGGACGTCGAGATAGTTGCGCGCGACCGTTGCCTCGGCCGACATCGGCGCCATCGCCTTGAGCTTCTTGAGCTCGGCATTGGCGCGAGTGCGGGCCTCCTTTGAAAGCTTCGTCTTGCGAATCTTCTGGGCGAGTTCGTGAAGTTCGTCGCCGCTCTCCTCGCTCTCGTTGCCGAGCTCGCGCTGGATCGCCTTCAACTGCTCGTTGAGATAATATTCGCGCTGGGTCTTCTCCATCTGGCGTTTGACCCGGCTTCGGATCTTCTTTTCGACCTGGAGCACGCCGAGCTCGCCTTCCATGAAGGCGAACACCATCTCCAGCCGGCGCGCCGGGTTGAGCTCGCCCAGGATCGCCTGCTTGTCCGCGACCTTGATCGACAGGTTGGAAGCGACCGCGTCGGCGAGAACCGAGGGATCCTCGATTTCGGCGAGCTGGATTCCGGTTTCCGGCGGAAGCCTCTTGTTGAGCTTCGCGTAATTTTCGAACTGCTCGACGACCGAGCGCATCAGCGCCTGGGCCTGCGGACCGTCGGCGGCCTCTTGTTCGACCTCCTCGACCTCCTCGATCTCGGCAGTGACGAAGCCGTCCTCAGCGACCAGCTCCACGAGCCTGGCCCGCTTGGTTCCTTCCACCAACACCCGGACGGTCCCGTCGGGCAGCTTTAAAAGCTGCATCGCGGTGGCGACCACTCCAAGGTCGTAGAGGTCGTCGCGGCCGGGATCGTCCTCGGTCGGATCGAGCTGGGCGACGAGGAACAGCTCCTTGTTGTCGGCCATCGCCGCATCGAGTGCCTCTACCGACTTCTCGCGGCCGACGAACAATGGGACGATCCGCTGCGGGAAAACGACGATGTCACGAAGCGGCAGGAGCGGAAGGGATCGGTTCATAAAAGCCTATATGGGCGGCGATCCGGCGGCGTGCAACGAGAAGAACCGCGACAGCTTGCCGCTCGACGGCGAGGTGCTAGCCGGTCATGCCCCGGGCGATGAGCAACGCCGGCAGGAGATTCTGAAGCGCGTGAACGCACATCGGGATCGCGAAGGCCAGCGCCAGCGACCGGACGCGCCAGGCGACGAACAGGGTCGAGAAGATTAGAAACGGCCACCAAATGATCAGCCCCCACATCGGGGCGAGCATCGAATGGGCGATCCCCCAGCCGACTGCGCTGACGATGATCGCTGCAGTCGGCGGGAGGAACAGCAGCAGGAACAGCAGCGCCGCCCCCATGATCAGCGTCTCCGCGATCGGCGCGAAGAGCACCAGCGCAACGATCGCCGCCGGCCCCTCAACGTCGAATTGCGGGGGCTGGGCCTCGGGCAGGAGCGTCGTTGCGATGAAGCCGAGGAGCAGGCTGATCGGAAAAGCGATCAGATAGCCGATCAGGATCGCCCTTGCAGGACGGATCGGCACGCGGATCGCAACTGGAAGAAGGCCGAGCGGCGTTCCGCTGCCTACCGCCTGGGGGGCGGAGGGATCAAGGAGAGGCCGGTCAACGGCCAAAGGCGCGCATCCGAGCGGGTTCGGGCGGAACCGACCAAGGCACTGCCGCAAAGCCGCGCAAGGCCCGGTCCAATGCCGATTGTCCTCCGGATTTTGGAACTGTCACACGCACCTTGATGAACCAATCGCCGCTTCGGACCAGGCGGTAGCCAGACAAGACTGCAATTCCATCGGCAGTCGAATCGTACCACTTTCCTGCCGCTCCGCCGGGTGTTGCAGGAGCGCCATGGGGAGGCTCGATGGCAGTACCGGGCATGCGGCCGAGCAAGGCTTCCTCGATCTCCACTGAATGCGCCTCAACTGAGGTCAGTGCGGGATAGACATAGAGGCTGAGCCAGGCATCACCGTTGGCGCCGCCGTACAGCGTGTAATAGAGGGACGCATTGCCAGGACCGTAGGTATAAGTCTTGCGGGCCGGCATTTCGCCCAGAAAAGCGGGAAAGGCATAGCCGGACGGACGGTGGATGAAGCCGTGGTTCGAGCGGTCAATTTCGCCCCGGTCGTCGCGATGGTCTTCGACCGTCTGCTCGATCGGCTGGGATTGCCCCGTTGCCGGGATCAGGAAAAAGGCCGCCGCCAGTGCAGCCAGGAGCGAGCGAATCACGCCGCGTCGCCGGTCTTGCCTTTCTTGGCATAGACCCGAACCGGCTCCTTGGTGCCCATCACCACGTCCTTGTCGATATGGACTTCATCGACCCCGTCCATCGAGGGCAAGTCGAACATCGTGTCGAGCAGGATGCCCTCGAGGATCGAGCGAAGCCCCCGGGCGCCGGTCTTGCGGTCGATCGCCTTGCGGGCCACCGCTCCGAGCGCGTCCTCGCTGAACGCAAGCTCCACGTCCTCCATGTCGAACAGCTTGTGATATTGCTTCACAAGCGCGTTCTTCGGCTCGACCAGGATCTTGATCAGCGCTTCCTCGTCGAGGTCGAGAAGGGTCGCGATGACCGGCAGCCGGCCGATGAACTCGGGGATCAGGCCGAACTTCAACAGGTCCTCGGGCTCGCAATGCTGGAGGATCTCGCCCGTCTTGCGCTCGTCGGGAGCGGCGACATGGGCGCCAAAGCCCATCGACTTGCCTTCCATCCGGTCGGAAATGATCTTCTCGAGCCCGGCGAAGGCGCCGCCGCAGATAAACAGGATGTTGGTCGTGTCGACCTGCAGGAACTCCTGCTGCGGGTGCTTCCGGCCGCCCTGCGGCGGAACCGAGGCGGTGGTGCCTTCCATCAGCTTCAATAGCGCCTGCTGAACGCCTTCGCCCGAGACGTCGCGGGTGATCGACGGATTGTCGGACTTGCGGCTGATCTTGTCGATTTCGTCGATGTAGACGATCCCGCGCTGCGCCTTTTCGACATTGTAGTCGGAGGCCTGGAGAAGCTTCAGGATGATGTTCTCGACATCCTCGCCGACATAGCCGGCTTCGGTCAGCGTAGTCGCGTCGGCCATCGTGAACGGAACGTCGAGGATTCGCGCAAGCGTCTGCGCAAGCAGCGTCTTGCCGCAGCCCGTCGGGCCGATCAGAAGGATGTTGGACTTGGCGAGCTCGACCTCGTTGCCGGCCTTGGCGCCGTGGTTCAGCCGCTTGTAATGGTTGTGGACGGCGACCGACAGGACCCGTTTCGCCCGGTCCTGGCCGATCACGTAATCGTCGAGAACCTTGCAGATTTCCGCCGGGGTCGGGACCCCGTCGCGAGTCTTGACGAGCGCAGACTTGCTCTCCTCGCGGATTATGTCGTTGCACAGCTCGACGCACTCGTCGCAGATGAACACCGTCGGCCCGGCGATGAGCTTGCGGACCTCGTGCTGCGACTTGCCGCAGAATGAGCAGTAGAGCGTGCTCTTGCCATCGCTGCCCGATAGTTTTGTCATTGCATTCCTTAACTTGCGCCCAGAGAAGTTGTGCCCAGAGGCTCCGCATCGGCCACGCTAGC
>DATKAY010000124.1:0-16375 GCA_035514495.1 Sphingomicrobium sp. | reverse complement strand
CCCGCAAGAACGCTTACGGCGCCGAATCCATCAAGGTCCTCAAGGGCCTCGACGCGGTCCGCAAGCGCCCCGGAATGTACATCGGCGACACCGACGACGGCTCGGGCCTTCACCACATGGTGTTCGAGGTTTCGGACAATGCAATCGACGAGGCGCTGGCCGGGCATTGCGACCGGGTCCTGATCACGCTCAACCCGGACGGGTCGGTGTCGGTCGAGGACAATGGCCGCGGAATCCCGACCGGAATCCACAAGGGCGAAGGAGTGTCGGCGGCCGAGGTCATCATGACCCACCTCCATGCCGGCGGTAAATTCGACAATACGTCGGACGAGAATGCCTATAAGGTGTCGGGCGGCCTTCACGGGGTCGGGGTAAGCGTCGTCAACGCGCTCTCCGAATGGCTCGAGCTCAACGTCTGGCGCGATGGCGAAGAGCATTTCGTGCGCTTTCGCCACGGCGTTCCAGAAGCCCCGCTGAAGAAGGTCGGAAAGACCGACAAGCGCGGGACTCGAGTGACCTTTCTTCCGACCGGCGACACCTTCAAGAATATCGAGTTCGATTTCGACCGCCTCGAGCATCGCTTCCGCGAGCTCGCCTTCCTCAACTCGGGCGTTCGGCTGGTGCTCACCGATGCCCGCCACGACGAGACCAAGAGCGTCGAGATGTATTACGAGGGCGGGATCGCCGCCTTCGTCCAGTATCTCGACCGCGCCAAGACCGCGCTGATCCCGGAGCCGATCGCGATCACCGGCCAGCGCGACGACGTCGGGATCGACGTCTCTCTCGAATGGAACGACAGCTATTACGAGAACGTCCTGGCGTTCACCAACAACATCCCCCAGCGCGACGGCGGCACCCATCTCGCCGCCTTCCGGGCTGCCCTCACCAACACACTCAACAATTACGCCGAGCGCTCGGGCCTTCTGAAGAAGGAGAAGGTCAGCCTGACCGGCGACGACATGCGCGAAGGGCTGACGGCGATCGTCTCGGTCAAGCTTCCCGACCCCAAGTTCGGAAGCCAGACCAAGGACAAGCTCGTGAGCTCGGAGGTTCGCCAGCCGCTCCAGAGCCTGATGGCCGACAAGCTCGCCGAATGGCTGGAGGAGAACCCGGCCCACGCACGCACGATCGTCCAGAAGATCATCGACGCGGCCGCCGCCCGCGAGGCGGCGCGCAAGGCGCGCGACCTCACCCGCCGCAAGGGGGTGATGGACATCGCCTCGCTGCCCGGCAAGCTCGCCGACTGCCAGGAGCGCGATCCCGCTCTTTCCGAGCTGTTCCTGGTCGAGGGCGACAGCGCCGGCGGCTCGGCCAAGCAGGGCCGCAACCGCCACAACCAGGCGATCCTTCCGCTTCGCGGCAAGCTGCTCAACGTCGAGCGCGCTCGCTTCGACCGGATGCTGTCGAGCCGCGAGATCGGGACCATGATCCAGGCGCTCGGCACCGGCATCGGCCGCGAGGAATTCAACCTCGAGAAGCTGCGCTATCACAAGATCATCATCATGACCGACGCCGATGTCGACGGCGCCCACATCCGCACCCTGCTCCTGACATTCTTCTACCGGCAGATGCCGGAGTTGATCACCAACGGGCATTTGCTGATCGCCCAGCCGCCGCTCTACAAGGTCAGCCGCGGCCGCTCCGAGGTCTATCTGAAGGACGACCCGGCGCTCGACGACTATCTGGAGAAGGAGGGGCTGGAAGGGCTGGTCCTCGACACTCCGGACGGTCAGCGATCGGGCGGTGATCTCAAGGTGCTGGTCGACCATGCCCGCCGAGTCCGAACCGTCATGCGCTACGCTCCGCGCAAATACGATCCGGCGCTGATCGAGGCGCTCGCCATCAACGGAGCGCTGGCGCCCAATCTCAACGCCCACGGGCGCGAGAAGGCGGTCGAGCAGGTCGCGCAATGGCTGAACCGGATGGACGAGGACGCGAAATGGTCCGGCGAGGTCGCCGAGGAAGGCGGCTATCTGCTCCAGCGCCTGTGGCGCGGAGTGACCGACGCCCATGTCATCGAGAAGAAGTTCCTGGTCTCGGCGGAAGCCCGCAAGCTCCACGGCCTCACCGCCGAGCAGACGGGCGTCTACGAAAGCCCGATGCTCCTTCGGACCGTCAAGAAAGGCAGTGTCGTCAGCGACGAGCAGAAGCCCGAGCTGATCGAGGGTGTCGAGGAGGACGAGCAGCCAGACGAGTCGGAGTCGGAGAAGAAGGGAATCATGGTCGCCCGCCCCTCCGAGCTGCTCGACGCGGTTCTCGCCGCCGGGCGCAAGGGGCTGTCGATCCAGCGCTACAAGGGCCTTGGCGAAATGAACGCGGAGCAATTGTGGGAGACGACGCTGGACCCGGCCAACCGGTCGCTGCTCCGGGTCGAGGTCTTGCAGGCCGACGTCGCCGACGAGATTTTCACCCGGCTGATGGGCGATGTCGTCGAGCCTCGGCGCGAGTTCATCCAGGATAATGCGCTCAGCGTCGCCAATCTGGACGTTTGAGGAACTGCGGTAGCCGGGCAGGGTTGGCGCAGGCGTGAGCAGCCCAAGCCTTACCGTTGCCAGCTACAATATGCGCAAGGCAATCGGAATCGACCGGCGGCGCAACCCGCGCCGGATCCTGGAGGTGCTCCAGGAAATCGGCGCCGACGTCGTCGCGTTGCAGGAGGCCGACAAGAGGTTCGGCGGCCGGGCGTCCGCGGTCCCGCGCGAGCTTTACGACGAGCATGGATTGTACAAGCCGGTGCTGCTTGGGATCCGCCACAAGCGCCCGCTCGAGAAAGCTCGCAAGCAGGCGGAGCGTCTTTTGAAGGTCGATACCCGGAACATCGGCTGGCACGGCAATGCCCTGCTGGTGAAGAGGGAGGTTGAAATCCTCGACTGCGCGGCGCTCCAGCTTCCTGCCTTCGAGCCGCGCGGGGCGGTGATGGCCGAGCTTCTGCTTCCCGGCGATCGGCCGCTCCGGGTGGTGGGCATGCATCTCGACCTGTCGGGGCTGTGGCGGCGTCGGCAGATGCGCGCCATTCTCGATTCCATCGCACAGCGGCCGCTCAACATGCCGACGGTGCTGATGGGCGACACCAACGAGTGGCGGGTCGCGAGCGGCTGCCTGAAGGACCTTCCGTCCGACTTCAGGATCGCTCCGACCGGTGCGAGCTTTCACTCGCGCCATCCTCTCGCCTCGCTCGACCGGATTATCGTCGGCTCGGGAATCCGCATCGATTCGGCCGGGGTGCACAGGAGCGAAGCCGCCCGGCGAGCCTCGGATCACCTTCCAGTCTGGGCCAGGCTGACGCTGTAGGCCCTGAGTTTCAGGCCCTAGGCGAGCCCGGCGATCTTCCGCTGGCGCCGTCGCTGGACCGACGAGCCGATGCCCATCGACTCGCGATATTTGACCACCGTTCGCCGGGCGATGTCGAAGCCGCGCCGCTTGAGCAACTCGGCGATCGAATCGTCGCTGAGGATTTGGGTCTCGCCCTCGATGATCTCGCGGATCGCCGCCTTGACCGCCTCGGCGGCCGCTCCGCCGCCCTCGCCGTCGGTCGAGGCGATCCCGGAGCCAAAGAAGAATTTCAGCTCGAACAGCCCGCGGTCGCAAAGCAGGTATTTGTTCGACGTGACTCGGCTGACGGTCGATTCGTGCATTTCGATCGAGTCGGCCACCTGCTTGAGAGTCAGCGGCTTGAGCGCCTCGGTTCCGGCCACGAAAAAGCCGCCTTGTGTCTTGACGATCTCGGACACCACCTTGACGATCGTCCGGGCCCGCTGGTCGAGCGCCCGGACCATCCAGTTGGCGCTCGCCAGGCATTCGCTCAGCCAAGCCTTCGAGTCCTTGTCCTGCGGCCCGGATTTCAGCTCCTGATAGTAGCGGCGGTTGACGAGCAGTCTTGGAAGCGCGGCGGTGTTGAGCTCGACTGCAAAGCCCGAGCGGGTTCGGCGGACGAAAACGTCCGGGATGACCTGCTCCGCGCCTTCGCTCGAGAAGCGGCTTCCGGGCTTGGGATCATAGGCTCGAAGCTCGGCGACCATGTCGGCCAGATCCTCGTCGTCCACCCCGCAGATCCGCTTGAGGTCGGCCATCCGGCCCTTGGCGAGAAGCGCGAGATTGTCCATCAGCCTCGCCATCGCCGGGTCGTAGCGGTCGGCCGCTCTCGCCTGGATCGCCAGGCATTCGGCCAGGTTGCGCGCTCCAACGCCAGGGGGATCGAGCTCCTGGACGAATTTGAGCGCGCTTTCGACCTGCTGGACACCGGCGCCGGTATCGGCAGCGATCTCAGACAGCGGGACCGCCAGATAGCCGTTCTCGTCGAGTTGCTCGACGATGATCTGGGCGAGCAAGGCCGTCTCTCCCGAAGCCCCGTGGAGCTGGGCGAGCAAATGCTCGCACAGCGAGCTTGCGCCGGCCTCCAGCCGGTCGAAATCGAATTCCCCGCCACTGGACGAAGGCGTCGTCACATCGGTGAAGCTGTCGGTCTCGAGCGCCTGCTGGGCGAAGTCATAGTCCAACACAGGCTCGTTGGCGTTCGTGCCGGTAACCAAATCGTCGGTCAGCGACTGCGCCGCTTGCTCTTCGACAGGCTCGGCCTGGGCTTCGCCGCTTTCCTCGGACGAGCCGATTTCGAGCAGCGGGTTCTTCGCCATCTCCTCGGCGATCACCGATTCCAGCTCGACGTTGCTGAGCGTCAGGAGCTTGATCGCCTGCGCCAGCTGGGGAGTCAGCACCAGCTGCTGCGATTGCCGGATCTGGATACTCGGACCGAGGCCCACGACGCGTCTCTCTACAAAGCGAAGCTCTCGCCAAGGTACAGGCGGCGGACCTCGCTGTCTTCAACCAGCGCTTCGGGAGTCCCCTGGAACAGCGCCTGTCCGTCGTAGATGATGCAGGCGCGGTCGACGATATCGAGCGTCTCGCGGACATTATGGTCGGTAATGAGAACGCCGATGTCGCGCTTCTTGAGCTCCCGGACGAGCTCGCGGATGTCGGCGATCGAAATCGGGTCGATCCCGGCGAACGGCTCGTCGAGAAGCATGATCGAAGGGTCGGCCGCCAGCGCCCGGGCGATCTCGCACCGCCGCCGCTCGCCGCCCGACAGCGCCATCGCCGAATTGTCGCGCAAATGCGTCAGGCCGAACTCGGCCAGCAGCCGTTCGAGCCGCTCGCTCCTCGCTTGCTTGTCGGGCTCCGACATCTCGAGGATGGCGAGGATGTTCTGCTCGACGGTCAGGCCCCGGAAGATCGAGGTCTCCTGGGGAAGATAGCCGAGGCCGAGGATCGAGCGGCGGTACATCGGCAAGTCGGTGATGTCCTGGCCGTCGAGGAAGATCCGGCCCGCGTCGGGCTTCACCAGCCCCATGACCGAATAGAAGCAGGTCGTCTTTCCGGCCCCGTTCGGACCGAGCAGCCCCACCACTTCGCCCCGGCGAACCGACAGCGAAACATCGTGCAGGACGGCTCGGCGGTCATAAGCCTTGGCGATCGAGCGGACCTCCAGGCCCCTCGAGACCAATACCTCCCCTTCGGGAGGGGTAGCGAGCGCTGTTGCGTCGTTCACCGGCTCGTCAATTGCCGCGCTGCGGGACGGTGAAACGCCCGGTCACTCGGCCTCCCTGTTGTCCGACTCCGGCCGGGCCGCCGTCGATCACCGCCCGGCCGGAGCTGAGGTCGATGACCAGGCGCGAGCCGGCGATCTGCGAGCCGCCGCGGCTCAGCCGGACATTGCCGACGAGCGTGATCAGCTTGCGTTCCAAATCGTAGATTCCGAAATCGCCGTTGGCCGTCTCCGACGGGCTCCTGACGGTCACTCCGCCGCTCGCGTCGAGGCGCTCGATCTGGATTCCGCCGGCGCTTTCATAGGCGACCGTTAGGCGTTGCGTAATCAGGACGAGATCGGCCTGACTGACCCGAACGTCGCCGACGAAAATGGCGCGATCGGCGCGCTCGTGAACCTCGATCCGGTTGGCGCTGACGTCGATCGGAGCGTTGGCGTTATGGCCCTTGAGGGCAGACACCGGCTGCTGTGCGAGGGCGGTTGCGCCGGCGAAGGCGGCGGCCAGGCCAATGAGGAAAATGCGGCGCATCGTCATGGTGTGGAGGGCCGCTGGATGATTTTCAAGCGAGCGCCTTGATCGAGGGTCACGGTCCGCTCGCCAAGATCGGCTCGAAGGCGCCCTGCGGAGAACTGCCCGAGGCTCATCGCGCCCTCGACTCCGTCGGTGCCGGTGATGCTCCGCTCCTTCAGGTTGACGGTCACGTCACGGGTGTACAGCTGGTAGCCGTCGGGGCCGTTCACCCGAATCGGCCCGATCACCTTCAGGATGTGGGTGTCCAAATTGTAGCGGGCGAGTTCGGCAATCATCGTCACCGGCCCGCGCGGCAGCGACAGCCTGGCGAACATGTCCCGGATGTCGACGATCGGCAGGTCGGAATTGCGCTGGACCGCGGACTGGGCGACGATTGCGAACGGCCGCCCGAGATTGTCCTGGCCGGTATAGCGCGCGACATCGACTCGCATCCGTTCGGGCGCGTTGGCCACCTTGTTCTGGTCGAGGATGAAGCTGCCCTCGCCGCTCCGGTCGAGGGGGGCGAGCGCCATGAAGGCGATCAGAATCCCGACCATCACCGGAAGCGCGATCTTGGCAAGTCTGACGATTCGGTCGTGCCGGCTTCCCGGAACCGCCCATTGCCGTTTCTCGCGGCGGTCCTGAACGGCTGCCTCAGACATGAAGGCCCGGCCTAGCCGTCATGGGCGAAAATGTCCTGGTCGGCCCATCCGCCGATGTCGAGCAGCGCCCGGTAGGGAAGGAAGTCGAAGCAGCCCTGGGCGAGGGCGATTCGGTTCTCGCGCTCCAGCCGCTCGTCCAGCTTCTCCTTCAGCGCGTGGAGGAAACGCACATCGCTCGCCGCATATTCGCGCTGGGCGTCGTTGATTTCGGGGGCTCCCCAGTCGCTGGTCTGCTGCTGCTTGGATAGATCCTCCCCGAGTATCTCCTTGACGAGATCCTTGAGGCCGTGGCGGTCGGTGTAGGTCCGAACCAACCTCGAGGCGGTGCGCGTGCAATAGACCGGAGCGGCGATGATCCCGAGATACTTGCTCATGATCGCCACGTCGAAGCGAGCGAAATGGTACAGCTTGAGCCTTGCCGAATCGGCGAGAAGCGCCTTGAGCCGAGGCGCCGAATAGTCGCTTGAGACCGCGAATCGGACGAGATGCTCATCGCCCTTCCCGTCCGAAAGCTGCACGAGGCAGAGCCGGTCCCGCCCGGGAATCAGGCCCATCGCCTCGGTATCGACGGCGATCGGGCCGTCCGCGAAGCTGACGTTCTTGGCCAAATCTTCCTCGTGAAAATAGATGCTCATGCACTTCACCTCACTTGACCGACGCGCCGCTTCCCGAACGGGAGTTAAGCGGTAACGATTGCCCATAGCAGCCCCCCCGCAATCGAATCACTAGAGCAGTCAGATTTTTTGATGTAAGGCCGTGAACGGTGCGTGAGCGAGATACGCACAAAACCGGTTGCGCGGTTGCTGCCCAGCGCGTTGGTTCTAGTCATCTGGGGCACAGGGAATTTTGGCGGGCATGGGTTTCGATAGAGGGCGTAAAGGCGACCGCGGGGGACGCGGCAGGGACAAGCGCGACAGTTTCTTCGGTGAAGATACACGAACGGAGCGCTCGGATGTAGCGGAGCGCGGCGCATTTGGCGCGCCTCGCGGTTACGGGGATCGCGGCGGCTTTAGCGGCGGCGACCGTGGCTTTGGCGGCGGCGACAGAGGCGGCGGCGGTGCCGGCGGCGGCTTCCGTGGCGGAGGAATGCCTCCCCAGGTGGTCGGCGAAGCCAAGGGCGTCGTGAAATTCTTCAATCCCCAGAAGGGATTCGGGTTCATCGTCCGCGACGATGGCGGGGAGGACGTCTTCGTCCATATCTCCGCGGTCGAGCAGGCAGGCTATACCGACCTTGCCGAGGGACAGCCGGTCGAGTTCACATTGGTG
Organism: Sphingomicrobium sp.; assembly: GCA_035514495.1. Lineage (GTDB taxonomy): Bacteria > Pseudomonadota > Alphaproteobacteria > Sphingomonadales > Sphingomonadaceae > Sphingomicrobium. Next base: position 8,397 of record DATKAY010000124.1, on the reverse strand, counting down.
GACCGCGGCGGCCGGACATCCGCGACCAACCTCAAGATCGAGGGCGAGCCGTTGCCGGTCGAGCGCACCGAGCGCGGGCCGGAACGCCAGCTGACCGGCGAAAAAGCCCAGGGAACGGTCAAGTTCTTCAACGCGATGAAAGGCTTCGGCTTCATTCAGCGCGACGACGGACAGCCCGACGCATTCGTCCACATCTCCGCGGTAGAGCGGGCCGGATTGCCGACGCTCGCCGAGGGTGACCGGCTTTCCTTCGAACTCGAGGTCGATCGGCGCGGCAAGCACGCGGCCGTGAATCTCCAGCCTATCGGTTGATCCCACCCACCGCACCGATAGGTAAAGAAGCGCCCGTCCGGCTTTAAAACCGGGCGGGCGTTTCCGTTTTGAATTCACCCGAGTGCTTGCGATCACTCAAGCGGGATCGGCCGCCCTTGCGCCATTACATAGCCTATGCGGGTGAGAGCGGCCGGGTCGGCGAGCGGGTCTCCGTCTACCGCGATCAGATCGGCGCTCTTGCCGGGCGCCAGAGTCCCGGTCTTGTCCGAGACTCCGAGGAGCTCGGCAGCGCCGGTGGTCGCCGAAATCAGCACTTCGCGAGGAGTCATTCCTCCGAGCCTGACCATCAGCTCGGCTTCCTCGGCATTGCGGCCGTGCTCGAAGACCCCGGAATCTGTCCCGAAGGCGATCCTGACGCCCGCCCGGCGAGCAGCAGCGAGACCGTGGCCCCAGACCGTCAATGTCTCGCGGGCCTTGGCTTCGACGACCGGAGTGAAGACGCCCGAGCCGAGGCGGTCGCGAACGCCGGTGAAGGCCATCAAAGTCGGCACGTACCAGGTGCCGTTGGCCTTCATCGCCTGAAGCGCGGGTTCGTCGACAAAGGTGCCGTGGTCGATCGAATCGACTCCCGCCCGAGCCGCATCCTCGATTCCCCGGGCGCCATGGGCATGAGCGGCGACCTTGAGCCCGAGGCGGCGCGCAGTGGCGGTGATCGCCCGCATCTCCTCGGGATGAAAATGCCCTTCGAGGCCGCGGCCCTGCTGGCTGAGGACTCCGCCGGTTGCCGTTATCTTGATGACGTCCGCTCCGGCTTTGGCCGCTTCGCGGACTTTCTCGGCGCATTGGTCGGCGCCGGTGCAGGTGCGGCCTTGGGCGAGCGCGGCATTCACTTGCGGGCGAAAGCCGCTGACGTCGCCATGGCCGCCGACGATCGACAAGGCGCTGCCCGCTGCGATAATTCGCGGGCCCGGGACGATTCCGTCACGGATCGAGTCGCGAAGAGCAAAGCTCGACAGGCCGGGCGCGCCGAGGTCGCGGACCGTGGTGAAGCCGGCCCGGGCGGTGAGAAGCGCATTCTTGACTCCGAGGATCGTGGAGTATTCCTCGGGCCGGATCGTCCTTTGCCAGAACGGCGTGCCCGGCTCGCTGGTCAGATGGACATGGGCGTCGATCAAACCGGGCAGGACCGTCCTGCGGCGCTGGTCCACCACAATTGCGCCTTCGGGCGCGACGAAGCCGTTCTCGATCCGCGTGATACGACCGTTTTCGACGATGACGGTCGAAGGGCCTTGCGCGGGCCTGGCGGCATCGACGATCACTCGTCCGGCCTGGATCGCATAGGTCTGGGCGGTGGCGGCGGCGCTTGCCGCAAGGGCCGCGAAAGCGAATATGAGCTTGATCATTGAGTCTCCCTTGGCAGCGACCCTAGCCGGGGAGCGCTTCGGTTCAAGCGATCATCGCTTCAAGGGTCTCGATGCGGTCGGCTTCGGGCGCCGGCTTGTCGGTCCGTATCCGGCTGATCCTCGGGAATCGCATCGCCAGCCCCGACTTGTGCCGGGTGCTGGAATGGACCGAATCGAAGGCGATCTCGAGCACCAGCTCCTTTTCCACCTCGCGGACCGGGCCGAACCGCCCGACCGAGTGGTTGCGGACCCAGCGGTCGAGCCAGCGCAGTTCCTCATCGGTGAAGCCGAAATAGGCCTTTCCGACCGGAAGCAGCTTCCCCTCGCCGGTCCAGCAGCCGAAGGTAAAATCGGAATAATAGCTCGATCTCTTTCCCGAACCGCGCTGCGCGTACATCAGCACGCAATCGGCGGTCAGCGGGTCGCGCTTCCACTTGAACCACAGGCCCGCCCGGCGGCCCGGCACGTAAGCGCTGTCGCGGCGCTTGAGCATCACGCCCTCGATCGCACCGTCCCTGGCGCCGGCGCGAATGTCGGAAAGCTCGTCAAAGCCTTTCGCCTCGATCAGCTGCGAAAGATCGAAAAGGTCGGAAGGGAGTTTGGGGACGAACGCCTCGAGCCGCTGCCGCCGCATCGTCCACGGCAGGCCGCGCAGGTCCTCGTCTCCGTCGATCAACAAATCGTAGAGCCGGACGAAGGCGGGATATTGCGCCCGAATCCCGGCGCTCACCGTCTTTCGGCCGAGCCGCTGCTGGAGGGCGTTGAAGCTCGCCGCGGCGCCGCCGTGAAGCTCGGCCGAGCCCTGCGCGCTTCCGCGGACGAGAAGCTCGCCGTCGAGCACGCCATCCGTCTCGAACGCCTCGGCGATTTCCGGAAAGCTCGCCGAAATGTCGTCGCCGGTGCGGCTGTAGAGCCGGGTCTGGCCGGCGGTCCGGACGAGCTGGACCCGGATTCCGTCCCATTTCCACTCGGCCGCATAATCGTCGAGCGACACACTCGCTTCCTGGAGCGGGAGGGCGAGCATGAACGGCCTGAACACCGGCAGGTCGCCCGCCGTCGGCTGCGGGCCGCGCCCCTCGCCCCAGGCGAACAGCTCCGGATAGGGCGGGTCGAGCCCGTGCCAGACCTCCTCGACCGCCTCGACGTCAAGGTCGAAGGCCAACGCAAGCGCCTGCTTGGCCAGCCGCGAGGAAATCCCGATCCTCAGATTTCCGGTGGCGAGCTTGAGAAGCGCGTAACGGCCCGATGCGTCGAGACGATCGAGCATTTGCGCGAGCAGCCGGGGCGCGGTGACCCGGCCGGCGGCCGAAAGCTGCTCGACCGCCCGGGCGATGGTCAGCGTGCCATCGTCGAGCTCGGGCTCGCCGTCCCCGGCGGTCGGCCAGAGAAGAGCGACGGTCTCGGCCAGGTCGCCGACATAGTCGCGGCTCATGTTGAGGAGAATTGGATCGATCCGCTCCTCGGCGATGGCCCGGATGGCCGCGCCCTTGACCGTCGGAATGCTTAGCGAGCCGGTCAGCGCGGCAAGCGCGATTCCGCGGTCGGGGTCGGGCGTTTGCCTCAGATAATCGCCGATCAGCTTGAGCTTGGTGTTGCGCGAGCGCGTGTAGGCGAGGGCGTCGAGGAGCTGGGAGAAAGCGCGCATGAGGCCGTAACGAACCCCAGGCGAAAGCGGTTGCTCTTTGAGGTCAGTTCAGCCGGAGCGCGAGCGCCGCGAGGATGGTTGTCCGGTCGGCGCTCGATTCGCTCGCCAGCGCTTCTTCGAAATGCTCGAGGCAGCATCGAGTCGCAACCCGGTGCCCCGGAAGCAAAGCCAGCTGCGCCGACCGCTGGGTCAGCGCCTCGAGCGCCTCCATTCCATGATCGACGGCGATCTTGCGGATTGCGTCCATTCGCGAATGGATGTCGAGTGGCGAAAGGCGTGTCGCGCGATTGGAAAATTCGGCGAGCCGCTCGCCGATCTGGTCCCGCACTGGCCCGAGCTTGTCCCCAGCCATCGCCATTCTCCTTGCAGGCAGACAGTCGGCTCAAATGGTTAAAGGGCGGTCAACACGGCCAGGCGGGTTGACAAGAAGCGGCCCGAAAGCCATGTGCCGCCGGCTCCAGCGACGCATTGGTGTCGCATATTTCTTTTGCATTTTTGGGACTCTTCCGATGGCCAAGCCGGCAACCGTCAAGATCAAGCTCGTCAGCAGCGCCGATACCGGCTTCTACTACGTGACGAAGAAGAACCCGCGCACGCAGACCGAGAAGCTGAGCTTCCGCAAATACGACCCGGTCGTGCGCAAGCACGTCGAGTTCAAGGAAGCCAAGATCAAGTAGCCGGAGCGGGCGAGGGTCGGTTCGCCCCCTCAATCCCGAGCAGATCGTTCACCTGGGCGACGAATTTCGCGACCGAGATCGGTTTCGAGACATAGGCTTGGGCGCCCGCGGCGCGGATTTTTTCCTCGTCGGCGGCTGCCGCATAGGCGGTGACGGCCATGATCGGCACGTCCTTGAGCTTGCTGTCTTCCCGAAGCATCAAAATCAGGTCGAGGCCGGTGACGTGGGGCAGCTGGATGTCGGTGATGACCAGGTCGGGCTGGAATTCGCGCGCCTGGTCGAGCGCATAGCGTCCGTCGGTGACCGGCCGGGCCTCATGGCCGTGGGCGGCAAGCAGGTCGCAGAACAGTTTGACGTTCAGCGCATTGTCCTCGACGATCAGGATCTTGGCCAAGTTTATCTCCTGCCGCAGTGCTTAGGCGATGGTAGAGCCGCCGCCAACCGACGCTTGTGCCATTGCGCTGATGGCGCTTGCTGCGGCCATTTCCGACGAACGACGCGCCCGGCGGTTCCTTGACCTGACCGGGATCGAGACGGAAGAGCTTCGGGCGCGGGCCGGCGAGCCGGCGCTTCTGGTGGCCCTGATCCGGTTCCTCGAGGCCTATGAGCCGGATCTCACCGCGGTGGCGCAAGCAATCGGGCTTCCACCGCAGGCTTTGGTCGCCGCCAGGCGCGAGCTTGAAGAGCAGGAGGAACAATGACGAAGACGATCCTGATCACCGGCGCGACCGCCGGAATCGGCGAGGCGAGCGCTCGCAAGTTCGCGTCCGCCGGCTGGAAGGTGATCGCCACCGGGCGACGCGGCGACCGGCTCCGGGCGCTCGCCGACGAGCTCGGCAGCTGCTGCCTTCCGCTCGAGCTCGACATGCGCGACGTCGGCTCGCTGGAGCAGCTGGGCGGGCTTGCGACTCCCTGGGGCAATATCGACCTGCTTTGCAACAACGCCGGACTGGCGCCGCCGATGGAGCCGCTCCAAAACGGCGAGATGGCCGACCAGGCCAAGGTCATCGAAACCAATGTCACCGGGCTGGTAGCGCTGACCCGGCTGCTTCTGCCCAAGCTGATCGAGCGCCGGGGCGCGGTCATCAACCTGTCGTCGGTGGCCGCGACCTATCCGTATCGGGGCGGCGCGGTCTATGCCGGGACCAAGGCCTTCGTCCGGCAGTTCTCGCTCGACCTCAGGTGCGACGTCGCGGGCACCGGCGTCAGGGTCACCTCGATCGAGCCGGGAATGGTCGAGACCGAGTTCACAATCGTCCGGACCGGCGGCGACAAGGCGGCATCAGACGCGCTTTATGCCGACATGGACCCGATGACCGGCGCCGACATCGCCGACACGATCTGGTGGGTCGCCAACCTTCCTGGCCACGTCAACATCAACACCATCGAGCTGATGCCGACCCGCCAGAGCTTCGCCGGCTTCGCGGTCGCCCGGAAGGGTTGATTCCCGGCGCTCCCCTCGTCAGGAGGCGGCAATGAGCATCGAGAAGCGCCTCGCCGAACTGGGAATCACCCTTCCCGAACCTGCAGCCCCGGTGGCCGCCTATGTCCCGGCCGTCGAGCATGGGGGCCTTCTCCATATTTCCGGCCAGATCAGCTTTGCCGAGGACGGCAGCCTCATCAAGGGCCGGCTCGGCGAGGATGTCGATCTCGACGGCGGGGTCGAGGCCGCGAGGCGCTGCGGGATCATGCTCCTTGCCCAGATGAAGGCGGCGCTCGGCTCGCTCGACCGGGTCGAGCGGATCGTCAAGCTCGGCGTGTTCGTGAACAGCGTCCCGGGCTTCACCGACCAGCCCAAGGTCGCCAACGGCGCCTCCGAACTCATGAGCCAGGTTTTCGGAGAGCCCGGGCGGCACGCGCGAAGCGCGGTCGGGGTCGCGGTGCTTCCGCTTGGAGTCGCGGTCGAAATCGACGCGATCGTCGCGGTCAAGGCTGGCTGACCGGTGAACGCAGCCCCATAAGCGGGGCATGGCCGATCGCGAATCGGAACTGCTGGCCCGGATTGCGCCGGGGATCGAGGCGCTGGACCCGGCCGACTGGGACCGGATCGCCGGATCGCACCCCTTCCTCAGCCGCGCTTTCCTTGGCGCGCTCGAGCAATCGGGGAGCGTCGGGCCCGGCACCGGCTGGTCGCCGGCTCCGATCCTGGTCGAAGAGGACGGCCGCCTCGCCGCCGCGGCGCCCGCCTATCTGAAATCGGACAGCCAGGGCGAATATGTGTTCGACCATGGCTGGGCCGACGCCTGGGAACGGGCCGGCGGAGCCTATTATCCCAAGCTCCAGGTCGCGGTGCCCTTCACGCCGGTGCCGGGCCCGCGGTTTCTCGGCTCCAAGCCGCAGCAGCTGCTCGCGGCGATCGAGGCCCTCATTCTCCAGAACGGCCTTTCATCGGCCCATGCGACGTTCCTCGAGGAGGCTGATGCCGGGGAAGCGCAGCGGCGCGGATGGCTGGTCCGGCACGGCATCCAGTATCACTGGCAAAACCGCGGCTATCGCGACTTCGACGATTTCCTCGGCGGCCTTACCAGCCGCAAGCGCAAGGCGATCAGCAAGGAGCGGGCGGCGGCCCGCAAGGGGCTGGAGTTTCGCGCCCTGACCGGTGCCGCGATCGGCCCTTCGGAATGGGACTGGCTGTGGCGATTCTATCAGGACACGGGAAGCCGCAAATGGGGGCGGCCCTATTTGACCCGCGCCTTCTTCGACCGGATCGGCGAGACGATGGGCGAGAAGCTGCTTCTGTTCCTGGCCTGCCGCGACGGACTGCCGATTGCCGGGGCGCTCAACGTCATCGGCCCGGATGCGCTTTACGGCCGCTACTGGGGGACGCTCGCGGAGGTGCGCTTCCTCCACTTCGAGCTGAGCTATTATCAGGCGATCGAATGGGCGATCGACCATCGCCTGTCCTCGGTCCAGGCCGGCGCTCAGGGCGAGCACAAGCTTGCCCGCGGCTATGAGCCGGTGATCACCCGGTCGGCCCATTTCATTGCCGATCCGGGGTTTCGCCGGGCGGTCGCCGATTTCGTCGAGCGGGAGCGAGCGGCGGTCGTGCTCGAAGCCGGGCTGCTTGGCCGGGACCTGCCCTACCGCTCCTCGTCTTCCGAATAGAGAGCGACGCTTCGGCCGGTCGAATCGGCCTTTCCGCGGTACATCCCGACCGTGTTGAACGAATGGACCATCTCGCCCTCGGGCGTCACGACGATCACCCCGCCGTCTCCGCCAAGCGCCTTGACCTCGGCCATCACCTCGTCGGCCGCGGCCTGGCCGGTCTGGCCGCCCAGCCGGATCCGGGCGCAGATTTCATGGGCGACCGCGGCGCGGATGAAATATTCGCCCTTCCCGGTGGCGGAAACCGCGCAGGCCCGGTCGTCGGCATAGGTGCCAGCCCCGATGATCGGGCTGTCGCCGACGCGGCCCCAGCGCTTGCCGGTCATCCCGCCGGTCGAGGTGGCGGCCGCGACATGGCCGTCCGAGTCGAGCGCGACGGCTCCGACCGTGCCGTATTTATACTCGACGTCGAGCGCGCTGACGTCGCTGGTCTTGAACTCCTCAAGCTGCCGCTCGCGCCGCGGAGTCGAGAAATAGCTGTTGGGGACCTGCTCGAATCCCTGCGCTTTCGAGAACTCGTCCGCGCCGTCCCCGGACAGGAACACGTGCGGGCTCTTTTCCATCACCGCCCGCGCCACCGATATCGGGTTCTTCGTCGCGGTCACCCCGGCGACCGCCCCAGCCGCGCGGGAGCGCCCGTCCATGATCGACGCGTCGAGCTCGTGAGTTTCGTCCCAGGTGAAGACCGACCCGTAGCCGGCGTTGAACGCGGGGTCGTCCTCGAGCACTCGAACCGCGGCTTCGGCCGCGTCGAGCGAGCTTCCGCCCGACTCCAGGATCTTCGAGCCGGCATCGAGCGCCCGGTCGAGCGCGGCGCGGATCGCCAAATCGGTCTCCGGCGTGGTTCTCGACGGCTCGATCACTCCGGCGCCGCCGTGGATTACCAGCTTCCAGTCGGCAGCTTGGGCGGCGGTGGTCATCAACAAGGCTCCAATCAGGGCTGTAAAACGCATGAAAACTCTCCCTTGCCGCGCGCATAGCGGCCAGTGCGGCGCTACCTCAAGGCCGTCGGTGCAGACAAAGGCCGGCTAGACGATATCGAGGTCCTGCTGCTCGTTGATCAGCCGCCATTCGTCGAGATCGCTGTGCATGATCCGCGCTGCCTGCTCGGTCAGGTCGGCCGCACGATCCAGCGGCACCCCGTCGGCCATCTGCTGTTCGATTTCCCGAAGCGCATTGGCGGTTCCCTGCGAGCGGATCGCGCTGCCGCCGAAATCGCCCTGGAAGCGGATTCCGAAAACCGCGGTTCCAAGCGCCGGCAGGCCAGCCTCGAACAAGGTAAACCAGGCGTCAT